>JASJDO010000001.1 GCA_030065115.1 Rhizobiaceae bacterium | reverse complement strand
CCAAACTCCCGCAAGTGAATGGTTTCAAGCGACCAGTCGCCGCGCTCAAGCGCATTCCCCGCCAAAGACATGCCCAGCGATCCGGGAAACATTTCAGGATAAAGCGTGATGATGGAGGCGCGGAAGGTCATTTATGTTTCCCCTCCAAACCTTCGGTTTGTCGCGCCTCTTGTTTTGAATTTTTCTCCGTCAGATCTTCGGTTTGTCGCGCCTTTTGTTCATCCCGCTCACTAACTTCAATTTGTGGCACAACAATTAACTCACCCGCTTCAAAATTGATCTCCGGCACAACCGCCTCAGTAAAGGGCAAATAGTAGGTCGCACCGCCTGACGAGGGCTCGACTTCAATCATGTCCCCTGCCCCGAAATTCGGAACATCTTTTACGCGGCCTGCCTCTGCGCCTTCTATCATCACAGTCATGCCTATAAGGTCAGACACATAAAATTCATCATCATCAGGATCCGGCAATTTTGCACGATCTATGAACAACTCAATCCTGTTAAGGGCTTCGGCTTCTTCCCGCGTGTTTACACCTTCAAATTTCACCACGAGCATATTCTTTTGCGGACGCATGCGTTTGATTTTTAACTTGCGACCATCCTTAGTTTCCAGCCTGCCATACTGGTCCAGCATGTCCGGATCACCAAACGGTTTGACGCGCACTTCACCCTTGATACCGTGCGGAGCGCCAATTTGCGCCAGAAGAATGAGATTGGGAGCATCTGTCATTCAGTCACATTCAGATCATTTTTTGAAACGACGCATAAGTCTTAGCGACCGACGGTGAGCATATCAACAAAACATAAATGGATTCCGGTCGAAAGACCGTTCTACCGCATCAGCATCTCAAGTGGCTGGTTCCAAGCCAAGACTTGATTCATCTCGTGTCAAAGGGCACGTAACACGATCACGACCATTCTTCTTGGATGCATAAAGTGCCTCATCCGCACGCTTGAACAACGTGTCGTAATCGTCGCCATCCCTGCTTTCTGCAACACCAAAACTCGCGGTAAGAAAATCATTCTTTGGCAAGCCAGCGATTTGTATCTGCGAAAACCGGTATCGTATATTCTCGGCAACCAATCTTGCTGTTTGCGCGTTTGCGTTCCACAAGATTATGCAAAACTCCTCTCCCCCAACCCTTCCGGCAAAATCGCTGTCCCGAACCTGTTCACGAAGCAATTTGCCAAAAGCGGCAATTGCCCGATCCCCAACTTGATGGCCGAAATTATCATTCACATTCTTGAAGTGATCAATGTCTGCAAGGATCATTGCCATGGGCAGGTCGACGCGCGAATTGTCCTCAAAGATCGCCTTGGCCTGATCTTCAAAAACCCGCCTGATCTTCAGACCGGTCAATAGGTCATTCTCTGTCTTTGTACGAATTTCGGCCATTATATCAACAACGCAGGCAGCCATCAGTGAAAGAGCCAACATCAAGGCTAGTAAAGCGATGGTTGCATTCAGAACTGAATAGTAAAATGAATCTCTGTAACCCTGATGATCGAAGCTACCCTCTGGGCTCACGGTGGATATTGGCCGTATCCAGAATTGTAGAGCCATTAATACAAACATAGCGAAAAGCAGTTTTTCGACAGGTCCAGCAGAGATATTTTTGAACAAGGACACAGCTCCAATCGCGAACATGATTCCAAAAGCGGTATTCATAACGAACAATCGCGCGTTGAATTCGATTGGATTGAAGTGGACATATGCCAAAACACTTATTCCCAGTATTGGAAGCAACCCCAATAAGCCGAGGGGAACATTCAAATTGCTGCGGTAACAAGCTGCCCAAATGATGGAGATGACGCCCATTGAAAAAAGGAAGTTGGTACCAAAAACATGTGCAATACCGTTTACATCTGCCGCCAGATGCGAAATCAGGAACCCAGTTCCCATCATCAAATAGGCAAATGAAATACCAATGATGTAGGATTTGTCTTTGTATTTCCACCAGAACACAAAAAAGGTAATCGCAAAAACAAGTGCGATCAGTGGATTCAACAATCCCAGAATTTGCTCATTCTTCATTGCCCGCCCCCTGCGAATCAATGATTGCCGAAATCAGATTAAGATAAGGTTGACCAATTAAGAACCAAAAAAGGCGGCCAGGGGCCGCCTTAATCTTCTTACGCATAAAGCTCTGTGAATTACTCAGCTTTTGCTTCTTCTTCGGCTGGTGCTTCTTCAGCTGGTGCTTCTTCAGCTGGTGCTTCTTCGGCTGGTGCTTCTTCAGCTGGTGCTTCTTCGGCTGGTGCTTCTGCTGCAGCCTTTGCTTCAGCTTCGGCAGCCTCAGCCGCTTCTTTGGCTTCCTGCTCTTTCGCAGCCTTCTCTTCGATACGTTCTTGAGCTTTCTTGCCTGGAAGCGCTTTCTTCGGATTGTTGCGAGGTTCACGCTTCAAAACACCTGCCTCGTCAAGGAAACGTAGAACCTTGTCCGTTGGCTTTGCGCCTTCACCCAACCAATGCTTTACGCGGTCGAGATCAAGAACAACGCGCTGCTCATTGTCTTTTGCAAGCAGTGGATTAAAAGTGCCGATTTTCTCGATAAAGCGGCCATCGCGCGGTGCGCGCACGTCTGCCACGACGATTGAATAGAACGGGCGTTTTTTTGAACCGCCCCGTGCAAGTCTGATTTTGGTTGCCATTGTAAATTCTCCTTGGGAATTCTTGGGATTGGTTAGGACCCGTTACGGGCCTGTTTATGGTGCTGGATCACCTCCGCAATAATGAAATTGAGAAGTTTCTCCGCAAAGTCCGGGTCAAGATTTGCGTCCTTAGAAAGTTGACGCAAACGCGCGACCTGTTTCTTTTCACGCTCTGGATCAGAGGGTGGAAAATCGTTTGCCGCCTTAAGCGCACCAACTGCCTTGGTCGTGCGAAAGCGCTCAGCAAGAATATGAATGAGGGCAGCGTCAAGATTGTCGATGGTGCCGCGATGCTGTTCGAGTTGTTCTTGAGGTGTCATCGCTTGCCTCCGAACTTACCGCCGCCAGGCATCTTGATGCCCATTTCCTGAGCCATTTTCTGGATTTCTTGCGGGCTCATCTTGGAAAGATCAGGCATGGCACCGCCACCGGGCATGCCGCCCATACCACCAGGTAGACCACCCGGCATTCCGCCACCACCGCCTAGCAAGCCGCCAAGGCCGCCTCCGCCCATCATGGAGCCAAGACCACCCATAAGGCCTTTCTTGCCACCCATTCTGGACATCTTGCGCATCATATCGCCCATCTGGCGATGCATCTTGAGAAGCTGGTTCACCTCTTGGACTGAAGAACCCGAACCAGCCGCAATGCGCTTCTTGCGGCTGGCATTCAGAAGTTTCGGCGCTTTGCGCTCCTTGCGGGTCATGGATGAAATAATTGCCTGTTGCTTGTTGAAGATGCCATCATCCATGCCGGCTGCTTCAATCTGCTTCTTCATTTTGCCGATGCCAGGAAGCATTCCCATAATGCCGCCCATGCCACCAAGCTTTTTCATCTGGTCAAGCTGGTCAGAAAGGTCATTGAGATCAAACTCACCTTTCTGCATCCGTTTGGCCATCGCCTCGGCTTTTTCCTGATCGATGGTCTCAGCTGCCTTTTCAACCAGCGAAACCACATCACCCATACCAAGGATACGATCCGCAATCCGACCGGGATGGAAGTCTTCAAGCGCTTCCATCTTTTCGCCGGTACCAATCAGCTTGATTGGTTTGCCCGTAACTGCACGCATGGATAGCGCAGCACCGCCACGTCCATCGCCATCAATGCGGGTTAGAACAAGGCCGGTAATGCCGACACGCTCATCAAAATTCTGCGCGAGATTGACCGCATCCTGCCCAGTCAGTGAGTCAACGACCAACAGTATCTCGTGCGGATTGCCAGCCTTTTTGATGTCCGCCATCTCCACCATAAGCGGCTCATCAATATGCGTGCGACCAGCTGTATCGAGAATTACCACATCATAGCCACCAAGCTTTGCAGCCTGCTCAGAACGTGCAGCAATCTCAACCGGTGTTTGACCTTCGATGATCGGCAGTGTGTCAATGCCGGTTTGCTCACCCAATTGACGAAGCTGTTCCTGTGCTGCCGGTCGCTTGACGTCGAGCGAGGCCATCAAGACCTTTTTCTTTTGCTTCTCGTTGAGGCGTTTCGCAATCTTGGCAGTGGTTGTGGTTTTACCGGACCCTTGCAAACCAACCATCATGATGGTCACGGGCGGCGTTGCAGCAAGCGAAATGGCCTCCGCATCGGAGCCGAGCATTTCCACCAGTTCATCATGGACGATCTTGACGACCATCTGGCCCGGCGTAACCGATTTGACAACTTCCGCGCCAACAGCCTTTTCACGGACCTTGTCAGTAAAATCACGAACCACATCCAGCGCGACATCGGCCTCGATCAACGCACGGCGAATTTCGCGCAGCGCAGCAGACACGTCTTTTTCTGACAGCGCGCCGCGTTTGGTAAGGCCCTCAAAAATTCCGCTTAAGCGATCCGACAGTGATTCAAACATCAATTCTTCCTTTGCATTCCCACACCACAAGATATGGGAACCAGTTTACCCCAAACAAACGCCCAAACCAAAAAAGCACCTGAGGGCGCAACGCGCTGTCAGGTGTTTGCCAGGGGGATCTCTTTATACCTTTTCGGGTCCCGTTCAGCAGATCAGTAGTGGTCTCGTTGTTGAGATGATGCGCATAAACAGCGAAACGGAAGGAATGTCAAGGGTTCGTGACCACAAGCGTTCGGCCATCGTGTACGAAGCAGGCCTTGCTGAACAGTCCAAGATCTACCGGATTTGGCAATCGAATATTTTCAGCACTGGGCACAGATTGCGTTGTGGGATCAAAGCTCCGATCAATTTGAGAAAGGGCAATGATAATAACACCCAATTCCTTTGCAACTCTTGATAGTTGCCCTACCTGAGTTTGTAGCTCATCATGCTCCCGCCGTTGATCCAAAAGTTGCAGATAATCAATCACGACAAGTGTCGGTCCGCTGCAATCTTTCAACCGCTTGCAAATGTACTCAGCACATATTGAATCGTAAGTATCAACGACCAATTCGCCGCCATCAAATGATCTTTCCATCCCAAAACCAGCGAGGCGTTTCCAGACCTCGCCACTTGTGTACTCCAAAGAAAAGAAAAAACCATTCATTCCCGACTTAACAGCACGCACCAACACATGAAGTGCCAGCATGGTTTTTCCCTGTTGTGGACGTGCACCCAGCAATAAAAAATCGCCTGCATTGAGATTTTTCATTAGGCTGATAGCAGCGCGTTCTTGTTGCTCAATAGAAGAAAGATGCGACCAACTTTTGAAGCCACGTTCAACCGCAATGTTATCGAGCGCTTTATGGAAGGGGATGTTAGTGGCGCGTGCCAAGTGTTTAGCTTTGCGCTTCAGATTATAGATGGGCGTATCAAGTTTCATTCGATATCTCTTTCCAATTTAGCGATTGCATTCCCTCCTGCGTGCAATGCCTGAAAAGAGTTTAGAGTTGATACTGCCCTGCATGCCAATTGCTTTTCCGAGCGGAGGGGGAAGGTTTGGGCTAACCAGAATCAAACATTAACATCCAACAAGCAAACGTACAACGACAACATTGCAAAACCAAACACAACACATATGTATTTTGTCACCTTGTAACAGTCTTTGGCATACTCATGAAAAGACGATCTTTTCTAAAATGGCTTGGCCTTGGCTCCCTTGGCCTGTTTGGTGGAGGCGCAGCCTACGGCATGTATGATCCCGAAAATTATTACTATAACGGCCCCAAGTCTGATCACTTCGATGGAAAAACTTTTTTCAATCCAAACGGTATAAAACCACGCAGACTTTCTGAAGTTTTGAAATGGCAACTGTCTGGCGGACGGGCCAAATGGCCTGCAGAATATCCAAGCCCGTTTCATGACGCAAAACCCGCAGATCGTGTCAATAGTTCCAACCTCGAAGTGACCATGATTGGACACGCGACCTTACTCATTCAGACGGCTGGACTTAACTTTATTACTGATCCGGTCTTCGTGGATAGGGCGAGCCCGGTTCAGTTTGCGGGACCAAAACGTGTAAACCCGCCAGGCATAGTATTCGAAAATTTGCCTCCAATCGACTATGTATTGCTGAGCCACAACCATTACGACCATCTCGATCTTGCCAGTTTGAAGCGGTTGAGTTCCGAGCACAACGCAACCATAATTTGCCCGCTCGGCAATGATACCATCGTCAAATCCAAAGCGCCTGATGCAAACTTCATTGTGGGTGACTGGGAAAACACAGTTAATCTGAACGCAGAAGTGAAACTCCATTTCGAGCCCTGTCACCATTGGTCTGCGCGAGGCACAAAAGACAGGCGCATGGCGCTCTGGGCGGCTTTCCTTTTGGAAACACCTGCAGGCAAAATCTATCACATTGGCGATACCGGCTTCCACGATGGCATCAACTACAAGGCGTTATTTGAAAAACACGGTGCGGTTGATCTCGCCATCCTGCCAATTGGCGCTTATGAGCCACGCTGGTTCATGAAAGGCCAACACCAAAATCCGGATGAAGCGGTTCAGGGTCACAAGCTCATTCAAGCCAAGACTTCCATCGGCCACCATTGGGGCACGTTTCAGTTAACGAATGAAGCAATCGAAGCGCCGATCGAGGCACTTTCAATTGCACGATTGGCTCATGGCATTTCTGAAGAAGAGTTTACTACCCTGCGACCCGGACAAAGCTGGAAATCGGTTCAGGAAACGGCTTGACCGAACAGTCTGGCACGCCATTCCCGCGGAATTTTATAATACATGTATTTCGCCCAGGGTCGCATGAAGTTGAGCCATAAATTGTTATAGACCCTGCCTGTGAAGCTGATCGGCAGAACGTAGTCCTGAACTGTCACCTCGCTACGTGTCCATGTTTGTTTGTATGGTACTGCCGGGATCATGAAATCGGCTTTGTCGAGACCAAGTTCATAACATGTACGCAAAACATCTTCGAGGTGCAGCTTTCCCGGTGAAACCGCTTCATAGGCAAAATCCCAACCCGACATAAATGCGTAGTAGCAGCCTTTGTGAACAAATCCCCATTGCTCGGCAATTTGCTTGTCACCGTGCTTCAAACTCATCGCCAGGAATTGAAGTTTGCAGTTTTCACTTTCGCCAATCGTAGCCAATCTATCCAGCAGCTGCGAAAACTCGTCATCGCTAAACGCCCGAGACGTCAATCCAGTGCGTTTCAGCCACTCTGCCCTTTGCTTAAATGTCCGCTGGACAACTGCTGTAAAGCCATCGCCTGATCTATGAAACTCATGCGAAAGCTCATCTGATTTCGAAAGACGGTTTCTGGCATTCCGCATATTCTTTCGTGTTTTTGCTTTCAGCGTTGAGAAATAGTCCTCAAAATCCTGCCAATTAGACAGTTGTACATATGGTGCGGAGTCCATTTCTCCGGATGGTGAAACCTTCTCTTTGATAGCTTCAAAAAGTACCCCGTTCTCACGAACTTGTCCAAGGTGCATCAAGTCTGCACCACTTGATCGGATTGCCGGAAGCATTGCTTCGAAAATGTCACCCGGGCTCACCGCGTTCTTGCAAAGCAACTCAGTATACTGCTGATAAGGTTCGGCAAAACCTGTCAGGATCTTCTGCCCAAAACGTGTACCAAGCCCAAGGGGCAGGATGCCTTGAACCTCAGCACCACACCTTACAACAACAATAAAGGGTTCAAACTGCGCATCGTTTTTCTTGTGCTCCAGGATAACTTCGCACCAGGCCCAGGATTGAAAAAGGTCATGACTGTTCGTCTGCGCTTCAAGGACCTCCCATTCAGGCGCGAAACGCCGAATTGCAGCAGCCGTTTGCAAAACAGTTATCGAAAATCTGTCGGGATTGGCTTGTCGCAAATCTTTACCGACATTGATTATGTCAGGAAAGCCGGTTGACGCCCCATCTACCCTAAGGCTCTGTGTAAACATGGCGTAATCATGTATCCAGTTGAAATGGCTCAATGTTTCGAATGCAATCCGGCAACGATGGATCCACCACAAAATCGATCATGAACGGTTTCTTCTGCCGTTCTTGCATTCCCGTCAATTTGGTCGCCGCTGTTATTGCCGCTTTCGGATAGAGATTTGCCGGACCTGTGTGCTCTGCCAGCCTGTTCAAACCGAGTTTTCTCAACATGGCATTGCCATAGTTTACCGCATAAATATTCCGTAAGGGTTTCGTCCAATGCTCGGTTGTCAGCGAGACATTCAAACAGTCGTGATTTTCTATGCGATGCGGGCAGTTAAGCGGCCAATGCAACATCTGTCCCGGTTCGAGCTCGTAAACTTCCGCATGATCATCAAACCACTCATGATATTGCAAGTCTGTCTCGTGGGCTTCGTTAATGGTAACCTTTTCAAGGCCGTTACGGGTTAAGAACGGCGCTTTGGGCGGATAGACATAAACACGCTTCTTGCCGCGAATTTGCCATAGCGTCTGGCCGGGAAGATCAAAATGATATTTCACCTTCAGATTTGGCGATGAGATCAGAATCGTCATCTTGTGTTTGTAGGTTTTCAGGCCCGGCACGCGCGCTTCAAATTCCGCGTATATGTCGCGAAGCAACTCACCATATTCACCACCAATTTTGTCTGGGTTCTGGAAATTGATCCAAAGACTGCCCCGCTTTACCGCCTCCAGAATTTCTTCGCCTGAAAGATCGCCAAAATCACCCTCGCGTTTATAACCAGGATTGTGGGCACCTTTCTCCATAGTCGTGACGTGATAATGTTCGCGTGGAACATTTTCCAATAACGCGATCAGGGCCTTGTCCGAGAAGAGGCGGGACTTGTCCAGACTGTGCCGGAGCTTGAGAGAATGCTCTCCAAAAAGAGACGCATGATGGCTTTCCCAGTTGGAAAGTATGTTGCCAATCGAATTATCCCGCATGGTTTTCAGCTCCCTGTACCGTTTGCTACGGATTTAGCCCTACCAAGTAGAAGCAATTCTTGTGCCAGTCTTCGGCTATCGCAACACAGGAAAACTTTGCATTGATAATCCCCTTTCCCTAAATAACATCATGTTTTGCTCGGTTTTACATTCACTCAAAAGCCCACAAAATGTTGGCACAATAATTAGGTCACACGTGGCATATGGCGGTGGACCGGTTGTTTTCGTTGGTTACAATCGTCCATGGGATTTTAAGAAGGGCAGCCAAGCATTCTCTCGAAAGCTAGAAAAACAGTGCGAACTTGTATTCCTGGAAACTGATGAAGCGTTCTTTGAATGGGCAAAAGCCTTTAACTATTCAACCGCAGCGATAGAAATATCGGAAAATTCGAAGCCTTTGCCCGGGTTCAGTTTTCCTGATCGTACCGCCATAATCGTGGGTAATGAAGCCAAAGGATTACCACAAAGTTTTCTCTCAAAATGCGACCATATCATATCAATTCCACAGTTCGGATCAGTCGAGTGTTTAAATGTTGGAGTATCGTGCTCCATCGCTATGTATGAGTTCTCACGAGAACGGAAAGACGTATCCGAAGTCGACGGACAGAAATACATACCAAGATAGACATATCTTAACTTCACCATCATCATAGCTTTCCTTTGCATTTTCGGCAGATCGGCATTATCTGAACGACATGAGCGAAACGAACGTCCCTTTCTGGAAAATGAACGGAGCCGGCAACCGGATCATTGTTGCCGATATTCGCGATTCTGCGTCCAAAATTTCGGAAGCAGCAGCAATTGCGCTTGATCAGAATCCGGAAACCAAGTTCGACCAGATCATGGAAGTACGCAAACCCGGAACGCCCGGTGTGGATGCCGACATTCGCATTTTGAACTCGGACGGCAGCGAAGCGGAAGCCTGTGGCAACGGCACGCGCTGTGTTGTGTCATGGATGAATCAAGAAACGCCAAAAGACACATGGCTGTTCCGCACCAAACCCGGATTGTTGAACGCGACCTATGAAAGCGAGGCGCGCATCACTGTCGATATGGGCGTCCCGAAATTTGGTTGGGAAGACATTCCCCTGGAAGAAGAATTCGCGGACACAACCGGCATAGAACTTCAGGTTGGGCCGATAGACGACCCGGTTCTGCACACTCCAAGCGTCGCCAATATTGGCAACCCGCATTGTATTTTCTGGGCGCCAGAGGATGTCTGGTCTTATGAATTGGATCGCTTTGGCTCCCTGCTTGAATATCATCCGATCTTTCCCGAGCGCTGCAACATTTCCATCGCCAACGTGCTGTCACGCAATCACATCATTTTGCGAACCTGGGAACGCGGTGCAGGTCTCACGCAAGCGTGCGGATCAGCAGCATGCGCGGCACTTGTTTGCGCTGTGCGCAAAGACCTGACCGATCCGAAGGCTATCGTCACTCTTCCCGGAGGCGATCTGGAAATCGAATGGACAGAAAATGCACGCATCCTGATGACCGGGCCGGCTGAATTTGAATTCGCTGGCATGCTCAATCCGGAAACCGGTGAATTCACCCGCGAGGCCGGTTGATGGATGACAGCGAAGAAACCGGAAACAATCAGCTAAAAGTGCTCACTTTCGGATGCAGGCTCAATGCATATGAATCGGAAGTTATGCTGCGTGAAGCAAAATCGGCAGGGCTCGAAACGCTGAAGGACGGGGCTGTTCTCGTTAATACCTGTGCCGTTACCGGGGAAGCGGTGAGGCAAGCCAAACAGGCTATCCGCCGTGCCCGCCGGGAAAATCCGAATGCGCGTATTATTGTCTCCGGTTGTGCCGCACAAACCGAAGCCCAAAGCTTTGGCAACATGGAAGAAGTCGATCTGGTGATCGGCAACGAGGAAAAGCTTCACGCACAAAGCTATCGCGCGCTCCCGGAATTCGGGATCAACGACACCGAGAAAGTTCGTGTGAATGATATCATGGAGGTCAAGGAAACCGCACCACACATGATTGATTCACTGGGCGGGCACTCCCGCGCCTTTGTACAGGTTCAAAACGGCTGTGACCATCGCTGCACGTTCTGCATCATCCCCTATGGCCGTGGCAATTCCCGGTCTGCGCCTATGGGTGCAATCGTGGAACAGGTCAGAAAACTTGTTGGGAACGGTTATCTCGAAGTCGTACTGACCGGTGTCGACACCACATCTTATGGCGCCGATCTTCCTGGCTCACCAACCCTTGGCACGCTTGTTCAGAAGATACTGACACAGGTCCCGGAACTTCCGCGCTTGCGGCTTTCATCCATCGATTCAATTGAAGTCGACGAGCCCCTGATGGAGGCGATTGCTTCAGACGCGCGCTTCATGCCACATCTTCATCTTTCGCTTCAACACGGTGATGACATGATGTTGAAGCGCATGAAACGGCGGCATCTGCGTGATCATTCGATTGAGTTTTGCAACACAGTCAGAACCGCACGACCCGACATCAGTTTCGGCGCGGACATGATCGCGGGCTTTCCGACAGAAACCGAAGCCATGTTTGAAAACTCAGTTTCGATCGTCGAAGAATGCGGGCTCGATTTTCTGCACGTTTTTCCCTTTTCTCCCCGCCCTCAAACGCCTGCAGCCAAAATGCCTCAGCTGGACCGCGGATTGGTCAAAGAGCGTGCAGCACGGTTAAGGCAAGTTGGGGAGAGTGCTTTTCAGAAACATCTGGAACGATCAGCTTCCGGCATTCATCCTGTTCTGATCGAGCGTGGCGGATTGGGGAGAACACCTCAGTTCACGACGGTTGAGACCAACGACCTTCCACAGGGTGAAATTGTCGAGATGGCGATTTCAGGCCATAACGGCAAACATCTGATCGGTGAACCGATTCGTCATGCAAAGGCGGGCTAAACCAAGTGGCTGAAGAAAAGAAACCGGGGCTTTTAAAACGCGTATTCTCTTTCGGATTCGGGAAGAAGAAAAAAGCGGAGGACGAGGAAGCTGTCCGTCAGGAAGCAGAGAGGAAAGCGCAACTTGAGAAGGCGGAGGCGGAACGCCTAACTGCGGAACAAGCTAAACGTGAAGCAGAACGGGAAGCAGTCCAAAGAGCTGCTCAGGAAGAAGCTGCCCGCTTAAAGGCTGAGAAGGACGAGCAGGCTGCTCGTGCAAGGGCTGACGAGGAAAAGAAGGCTGCAGAAGCTGCCGAGAAGGAACGGTTGGCAGCTGAGAAAGAGGCCGCCGAGGCAAAACGCAAAGCGGAAGAGAAAAAAGCCGCCGAAGCCGAGGCCAAGCGCAAGGCTGAAGAAGAGGCGGCTGCTGCTGAGGCAGAGGCCAAGCGCAAGGCAGAGGAAGAGGCTGCGCTTAAAGCGGCGGAAATAGCAGCCGCAGAGCAAAAAGCCAAAGAAGACAAAGAACGGGAAGACGCTCAAAAGAACGCGGAAGAACAGGCTGCAAAGGAAAAAGCTGCAGCAGAAAAATTTGCTGCGGCCGAAGCTAAGCGCGCAGCCAGTGAGAAAGAAGCACGTGAAGAGGCTGAACGTGCTGCCAAAGAGCAGGCGGAGCGCGAAAGGGCCGAGAAAGAAGAAACGGAACGGTTGGCTGCGGAGGCTGCTGAAAAAGAACGCCTTGCAGCAGAAAAAGCAGCACAAGAAGAAGCTGATCGCATCGCGGTCGAGGAAGCTGCAAAGCTTGCCGCTGAAGAAGAAAAACAAAGGCTCGAAGCAGAAGAACGCGCAAGACAAGAAGAACTTGCAGCAGAACAGGCTCGCCTTGAAGCTGAGGAGCAGGCAAAACAAGCGGCACTTGAGGCAGAACAGGCACGTCTGGAGGAAGAAGCGAAAGCAGCCGCTCAACCTGAGCCTGAGCCTGAGGAAGAACGACGTGAAGGCTGGTTCAAGCGCATGCGCAAGGGACTTGCCCGATCCTCAAGCAATCTCACAGAAAATATTACTTCGGTCTTTACCAAGAAAAAACTCGACGAAGATACGCTTCAGGACCTTGAAGATATCCTCATTCAGGCAGACTTGGGCGTTGAAACTGCCATGAACATTACCGATGCGCTTGCGTCTCAACGCATGGGGAAAGACATAACCGACGAAGAAGTGCGCCAAGTCATGGCGGATGAAATAGCCAAAACACTTGAACCCGTTGCACAACCGCTTGAATTGGACCTGGATCATCAACCCCATGTCATTCTGGTTGTTGGTGTAAACGGATCTGGTAAAACCACAACTATCGGCAAGATGAGCCAGAAACTCTATGATGCCGGTTTCTCCACTCTGCTGGTAGCGGGGGATACGTTCCGCGCGGCAGCAATCGAGCAACTGCATATTTGGGGTGATCGCACACAGGCGCCGGTAATGTCGCGTGACCACGGCGCAGATGCAGCGGGCCTTGCCTTTGACGCCTATGCTGAAGCGCAAGCTCAGCGCAAGGATGTGATGCTGATGGATACGGCAGGCCGCCTGCAAAACCGCAAGGAATTGATGGATGAGTTGGAGAAAATCATCCGCGTTCTGAAAAAACAGGACCCTTCAGCCCCACACACGGTATTGTTAACCCTCGATGCGACAACAGGTCAGAACGCCTTGAATCAAGTAGAAATTTTCAAGGATGTGGCAGGGGTCAACGGCCTTGTCATGACAAAACTTGATGGCACTGCGAGAGGCGGGATACTTGTCGCAATCTCTGCGAAGCATAAATTACCTGTATATTTCATCGGCGTAGGCGAACAGGTCGAGGACCTTGAACCCTTTGAAGCAGATGTATTTGCCAAGGCAATCGCAGGACTGGAAAGCAGCTAAAATGAGTAATGAGTTAGGCCATAGCGCTGAAACAGAAACCCGCCCTCCCCTGAACCAATGGGCCAAACTGGCGCTGGAAACCGGGCCACTGGTTGTGTTCATCATGGCCAACAACAATGGTGACAAGCTTGCGGAAATGTTTCCAATTCTTGCGCAATTGGGTGGCAAGATATTTGTTGGTACGGCCTTTTTCATGGTCGCAATGACGATTTCGCTGATCATCACCTGGTTGTTTGAGCGCAAGGTGGCGTTAATGCCACTCATCACATTTGTGATGGTCGTAATCTTCGGCATGCTGACGCTTTATCTGCAGGATGATTTTTTCATCAAGGTAAAGCCAACCATCATCAACACAATGTTCGGCGTTGCAATCTTGGGTACGCTTTTTATTTTCAAAACGCCAGTCATGAAAATTCTCTTTGATGGGCCGTTCAAGCTGGATGATGTGGGTTGGACAAAACTTTCGTTCCGCTGGGGATGCTTTTTTCTTTTTCTCGCGCTGGTCAACGAAGTTGTGTGGCGCACTCAAACCACCGATTTCTGGGTTGCTTTCAAACTTTGGGGAGTCATGCCCATGACCATCATTTTCATGATGTTCCAATATCCGGTGATGTTGAAACACGGCATTGAGGAAGAGGAACCTCAACCCTAAGTCAACCGCCTGCTCGGCACCCAAGCATAGCCGTTCTCACAAAGAATGAAACACTCCCGCAAGCCATGCGGTTTATCCATTGCTTCCTGCAGCAAGGTCGTAGCATGAGGATGGGTTTGAGCCTTGTGGGCAGCCTCATCTGGGTCGGTATTATAAAGCCTGATCTCAATACCCCCGCCTCTTGGACCGTTTTCAGGCAGGAGAGAAGGCAAGGGATGACCGTGATAGGTCCCATCTGAATGAAGTTGAAACACATCATTGCCATAAGTCATGATTGCAAAATCATCCGTAACTTGATGTGCTTTCATGTCAAAGACATCGACCAGAAAGCAGGCTAACGATTTTACATCCCTGACAAGCAGGTTCAGTCCGATCCCTTGGAGCGATTTGCCAAACCTGTCCGCGTCAACCGTTTCATAATCCATCGTCCAAATTCTTTCTCTTTCATTGCGTCGCTGCTTTTCTGACAAGCCCGGCAATCTGAACCAGTTGATCATGAAGCGGGTTGGTTTTTCGCCAGACCATTCCAATGGTGCGCGTAGGTTTTGGATTGTCAAACCGTTGCGTCAAAACATCAGCAGACCGCGTCTCAATATCAACCGCCATTTCCGGGATAAATGTCACGCCCATTCCGGCACTAACCATTTGCACAAGCGTGGAAAGCGAACTGCCATCAAGGGTTTCGCGCGCACGATTTGTCGGTATGCTGCAGAACGATAACGCCTGGTCGCGAAAGCAATGACCTTCTTCCAGGAGCAAAAGCTTCATCTCCTTCAACGTTTCCTGATTGGGCGGCTGTTTGTCTGCATCACCCGTAGACCGCACCAGGACGAACTCTTCCGTGAACAGGAACGCTTCCATCAGTGCAGATTCAGAAACCGGCAACGCCAGGATCGCAGCATCCAGATTTCCATCAAGTAATTCTTCCACCAGCCTTTGTGTCTGGGTTTCGCGGACATGGGTCTCCAGGCCAGGACGGGCCAGGGAGATTTCACGCATGATCTTTGGCAACAGGTAAGGTGCCACAGTCGGAATTATACCTAGCCGGAACTGCCCCGAAAAGTCTCCCTTTGCCGCTCGAGCCATGTCCCCAAGCTCATCGACCGATTTCAAGACTTCTCTCACCTGAACGAGAAACCGTTCACCAAATCCCGTCAACCGGATATTTCGTGCAGACCTTTCAATCAGCAATGTGCCTAGAATTTCCTCCAATTCCTTGATTTGCATCGAGAGCGCAGGTTGTGAAATCGCACATTTTTCTGCCGCTCTGCCGAAATGCCCCTCTTTTGCGAGTATATCGAAATAACGAAGTTGTTTCAGGGTGATATTAATCATCAATTTTTCTTATCAATAAAATCAGAAAATACAACTTTTTCTGATCATAATTTCCTGTTATCGAATTTGCAAAATACTGCGCTATCTATCCTTCAGTGTCGGCATTTTAAAACACACAAACCCCATATTACGGAGTATCCCCATGAACGAGATGACTGTGAACACTACTGGCAAATGCCCGGTAATGCACACTGGACCAGCGGTCGGAAGCACAGCAAACCAGCGCTGGTGGCCTGAACAACTGAATTTGAAAATATTAAATCAGAACTCACCAAAAACAGATCCAATGGGGGAAAGCTTCAACTACAAGGAGGAGTTTCTGAAGCTTGACTATAACGCACTGAAAAAAGACCTTTCAGACCTGATGACCGATTCACAGGACTGGTGGCCAGCAGACTACGGCACCTATGCAGGCCTTTTCGTACGTATGGCATGGCACTCCGCAGGTACTTACCGCACCTATGACGGGCGCGGTGGTGCGCGTTCCGGCACTCAACGTTTTGCTCCGCTAAACAGCTGGCCTGACAATGGCAATCTCGACAAGGCGCGTCGCCTCCTTTGGCCGATCAAGCAGAAATACGGCAACAAGATTTCTTGGGCCGACCTCATGATCCTTGCAGGCAATGTGGCGATGGAAACCTGTGGGTTCAAAACTTTTGGCTTTGCTGGCGGACGAGAAGACGTATGGGAGCCGGAAGAGGATATCTATTGGGGACCTGAGTCTGAATGGTTGGCAGATGAGCGGTATTCCGGCGAACGCGAACTCGCATCGCCTCTGGGCGCTGTGCAAATGGGTCTGATTTATGTGAACCCGGAAGGTCCCAATGGGACACCTGATCCAATCAAGTCTGCCTATGATATTCGCGACACATTCGGCCGCATGGCGATGGATGATTACGAAACGGTAGCACTTGTAGCAGGTGGCCATACATTCGGTAAGGGCCATGGTGCCGGACCGGAAGAAGCTGTCGGCGTTGAACCGGAAGGCGCGCCCATTCAGAACATGGGCTTCGGCTGGATGAACGATCACGCTTCAGGCAAGGGTGACGACACGACAACCGCAGGCTTTGAGGGTGCGTGGACACCGACTCCTAACCAGTGGAACATGGAATATTTTGAAGTATTACTCGGGTTTGAGTGGGAGCAGGTTACCAGCCCTGCCGGTCATGTTCAGTGGCAGCCAAAGCCCGGACAAGGCGCACCTGAAGCGCCAATGGCTCATGATTCATCGAAAAAGCAACCTTTGATGATGACAACAGCGGACATGGCACTGAAGATGTTCCCGGATTATGCGAAAATTTCGCAGCATTTCCTCGACAATCCGGACGAGTTTGCGGATGCATATGCCCGCGCTTGGTTCAAACTGACCCACCGCGATATGGGACCAAAAACCCGGTATGTCGGTGAAGAAGTGCCGTCCGAAGACCTGATCTGGCAGGATCCTGTTCCTGCCCATGAAGGTGCCATGATTGGCGATGCGGAAATTGCGGAATTGAAGGAAAAAATCCTTGGCTCTGGCTTGAGTGTTCAGGAATTGGTGAGAACCGCCTGGGCATCAGCCTCAACCTTCCGTGGTTCAGACCTGCGTGGTGGCGCAAATGGGGGACGTATTGCTTTGGCACCACAGAAAGACTGGGACGCTAACAATCCCGATGAGCTCGGCAAAGTGCTTGATACACTCGAAAGCATCAAATCCGGCTTCAGTGGCAATGTTTCCCTTGCTGATCTGATTGTGCTGGGTGGTTGTGCAGCAATTGAAAAAGCATCCGGCGCATCTGTTCCTTTCACACCAGGTCGTACAGATACAACACAGGAACTAACAGATGTTGCTTCTTTTGAAGTGTTGGAACCGAAGTTTGATGGCTTCCGCAACTACAAGAACACCAATGATCCACGTTCAACCGAGGCATTGCTGGTAGACAAGGCACAGTTGCTTGGCTTGACAGCACCGGAAATGACGGCACTTGTTGGGGGCTTGCGTTCATTGGATGCAAATGCTCATGGCTCCAAACACGGCGTGTTCACCAACAATCCCGGCACTTTGAGCAATGACTTCTTCGTCAATGTGCTGGACATGGGAACCGAGTGGAAAGCAGCCGACGACACAGAGGAAGTGTTTGAAGGCCGCGATCGCGTATCCGGCGACGTCAAGTGGACCGGCACACGAGCAGACATCGTGTTTGGCTCAAACTCGATCCTGCGCGCGATTGCTGAAGTTTATGCTCAGGACGACAACAAGGATAAGTTCACAAACGACTTCATCGCGGCCTGGAACAAGGTGATGATGGCAGATCGTTTCGACATCAACTAAGTTGTTGAGCCAGATCTAGTATTGAGCGCTGCGGGAAACCGTGGCGCTTTTTTATTTCATGGTTTTGAGGTCCGTCTCACCACCCAAAGGGTTCTTGAGAGGAGCAATCAGTTCACCAGCCTCCACTGCCCGATCATGATTAAGCGCCCAATGCACTGTCGGGAATGCGATATCATTCCACGGGATGTCATCCCATTCAAAAAGGTCGACTTCAAGGCTTTCTTCCCCTGCAGAGAATCCAGGTGAATTGAGCGTAGCGCGATAAATAAGCTGAACCTGAGACAACCGTTCCACGGTATACACTGCAAGCAGACTTCCCAGGTGCAAATCAGCATTCGCCTCTTCCATCGCTTCGCGCTTTGCGCCGTCTTCCGGAGTTTCTCGAAGCTCCATATATCCGGCAGGAATTGTCCAATACCCCTTGCGGGGCTCAATTGCGCGACGGCAAAGCAATATTTTGCCCTCATGACGCACGACCGATCCGACAACGATTTTTGGATTTTCATAGTGAATAAACTCGCAATGGTCGCAGACATTGCGGCCATGCGTATCACCGTCTGGTGTGCGATGGCTGAAAGAAGGTTTCAGAAAATCGTTCATCTCTTGTCAGGTAGCGTTCGCCAGCTTCTGTTCAAGCAAAGGCATTATCTGCTCCTCTAACTGTTGAGGACTGATGGGTCCTACATGTTTGTAGAAAACCACTCCACTGCCATCTACCAGAAAGGTTTCAGGCACACCAT
Source organism: Rhizobiaceae bacterium (assembly GCA_030065115.1). Lineage (GTDB taxonomy): Bacteria > Pseudomonadota > Alphaproteobacteria > Rhizobiales > Rhizobiaceae > JAALLB01. The sequence continues at coordinate 54,957 of JASJDO010000001.1, read as the reverse complement.
AGACACCCCATTCAATTGCAGCACGTCCACTACGATCAACACCAATAACATCATAGGGATTTCCGAGTTCACTCAAGAATGTCAGCGCATTGCTTGTGCTATCCTTGTGATTGATGCCAACCAATTGGATCCGTTCGTCTTCTCCGAGTTTGACGATTTGCGGATGCTCCTGTCGGCACGGGACACACCAGGATGCGAAAATATTAACAACACTGACCTTGCCACTTTTGAAGGTATCGGCTTCCAAACCCGGCAAACCCGTTTCGGAAAGTGGCGGCACAATTAGCACAGGCGCTGGATCGTTGAGTAACGCAGAAGGTAGAGCCGATGTATCCCTCCCTTCAGTTGAAAGCAGCGAATAAAATACACCTGTCAAAGCCAGAAACACCGCCAATGGCAAAATCGCAAACCAAAGATTTGGCTTTTTTGACGGCGAGTCATTCATTATTAGCTTGATCCATCTGAGCTTCCATACGGGCGAGCTCTTTTTTTCTGGCAATATGCGTTCGCCAAATCACCAAACTTGCCCCCGCCAACGCAACGAAACTGATCAAATAGGAGGGAATGATAAACGCTGCATGTTCACCAAACATGACTATTTTCTCCTCGCCTGTTTCATTTTCATGGCGCGAATTCTACGAGCGAGCACTTCATTTCGCATCGACATGAAATGAAGGGTAAAAAACAAAGCCATATACGCCAAGGCCATGATCAACAGAGGGTAGAGAAACTCCGGTCCCATGGCAGGCCTGTCAAAGCGGGAAACGCTTGCAGGCTGGTGAAGCGTATTCCACCAGTCGACTGAGAACTTGATGATCGGAAGCAACGGCACACCAACCAGCGTCATGATAGCGAGCGGTTGCGCGGCTTCAGATGGTTCATCAAATGCCTTTGAAAGCGCGATGATACCCAGATAGATAATGAACAGGATCAATACTGAAGTCATTCGGGCGTCCCATTCCCACCATGTGCCCCACATGGGCTTGCCCCATAGTGAGCCGGTTGCGAGAGCCAGGAATGTGAAAACAGCACCCAGGGGCGCAGCGGTACGAAGAGAGACATCCGCCAAGGGATGACGCCACACAATCGATCCAAGTGCAGAGATGCTCATGACGGAATAGGTCATCATGGCAAGCCAGGCCGCTGGCACATGAATGAACATGATCAGCACGGTATATCCCTGCTGGTAGTCTTCCGGTGCGGTGAAAGACAAGTAAAGTCCGATCGCGAACAACAACATTGTCGCAATACCCAGAACCGGGATTGCGCGATTGGCAAAACCCATAAACCGTGTCGGGTTTGCTAGACCCCACAAGTTACTGGCATTGGATCGGATCGCAGTTTCGCTTGTCATGGTCATCAAATAATCTTCGTCATGTCAAATTGTCAGTCGGCAGAATGCCGCAACATCACGCTGGCAGCAAGAGGACCTAACACGGACGTGAAAAGAGTTATAGCGCACAAAAACAGGAATGGTGTCGTAAACGGCGCAGGATCAGTCAAAGCCCCGGTAATCGCTGCAATTCCAAAAACAAGTACCGGAATCACCAGAGGCAGCACCAAAACCGAAATCAACATGCCTCCGCGCGGCAGTTTCACCGCAACTGATGCACCTGCAGCACCGATAAACGAGATCGCAGGCGTTCCTGCAAGCAAGGTGATCATGGTTGCGCCAATACCAAGCGGAGACAGGTTTAACATGATACCGAACAAGGGTGTTGCCAAAACCAATGGCAAACCGGACATCAGCCAATGAGCAAATGCTTTCATAAAGAAAACCAGCATCAGCGGATGGCCTTGCATTACTAACATGTCGAGTGAACCATCTTCCCGTTCCTGAGCAAACATCCGGTCCAAACCCAACAGGCTGGCGAGCAATGCGCCAATCCACAAAATCGCTGGCGCGAGATGAGAAAGAAGTTTGGTATCCGGTCCAACAGCAAATGGAAATACGGTCACAACGGCCAGAAAGAAGAGAACACCTGTGAGTGCTCCTCCCCCTGCGCGCCACGCAATCCTGATCTCACGTTTGAGGAGCGCCAGCATTAGCTGCCAATCTCCAGGGTTTTGGTTTTATCAAGACCTAATGGCAAATGCGTTGCGGCAATCAGAATCCCATCATCCTCAACAAAAGCCTTCGCAAGCGATGTAAACAGGGTGACGGATTGAGCATCCAGTCCCGATGTGGGTTCATCCAATATCCATATAGGACGGTCGGAAACCAACAACCGCGCAATCGCAACGCGGCGTTTCTGACCCGCAGAAAGGTAATAATAGGGGAGATCAATAGTGTGGCTCAGGTCTACTTCCTCGAGAGCTTCTTCTACACTCAGAAGGTTTTCGCCCATGAATTTTTGCCAGAAATCCAGATTCTCACGTACGCTCAAAGATGGCTTCATTCCGTTTTTATGGCCGAGATAGTGACAATATTCTCGCACCGGGTTTTCAAACACCTTACCAGTGTCATCAACCAGGGAAATCTCGCCGCTTGCCAAGGGCAGAAGTCCGGCCACACCTCGCAAGGTCGTGGATTTCCCGGAGCCATTCTCGCCGGTTACCACAAGTGCCTCACCAGCGTTCAACTCAAACGAGATATCCCGCACCACTTCTTCACCAGCGCGCATCAACGCCATGTTTTCAACACACAACTTCATGATCAGTGTCTTTAGCCGTTAAATTACTGCGCGCAAAGCGCTAATGCAGTGCAGATTGGCATTCGACCAAAGAACGCTTCACATCTTCAGACATTCTGCCTATAACGGCCACAACTCAGCGCACCTCCTCCCGGTAGCGCTCAACCGCAACCCGAAAAATATGGAATTGCTATATGTTGAATTCGCTCGACAGCTTTAATTGTAGAACCACTATGACCGTGAACGGCAAGGAATACACTTACTATTCACTGGTTGAAGCAGAGAAGAACGGTTTGGACGGGATTTCCCGTTTGCCATTTTCTTTGAAAGTTCTTCTGGAAAACCTTCTGCGCTTTGAAGATGGTCGCTCTGTTACTGCGGACGACATCAAGGCTGTCGCAAAATGGCTCGACAATAAAGGCTCCGAGGAAACCGAGATCGCCTATCGCCCTGCCCGCGTGTTGATGCAGGACTTTACCGGCGTGCCCGCAGTTGTTGACTTGGCCGCCATGCGCGACGCAACCGCCAACCTTGGCGGTGACACAAAAGCCATTAACCCGCAGGTACCGGTAGACCTCGTGATCGACCACTCAGTGATGGTTGATTATTTCGCGAACGATAAAGCCTTCACCATGAATGTGGACCGTGAATATGAACGCAATGGCGAGCGATACACATTCCTGAAATGGGGTCAGCAGGCGTTTGACAATTTCCGCGTTGTTCCTCCAGGCACAGGCATCTGTCACCAGGTTAACCTTGAGAACCTCGCTCAAACCGTTTGGACGAAAGACATCGACGGGACAACCGTTGCTTACCCGGATACTCTGGTTGGCACGGACTCTCATACGACAATGGTCAACGGCCTTTCTGTTCTTGGTTGGGGCGTTGGTGGAATCGAAGCCGAAGCCGCCATGCTTGGCCAACCGGTCACCATGCTGGTGCCTGAAGTCATCGGCTTCGAGCTCACTGGTTCACTCACCGAGGGCACCACAGCGACAGACCTCGTGCTTACAGTGGTTGAAATGCTTCGTCAAAAAGGCGTGGTTGGCAAGTTCGTTGAGTTTTACGGTTCAGGCCTGTCCAACCTTTCACTTGAAGATCAGGCGACAATCGCCAACATGGCGCCGGAATATGGTGCTACCTGTGGGTTCTTCCCGGTTGATGATGATTCACTCAATTACCTGCGCTCGACAGGCCGTGAAGCGGATCGTGTTGCCTTGGTTGAAGAATATGCCAAGGCACAAGGCATGTGGCGTGCAGATGACACACCAGACCCGGTCTTCTCTTCAACACTATCTCTGAAACTTGAGGACGTTGTACCGTCAATCTCCGGCCCGAAACGTCCACAGGACCGTGTTGTGCTTGCAAACGCTGACACTGAATTCGCAAAAGCAGCTGAAGGCATCAAGTCAGGCAACATCCTCAAAAAGGGTGAAGAGAAACGCCACGAAGTCGCGAATTCCAACTACAAGATCGATGATGGCGATGTTGTGATTGCAGCGATTACGTCCTGTACCAACACGTCCAACCCGTCAGTCATGATCGGCGCAGGTCTTCTTGCACGCAACGCACGTGCCAAAGGCCTTACCGTCAAACCCTGGGTTAAAACATCTCTCGCTCCTGGCTCACAAATCGTGACAGACTATCTTGAGAAGGCAAACCTTCAGGACGATCTGGATGCGCTTGGGTTCAACCTCGTAGGTTACGGTTGTACAACCTGTATCGGTAACTCAGGTCCTTTGCCGGAGCCTATTTCCAAAGCGATCAACGATAATGATGTGCTGGCAACATCCGTTCTTTCGGGGAACCGCAACTTCGAAGGCCGGGTAAGCCCGGATTGTCGTGCTAACTATCTGGCTTCACCACCTTTGGTTGTTGCCTATGCAATTGCAGGCTCCATGCATGTGAACCTGAACACTGACCCACTGGGCCAGGATCAGGATGGCAATGACATATACCTCAAAGACATCTGGCCTTCTTCAACAGAGATTGCAGACCTGATCCGCACATCCATCAACGAAGAAATGTTCCACACCCGCTACGGCAACGCTTTCAAGGGTGATGCCGGATGGCAGGAAATCGAGGTAGAAGGTGGCGAAACCTATGGCTGGTCGTCACAATCTACTTACGTGCAGAACCCGCCTTACTTTGAAGGCATGACCATGGAAGCCGAGCCGATTGATGACATCAATGGCGCACGTATTCTTGGTCTCTTTGCAGACTCAATCACAACAGACCATATTTCACCAGCAGGTTCATTCAAGTCTGATACGCCTGCAGGCGGTTATCTGACAGATCGTCAGGTACGCCCGATCGACTTCAACTCCTACGGTTCACGTCGTGGCAACCACGAAATCATGATGCGCGGCACTTTTGCCAACATTCGCATCAAGAACCAGATGCTGAATGACGTGGAAGGTGGCTTCTCCAAGCATTATCCATCTGGTGAACAGGGTGCAATGTATGATGTCGCCATGCGTTACAAGGAAGAAGGCACGCCTTTGGTGATCTTCGCTGGCAAGGAATACGGAACCGGCTCTTCCCGGGATTGGGCAGCCAAGGGCACACGGCTTCTGGGCGTTCGCGCCGTTATCACTCAGTCATTTGAGCGTATTCACCGCTCTAACCTGATTGGCATGGGCGTTCTGCCACTTGTATTTACCGGTGATGACAGCTGGGAAAGCCTGGGCATGAAGGGTGACGAGCAGGTTACCATTCAGGGCCTTGCCGACCTTAAGCCGCGCCAGACCGTAACAGCAGAAATCACCTATGGTGACGGATCGGTCAAAAACATTGAACTTCTGGTTCGTGTAGATACTGAGGACGAACTTGATTACTACAATGCAGGCGGCATTCTCCACTATGTATTGCGCAACCTGAACCGCGCAGCCTAAACTGCAAAAAATTACAAATTAGGCCGCCTTTTGGTAAAAAGGGCGGCCTTTTTAGAGGAAAATACACAAACTTGTGTGTCACCGTCTTGTGAGTAGCAATTTACAAGTGACCCCACTAACTTCTATGAAGGTACTGGGAGCCCGACGTAGTGAGTAAATTTAATCAAAAAAGCATTATGCTTCTGTCAGCAATGATGTTCTCGGTGAACATAGCTGATGCTGCTAGCATAAAGACACCAAAAGCCGTGGTGGAAGTATTCACCAGCCAAGGGTGCCACTCATGCCCCCCTGCGGACAAAATTGTCGAGAAATATGCAAAAGATGGCGACATCCTCTCGATCAGTGTTCACGTGGACTATTGGGACTATCTGGGCTGGAAAGATGTTTTTGCATCAAAAGGCAATACATTGCGCCAATATGGCTACGCACGTTCCATGCGTGAAAGTCAGGTCTATACGCCTCAAGCTGTAATCAATGGCCGCAATCACGTTGTCGGATCACGCGAAAGCGCAATACAACAGGTCATTTCTCAACACAACGCACGGGGTATTGGTTTGACCGTGCCCATCAACGCATCGGTCAATGACAACAGTATTGGCATTTCAATTGATGCTGGAGCAAATGTAGGCGACGCCACTCTCTATCTGGTCTCACTGAAGAAAGCGGCTAGCGTAGACATCAAGCGTGGCGAAAATACCGGCAAAACGATCGAATACCATAATATTATGAGTGATCTTCAACCTCTTGGCATGATCAAGCCTGAAGGATTGAACATTGAATATCCAATCTCTGACCTCAAGCGCAATGGTCATGATCGCTTTGCATTCATTCTTCAATCCATGAGTGACAAAGGCGACCCAGGCCCCATTATTGGCGCTGTCTATATAGAAGACTTGTAGAACTCAAAAAAAGACCGGCAAAAGCCGGTCGAGGAATATGGGGATTAAATGTTACCCAGAATGTGAGGTCCGGCTTGTTACCGCCGGGGGCTGGGGGGGCTGAAAACCGGTGATGTTCAAGCCGGACCGTCTGAGGCAACGGTTACATAATTACAGTGCAAAAAGTCGTAATCTTGATCGATTTGTGATCATTTCATGGCAAAATTTCTAATCCACCTGTTAATGGACCCGATAGTCTCATTTTTTGCCCGTGTTTGAACTGAATTTTCAGTTGCATTCACGTCTTTTCAGTTTCATGATCTCACCATGAATATTATGCCTGGTTCGAACGTGGTGCCCCTTTCTGCGCAAAAGCAGCAAAAAGCGCCCGAAGTCGTTGCTTTCGATCGTCGCGAGATCGATGCTCTAATCCAACTTTACAGCTTTCATGTCGGAACCGGTGAATGGCGGGATTACGCCATCGACATGCTGAAAGACCGGGCAGTCTTTTCAATATTCAAAAGAGCCAGTGAAGTCCCGTTATACACCATAGAGAAGCAACCAAAACTCGCCCGCAGACAGGGCGCCTGGTCAGTGATCAATGCTAATGGACTGATCTTGAAGCGCGGGCACGACCTCAAAACCGTGCTCAAGATTCTTCAGAAGAAACCTAAACTGACAACAGTCTAGAACCTGTTTCCGAACAAAGGACAAACAAAAACGGCGCCGTTAAAGGCGCCGCTGATAGGTTATGGTCGGCTGACGAGACTTACTCGTCGCCCATAATTCCAAGAATGTTCAAGATGTGAACGAACATGGAAATGAAGCTTCCATACAGAAGGAATGCGCCGAAAATTGATTTTCTTGTGGCAACATCGCCTTCATGTCCAGCATCATACATGTTTTTGATTTCCTGGGTTTCCCATGCAGTAATTGCGGAGATTGCAAGCACATAAACACCAGAAATGATCAGGCTGAACATAGTGCTCTGCATAAACCAGTTAACCACCATCGCAATCAACACACCAATAACTGCCATTACTGCGAATTGGCCGATGCCAGACAGGTTTTTCTTGGTTGTATACCCGATAACACTCATCGAGCCGAACAAGGCGGCGGTAATTGCAAACGCCTGAACAACCATGTTTGGTGCTGCGTTCAGGTACACATACATCATCGGAGCCATTGCAATGCCCCAAAGTGCTGCATAGCCCCAGAATGCCACATGCGCCGTTGCCACGCTGCGTGAGTTCAGGATCATGTTTGGTCCGAACATGCTTGCGCCAATCAGCAGAATGAAGAAGAGCCAAGGCATCTGCCCCACAAATGCGAGAAATGCGGGCACGTTCATGACAGCAAGTGTGACAACAGCGGTAAACGCAATGCCTAGCGCCATGTAATTGTAAATACCCAGCATGTAAGAGCGCAGGCCCTCATCATATTGCACACTGGCACGTGTTGCTGAACCGTAGTTCATTTGATTTTCTTGATAGTCAGCCATGTATTCGGTCACTCCCATCGATGACAAAGGTTGACGCCGCAAACGCGCGGCTTGGATGTAATATGATGTTTAATTGTAGCAATCTCAAGACTTAGACGCCCAAGAATCTGCTTCAAAACAACCCATATTGAGGTTTTTTCACCCGAATCCTTACAATTCTCTTAAATAGGGTGCGGCTTTGAGTCCCAAAATACGCCAAGTGCCAGCGAGTCCAAGAATTATGGTAAACGCCAATGCCACCAATATTGTCGTTAGACTCACACCAGGCAACACAACAAATCCGAAATCCATGATTACCGTGATGACGAACCACGCAGCCAATGATCCAGCCACAATCGCAAAAATTGCGGTAGCAAATCCCAAGATTGAGTATTCATAAACCAGCATCTTCATCAGGCTGGACCGCTGCGCTCCAAGCGTCTTTAATATAACGGCATCCTGAACACGCTCCCGGTTTCCAGCAGCAAGAGCCCCTGCCAACACCAAAACAGATGAAAACAGCGCCACAAGAGCAGCAGCCCTGATCGCCGTAGAAAGCTGCGCAATCAGCGTATTCACCGTATCAAGCGCATCGCGAATTCGAACTGCTGCAACGGTTGGAAACTCCTTTGCCAATTGCTTGAGCAAGGATCCGTCAAAATTGTCAGCCACGGCATCGCTTGCCGTCAACGTGGCAAGGAACGCATGCGGCGCACCTGCAAATGTGTTGGGGGAGAAGACAAACACAAAGTTTATACCAAGCGTTTCCCACTGAACTTCGCGCAGGGACGCAATTTCTGCTTCGATATTGCGACCCAACACGTTGACAACCACCTTATCGCCGACTGAAAGATCAAGTTCGCCAGCTTCTTCGGCACTTACTGAGACCAGCGGCGGACCTGAGTAGTCATCGGGCCACCATTCACCTTCTGAAAGAGTAGAATTCTCCGGAATATTTTTGGCGTAAGTGATACCACGATCACCCTGCAGAACCCATTCGCCATTCCCTTCTACGGGATACTCTGCTGATGGAATGCCTTTCAAAGAAATAACGCGACCGCGCAGCATCGGTACAGCAATGATTTTTCCACCATCATCCTGCGCCTTCAGTGAGGCCTTGAACTGATCGATTTCATTGTTCTGAATATCAACAAAAAAGAAGTCAGGTGCATCTTCAGGAATGTTATTGCTGATCTGGTAGCGCAAATTTCCATCAATTGAAGCAAGCGCAACCAACAATGCGAGGCCAAGGCCGAGGGAAAGGATTACCGAAGGTGCTAGAGAGCCAGGGCGATGGATGTTTGAAACTGCCATCCGCATTGCAGTCGATTTACTGCGCGGTGCTCTTTTCGCCATCCATTGGATCACCATAGCAACGACACGCAACAAAACAAACGAGCATGCAATCGCCGAAATAAAGACCACCGAAATAAAGCGATTGTCAGAGAAATAAATGGCGGTTCCAACCAGAGTGTAGATCAAAACAAACAATGTAAAGACGTAAATCGCCTTGGGAAACCGTCTAGAGAGAGCAAAACTACTCGCTCGGAACAGTTCTGTAGGTTTGACTTCTTGTGCCACTGCCAGTGGCCAAATCGCAAAGATTAATGACGTCAGAAGCCCATAAAACGCACCCAGCATCAACGACGGAATGAAAACGAGCGAACCATCCGAAACCGGGAGTATGCTTCCTAACGCCCCCCGAGCAGCGTAAGGCATGGCGATTGCAAGGCCGATGCCCAATAAAATTCCCAGTCCGGTCATCAGCAGGATTTGCGCCAGATACAATTGAAAAACAAACCTGCCGGATGCACCAACACTCTTTAGTGTCGCAATAACCGACCGTTTGGTTTCGAGGAAAGCCCTTGTCGCATTGGCAACTCCCACGCCACCCACCACCAGTGAGGTAAGACCTACCAGAGTGAGAAACTGTGAGAACCGGTCCACACTTCTGGTCAGCGCCGGTGCAGCCCGATCCCGGGAACGAATCCGCCAACCAGCATCAGGAAATTGCGCTTCAGCAGCTTCAGAAACTTCGGTAATTTTGGCTTCTGTTGGTTCGTTCAGTTTGATTTTATAGTGATAACGCACCAGTGAACCGGGCTGGATCAATCCGGTCTTCTCCATCCCACCAAGTGATATCAGCATTCTTGGACCAAAGCCGATATTCTCACCTACTCGGTCTGGTTCATTTCCAATCGCTGATTTGAGAACAAATTTCGCCTTACCGATTTCAATTTCGGTTCCCGGCTCGATACCAAACCGTTCAAACAAGACAGGTTCTGCAACTGCTTCATTGTCTGCAAGTTCAACCAGGTTTCCATCTGCATCTGTAAACTCACCATAGACCGGATAAATGTCGTCTACCGCTTTGAGTTCAACCAACGTTTGATCTGAACCATCTGGCAACCGTGTCATCGCGCGCATGGTGATCAGTTTTGTGACCGTCCCCTGTTCATTTAAGAATGAAAGCTGTTCGGCGCTCGCCTCACGCTGCACCAGCGAGAATGACAAATCGCCACCAAGGATGGCCTGACCTTCAGCAGAAATCCCGGATGTAATGGAACGGGCAACACTGTTTACCCCACCAATGGCGGCAACTCCCAGAGCAATGCAACCAAGAAAAATGTAAAACCCTCGCAGCCCGCCACGCATTTCACGCAATGCGAATCTGAGAGCGAGAAAGAAACCCGTATCCGAACCCATTTAAGTTAAGCCTCAATTATGCCGGAACGGACCGGCACCATGCGGTCGCAGCGTTCGGCAAGTTTGGGATCATGGGTCACAAGCACAAGGGTAGTTCCCTTGTCGCGCTGACGCTCAAACAACAAGTCTGCTATCTGGCGACCGGTCTCGCCGTCAAGGTTACCCGTCGGCTCATCAGCAATCAGCACAGAAGGGGATGGCGCTAGTGCGCGGGCAAGGGCAACGCGCTGCTGTTCGCCGCCGGAAAGTTGAGCAGGATAATGATTGAGACGCTGGGCAAGTCCAACCGCCTCCAGCTCTTTCGCAGCAATATCCATTGCATCGCTTTTGCCGGAAAGCTCCAGCGGAACAGCCACATTTTCCTGTGCTGTCATATTGGGAATAAGGTGAAACGACTGGAAAACAATGCCCACATTGCGCCCGCGAAACGCCGCAAGCGCATCTTCGGTCATGCCTGTGATATCTACACCGTTAATCTCAACTCGTCCGCTATCCGCTCGTTCCAGACCGGCGATCACCATCAGTAACGTGGACTTACCTGAACCGGAAGGCCCCACGATACCGGTTGATGTTGCAGGGGCGATTTCCAGATCCATCCCTTTAAGAACATGGACCCGGGAAGCCTTGTCGCCGAGAAAGAGGTGAAGATCTCTGATAAAAATTGCGTGTGCCAAATCTTGTTTCAAAGCGATTCACACTCCAGATAAGTCGTTTAAGTCATCCATATGGGGTCTTGCCATGAATTTAAAACCACACTTGTATTACGGATTGGTAATCTTTCTGTCTTTGCTTGCCCTCGGCGGTCCTACACATGCAAGCAATCTGCAATGCGATGGTAAGAAGCTCGTCATATTAGGCGACAGTCTGGTTGCAGGCTATGGACTTCCTCCCGGAGAAGCATATCCTGAAAAACTGGCATCCATATTTTCAGAGCAAAACGGTCTTGAAGTTGTGAATGCGGGAGTGTCCGGAGACACCACAAGCGGTGGATTGGCACGTCTCGAATGGTCTTTGGGAGACGATACCGATGCAGTTCTTCTAGAACTCGGAGCCAATGATGCGCTACGCGGCATCCCCGTTGAACAAACCAGAAAAAACCTCGATGAGATCATCAGTAAACTCAAACTGAAGAGTATTAATGTCATGCTTGCTGGCATGATGGCCCCGCCCAATATGGGAGGTGCTTACGGACAGGCGTTTAATGCGATTTACCCTGAACTTGCAGAAAAGCATGATGTGTTGCTGTACCCGTTCTTTCTGGACGGAGTTGCCGCAGAACGCGATTTGAACCAGAGTGACGGCATTCATCCAAATACCAAGGGTATCGCTGTCATTGTGGAACGCTCATTGCCTTTTGTGGAAAAACTACTCGCAGAGACCTGTTAATTGTGCCTTGCCTCTCCATCCGGTTTTCATTCTTAGCGAAAACTGTCACACTTTAAGCACTAGCCTGTCTGCAATCGATTCGTTCCTCAATAGAGGATTTGACCATACCAAGACTATTTACCGCTCTTGAAATCCCGGCACATGTGGCAATGCAGCTTTCTTTGCTTCAGGGCGGACTTCCAGGTGCACGATGGATTGATCGGGAAAACCTGCATATTACCCTGCGTTTTATAGGCGATGTGGAAATGAGTATGGCGCGAGAGTTGAGCTATGCATTGGAACGGGTAAAAACCGAGCCCTTCTCCCTGCATCTTGAAAACGTCGATGCCTTTGGCGGCTCCAAACCCCATTCTTTGTTTGCCGGAATTTCGCGCTCAGAACCGCTCTTTGAATTACAGGCTGAGCATGAACGCATCTGTCAACAAATCGGAATGAACGCATCGGGACGAAAATACAAACCGCATGTGACCCTTGCGCGGATCCGTGGAGCTAAAACTCCCGATATCGCAAAATACCTCTCAGGACGCGGAGGATTTCAAAGTATCGACTTTGATGTGACCAGGTTTGTCTTGTTTTCTTCTCGAAACTCAATTGGCGGTGGTCCATATGTGATAGAAGAGAGTTACGACCTGATTGAGAAAGAAACAGCCCATGCCTATTAGACTTACAGCAGATGAAATTTCTGATGCTTTATCCGAATTGGACGGCTGGGAACTTGTGGACGGACGTGAAGCGATCAGAAAAGAGTTCGTGTTCGACAATTTTAATCAGGCCTTTGGATTTATGGCCCGCGCCGCGCTGAAAGCAGAGAAGCTTGACCATCATCCCGAATGGTTCAACGTTTATAAGACGGTTGATGTAACCCTTGCCACCCATGACGTTGATGGTCTTACTGAACTCGACATCAAGCTTGCTAAAGCACTCAATATCTTTGCATCTGCTTGATTCAGTGTCCGAGAACTCCCATTTGAACAACAAGGGAGAACCATGAAAAAAGTTGAAATCGACGAAATCCTGATGCCAGGCGATGATGCTGAGCAAAAATCCCGTGCGCAGGAAATCAGGGAAAAATTCTGGGAAAAAGCGAAAACTGCCGCAAACCGCATCCCCTTCATGGATGAGGTAATCGCTTGCTACTATTGCGCGCTTGATCCTGAAACGCCGCCAAAAGTCCGTGGTATATTGTTGGCAGCCCTTGCCTACTTCATTCTGCCGCTTGATTCGATTCCCGACTTTCTGATCGGCTTTGGCTTGACGGACGATATCGCCGTGCTCACAGCAGCCTACACCGCTGTCAAAAGTCACATCACTGATGGTCATCGCGAAGCTGCCCGGGAAAAACTGAAAGAGTAGACTTTTCCTGACCCTTCCCGTATTGCCTTGCCCGTTAGACAAAGGCGAAAACCATGCGCGGATATTTTGGTATTGGGGTCGAAGGCATTTCAAAGCCCATGAATTTTGGCAATCTCGCCAGATCTGCCCATGGATTCGGTGCCAAATTTATTTTCACTGTTGCCCCAGCCAAGCGTATTGGCGCTCCGAAATCAGATACTGCCAAATCACAGGATCATGTGCCCTGGTACTCCTATCCCAACGTGGCAACCATGCAAATGCCCGATGATTGCACCTTGGTTGGCGTGGAATTGACGCCCGACGCCGTGGACCTACCCAGTTTCAGACATCCAACCCGTGCAGCCTATGTTCTGGGTCCCGAAGGAGGCTCTCTTTCGCCAGAGATGATTGAACGGTGTGACTACACTGTGAAAATTCCCATGAATTTCTGTATTAATGTCGCCATGGCAGGTGTGGTTGTCATGTATGACCGGATGCATTCCATGGGTCGCTTTGCAGAAAGACCGATTGGGGCTGGCGGACCGGTGGAAGACAAACAGCCACATATTCATGGCAAAAGGCTGTATTCGGGAGGCACTAGGCTTCCCTAGTCACACAAAAAGCCGAATTTGTGATCTGCCAGTCAGAATCCTGCCTTGATTTTGTTTCAAGTCTACATAATCTGTGATGACGAGAGTGATTTGCCCGACCAAAACTGACAATTTTATTCAATTCGTTTACGATTTGATAAGTTTTGTTAACGCATATTAAGGGCAATTAACAAAGATCAATCCGCTTTGCGGTGGAATACGGGACGAAGATCGGGACATGAAGACAAAACTTGTTTTGGCAAGCGCGGTTAGCGGCGCACTTCTGGCAGCAACCCTTTCAACAGCGGCACTGGCCCAGGCGCCAACGCGCATCAAGCAGCACAATGCATGGGGTGCTTACACACATAATGGCGGTGCGGGCAAAGTGTGCTATGTGCTTTCAATTCCAACCCAAAAAGAACCATCTGATCGCGATCATGGCGATGTGTTCTTCATGCTGGCAAAACATCCTGGCCAAGGCACAAATCTGGAACCACAATTTACAGTCGGCTATCCGTTTGCGGACAATTCCAAAGTAACCCTGAACATTGATGGCAAGACATTTTCAATGTTCACCAAGGGCAGCAATGCATGGATTGAGAACCCGGCTGAAGAGCCAACAGTGGTCGCAGCGATGCGGGCAGGCAGCAAAATGTCTGTCACCGGCCAGTCACGTCGGGGAACCCAGACGAGTTACTCATACTCTCTGTCGGGTGTTACCGCTTCCCTGAAAGAAATCGCGAACTGCAGCTAAGGGCAACTTCTCCCTTCAAATTTGGCGTGATTTGGCAACCATCTCGTGGTAATGGATCGCCATGTCCATATCCCTTGATCTAACAGATACCCAAACACGCTCGAAACTTGACGCTTTGAAGCCAGCTACCGGTGACAAACCATCGCTGGTTGGCATGAGCCGCGAGCAAATGGCCGATGCTCTTCGAGCCGAGGGCGTTCCTGAAAAACAAGTGAAAATGCGGGTCAGCCAAATCTGGCATTGGCTTTACATCCGCGGGATATCGGATTTTTCCGACATGAAGAACCTGTCGAAGGATTTTCGGGCAATGCTGGAGGAAAAGTTCGACATTGCCCGCCCGAAGATCGTTGAAGAACAGATTTCAAATGACGGCACCCGCAAATGGCTGATGCAATTTCCCTCGCTTGGCGCTGGAAAACCGGTCGAAATCGAAACCGTCTATATCCCCGAAGAGGGACGCGGAACGCTGTGTATATCATCTCAGGTCGGCTGCGCATTGACCTGCTCGTTTTGCCACACAGGGACACAGAAACTTGTGCGGAACCTGACATCAGGCGAAATCCTGGCGCAATTGTTGGTAGCGCGTGACCGTTTGGGCGATTTCCCGGACAAAGATACACCTGCGGGAGCAATCGTTCCCTCTGAGGGACGCAAAGTATCCAATATAGTTATGATGGGGATGGGTGAACCGCTTTATAATTTCGACAATGTCAAACAAGCCTTGTTGATCGCTTCTGACGGAGACGGCCTTTCGCTCTCAAGACGCAGGATCACACTGTCTACATCCGGTGTGGTTCCCTTCATCCCGCGCACTGGTGACGAAATCGGTGTCATGTTGGCGATTTCCCTGCACGCAGTGAACGACGAATTGCGCGATGAATTGGTACCGATAAACAAAAAATTCCCGCTGAAGGAGTTGATGGACGCCTGTCGCAATTATCCGGGGCTTTCAAATGCACGGCGGATCACGTTTGAATATGTGATGCTCAAGGGCGTGAACGATTCGCTTGCCGATGCCAAGGAACTGGTGCGCCTATTGAAGGGCGTTCCAGCAAAGATCAATCTTATTCCTTTCAATCCCTGGCCGGGCTCCAGCTATGAATGTTCTGATTGGGAACAGATCGAAAAATTCGCCGATTTCATCAACGCCAACGGCTATGCGTCACCGATTCGCAAAACCCGGGGCGATGACATTCTGGCAGCCTGCGGACAACTCAAATCAGAATCCGAGCGCCTGAAAAAAACCGATCGCTTGGCACTGGAAGCCATGATGATCGCAGGGCATGGAGAATAGGCCCATCTCCAAAAATACTGGTGAATTCATGCAGGATTTGTGCACACAGCAAACCTAGTGTCAGTTTCAATCGAAGCCAATTCAAAGTGAATCCGCTGATGAAATCAAAAATATTACTCTTTGTGGTTGGCTATTGTATTGCTGTAGTTGTTGCGGTTTTTGTGACAGAATTCTTCATATTTGCACCCACTATATTCCCTGATGGCGGGCGGTTTGGCTCATTTCACAACACACTTGAAGGTGCACTGGTAGTTTTCTGGGCAGGCATCTTATATACACTTGCTACGGCTCTTCCGGGATTTTTGATGACCGTCTTCTACGCCGCAAAATCCAACCGTCACACAGTCGGATATTACTGCATCTGTGGCGTAGTAACTGCTATTCTGGCCCATTTCCTCTTGGCGCTTTTTCTCGGCGGACATTTTGTTCAAGGCATCTGGATACCGGTATGCTCGCTACCTGGAGGCGCAAGCGGTGCATATGCATATTATCGCTGGCGTCAGAAAATTCTGTCGGCATAGGAAAAGGTTTCTGCTAACACACGTCCATGAAACTGGTTCTTTATCTCATCGGCAGACTGTTTGTGATTGGCTTCGCGTTGCTGCTCGCATTGTTGGCCGGGTCTCTGTTCATCGGCTTTGGTCTTGTGTCCGGTATGTTTCCAGAGCTTGCCAATACAGTTGATGGCACATCCGTTTTCAGTCCTGATACGGACCGGACCATTCTCGCAGTTGCTTCATTTGTCGTTGGAACAATCGCAAGCTTCCAACTTGCAGGCCTGGCAACATTGCCTGTCACCATCGCAATTGCAATCAGTGAACTCATGCGTTGGCAGAGTATGACCGTTCATCTCGTGCTTGGTGGCCTATGCGCACTTTTCGTCATGTTTTCAGCACTTGCGCTCCCACAAGGCGCGATGCCCGCGAACGGCACCGTGATCGTGTCGCTTGCCAGCGGATTTGTAGCAGCGTTTTTCTACTGGCTTATTGCAGGGCGCAATTCAGGCGAATGGTTATCCGCGCTCGGTGAAGAGAATCCGCACAGCGAAGGCTGAAAAAACACCTGCAAATACCCAATCAATAATTCTGGTAATCTTCGGATTACGCTTCAGTGAATCAGCGACCTGATCGACTGCAAAGATCAGGAAAAATGAGCATATAATTGCGATCACAATAAAATAGAAACCTAGAAAAACCATCTTTCCTGCTGCGTGTGGGTCAGTTGTGGTTACAAATTGCGGCAGGAAGGTAATGAAAAAGATCACAATCTTCGGGTTCAACATGTTGATGCCTATGCCGGTCAGCCAATTATTGAACAGACTTACTTTTCTTGTTTCTCCCGCCTCTAAGGAAAATGCTGAACCCTCTCGAATTGCCTGTATGGCAAGCCAGAGCAGATAAAGCGCACCCACCACTTTCAAAATCAGAAATCCAACCGGCGAAGCCTGAATCAAGGCAGAGATACCAAATGCTGCAAGGAGTGTATGAATGACGATCCCAGAAGAGGCGCCAAGCATTGCAGCCATACCAGCTGCCCTTCCCTGAGTGAGTGCCCGTCCGAGAAAAAGTGTCATGTCAGGCCCCGGTGTCAACGTCAGCGCAAGCCCGGCCAGGGTGAAAGCCGACAAGATGGGAAGCGACGGGATAAATTCCATTTGAACTTTCGTAATTCTGCGCTTGATTGGAACTGCAATCTGGCTACATTGCCGGAAATCTCTCCAATGGCAATTCGTTTTTTCGACGATTTAACTCTCAAGAGTACTCAATGAGCAATTCCAAAGACAAAATCAATAAAGTGGTTCTTGCCTATTCCGGCGGACTTGACACATCCATCATTCTTAAATGGCTACAGACCGAATATGACGCGGAAGTAGTAACTTTCACCGCCGATCTTGGCCAAGGGGAAGAGCTGGAGCCCGCACGCAAGAAAGCAGAGATGCTGGGGATCAAGGAAATCTTCATTGAGGATGTTCGGGAAGAGTTTGTCTCGGAATACGTCTTTCCAATGTTCCGTGCAAACACCGTGTATGAAGGCATTTACCTGCTGGGCACATCCATTGCGCGTCCATTGATTTCCAAACGACTGGTTGAGATCGCCAGGGAAACCGGTGCAGATGCCATAGCGCATGGCGCAACCGGCAAAGGCAATGATCAGGTTCGCTTTGAACTTTCAGCTTATGCGCTTGATCCAAACATCAAGGTTATTGCGCCATGGCGCGACTGGTCTTTCAAATCCAGAACCGACCTTCTTGATTTTGCACGCGATCACCAAATACCAGTGCCGAAAGACAAATTGGGCGAAGCGCCATTTTCAGTGGACGCAAACCTGCTGCATTCTTCTTCAGAAGGTAAAGTGCTTGAGGACCCTGCAAAAGAAGCAGAAGAGTACGTTTACCAACGTACGATTTCGCCAATGGATGCACCGGATGTTGCAACAGAGATCGAAATCGAGTTCGAAAAAGGCGATGCCATCGGCCTCAATGGCAAACGCTTGAGCCCCGCAGCTTTGTTAGCCGAACTGAACAAGCTTGGTCACGACAACGGGATCGGCCGGATCGACTTGGTTGAAAACCGGTTCGTTGGCATGAAATCGCGCGGCGTCTATGAAACGCCGGGAGGCACTATTCTGTTGCAAGCCCACCGCACCATGGAATCAATCACATTGGACGGTGGTGCTGCACACCTTAAAGATGAATTGATGCCTCGCTATGCGGAACTGATTTACAATGGTTTTTGGTTCTCCCCCGAGAGGCTGATGCTGCAGGCTGCTATCGACAGATCACAGGAATATGTTGAAGGGAAAGTCAGGTTGAAGCTTTACAAAGGCAACATGATTGTCACTGGACGCGAAAGTGACAAGTCTCTCTATTCGGAAGAACTCGTGACCTTTGAGGATGACCAAGGGGCCTATGACCAGAAAGATGCTCATGGCTTTATCCGTCTCAATGCACTCAGGTTGAGAACACTTGCCGCGCGCAACGCAAGATAGTCTGGCCAACCATCTGGTTTTGCATTAAGTTTTCCGCAAGCGGGATGTGGCAAGGCTGGTTATGAAGAAAGAAGCGCCAAGAAATACTAAATCGAGGAGATTGGCCAACACCAAGAAAAAAGCCGGTAGTGGATACCGTCTGACCCGTTGGATCATCTTGGGCTTGCTGGCAATAATTGTCTTATCTGGGTACGGCTATCTGACACGTTCCCCCGACCCGCAAACCATTCGCATCGCTTCCGGCCCTTTTCGCTCCGATTCCTACGAACTGATGCGGGAAGTCGCTGATGTGGTCAGCCGACATTCGGATTGGCTCAAGATTGAAGTTATTGCCACTCGCGATTCAAGTCGCAATACGACCCTGCTCAATGAGGGAAAAGTTGAAGCAGCCACGATTCGCTCAGACACCCCGGTTGCAAGCAATGTGCGGCTCGTTGCAGACCTGTTTCCTGACTACTTTCAAATTTTAACGCGTAGAGACAAACCGGTCTTCAAAGTCAAAAACCTGGTCGGAAAGCGGGTCGCAGTCCCAAGGTTTGGCACCGATGAGTTTCGCTCGTTTTGGATCATTGGTGACCATTACGATTTGCCAATCAATGGCATGCAATGGCAGGCTTTGGATTTTGAAACCGCAGCGGATAAACTTTTAGACGGGAGTGTTGATGCAATATTCACTGTCAGGTCCCTACGTGACCGGCTGTTGCTAAACCTTTTTGCAGACGCAGAATTAAAATCTCTTGCCTTGCGGTTTGTCGATATTGATCAGGCAGAAGCCATTGCACTAAAACGGCCGTTCCTGGGCGTCGGAACGGTTCCCATGGGTGCCTTCGTAGGCCGCAACCCCGTACCATTTGTTGATACAATTACGTCTACGGTAGACCGGCTTTTGGTCACTCGCGAAGACATGCCAGAAGAAACCGCTCGTGAAATTACGCGCATTCTCTTCGAACATCGTTTCGATCTGACGATCAGATTTTCACTCGCCTCGGCGATCAAGCAACCAAACTTCACTGTTGGGTCTCCTATCGCCTTACACGCAGGTGCTGAGCAATATTACACACGGGATGAACCATCCTTTATTCAAGAAAATGCCGAGCCTTTGGCGCTTCTCGTAACGGTTTTTGCACTACTATCTTCCAGCCTGTTTGCAATGCGTTCGCGCTGGGAAGCTACCCAGAAAAATCGGATGGACAGTTACAACTACACGCTCCTGGACATTGCTGAGAAAGCACGGAATTCAAACGATATTGCAGCGTTGAAAAACATGCGCAATGAGCTGTTTGGGCAGTTGGAACATGTGGTAATCGCGCTTGATAATGACGCTGTCACCGAAGAAGGATTCCAATCATTTTCACTTCTATGGGAATCAGTGAAAGAAGTGGTGAATGACAGGATCACAGAATTGAACGAAGCAAGTTTCAAATCATAGAAAGAAATAGTCCTCCAACTGCTGACACAACCAACACCATAAGCAAATTCCATTTCCAACGGATCAGCATCACACCCACCGCAATCGATAACGCTACGACCTTCCAATCAAGCGTGGACGGCACGGGCGCCACAATCGAGAACACGTCACTTTCCAGTCTTGTCGTTTCAGCGAAGAATACATGGATTGCAAACCACAGGGACAGGTTCAAAATTACCCCCACGACCACAGCTGTGATTGCCGACAATGCGCCGCTCAATCGTGGTTGCGAAGCGATCCATTCAAGATAAGGCGCGCCTGCAAAGATCCATAAAAAACAAGGAATGAAGGTGACCCATAATGTGACGAATGCTCCCGCGATGCCCCACCACAGACCACCGACCTTTTCAGCAGCAAGAAATCCGACAAACTCAGTAACCAGTATTAACGGTCCGGGCGTCGTCTCGGCCAATCCCAATCCGTCAACCATTTCGGCTGTTGTAAGCCATTCATTGGCCTGAACAACATCCTGGGCCATATAAGCCAAAACCGCATATGCCCCGCCAAAGGTGACCACCGCAAGCTTGGAAAAGAATGCAGCGATCTTGACAAGAATTCCATCTGAACCAACAGCCCAAAGCACAACAAATGGAACGAACCAGATCACGAGCCAGATTGCGATGGTTTGCACAGCATTGGCAATCGAAACCGGTTTTTTCGGCTGCTCCAGCACCGGTTTGGGGCGCGTTGAAGAACTGCGGATATATCCGTAAAGCGCTGCCAGCAAAATGATTAGGGGAAAGGGCACCGAAAGGGCAAAAACACCTGCGAATGCGATAATAGCGAGACCGTAATACTCAGGTGACTTGAGCGCGCGTTTCGATACTTTAATCAACGCTTCGATGACAATAATGATGACCGCTGCCTTGATCCCCAGAAACAGAGATTGAACAAACTCAAGTTGCCCAAACGTGGAGTATAGCGAGGCAAGAACCAGGATAACCAAGGCACCCGGCAGAACAAACAGTAGTCCAGCTACAAGGCCCCCGATAGTACCATGCAAACGCCAACCCACATAGGTTGCCAGTTGCATGGCTTCGGGCCCAGGCAACAACATGCAGAAATTGAGCGCATTGAGAAACGGCTTTTCTTCAAGCCAGCCCTTTTCTTCGACAACAACCTTGTGCATGAGGGCGATTTGGGCAGCGGGACCACCAAATGAAAGGCAGCCTATTTTTGCCCAAGCCGAAACTGCTTCGCGAAAATCCGGTGCGTTAGCTTCCTGTAACTTGGCTTCAACGCTCATCTTTGCCTCATGCTGGAATGGGTTTCATCAATTGCGTCGCGGCACCACAGGTAAAGCGCATCAAACAACAACACCCCCGCCTCAAGCTGAGGCAAATCATCTTTAAACATTCGTGACAAGCCAAGCAAAAGTGCTGAAACGCCTGCCGCTTCAGAAACTGCGTCGAGATTGCCGGTATCCGCTGCACGGATGATCTCTGCCATTCGCTTTAACGGTTCTGTGTTTAGTGAAAACTCACCAATCATGGTGTCGAATGTACACCCATCCCGACGATGACCCCAGAAGGTATTTTCGATATCAAATGCTGTTGCTCCAAACTTCTCCGCCACCAATTCAACCTGTGAAGGTTCCACAAACAGGAACCGGGCTTGACGGTCGACGAATCGGCGGATCAGCCAAGGGCAGGCAATCCTGTCGATTTTGGGCCTGTGCCGGGTAACCCACAAAGTTCCACCATGGTCGCTATTGTCCGGGATGGCGTTGAACGGCACCAATGGGGCAGAGGCAGCGCGCCACGCAAGAAGGCCGCCTTCAAGATACTCGGCGTCTACACCATCTGCTCGCAAGAGCGCAGAAGCCCCTGCACTGAGTTTCAATCCCTTCTGGCAAATGACAACCACCTTCTTGTCACGCACTTCAGAGACAACATTGCCTATCGCATGAAAGGGGATTCGCCTTGCTGAGGGAATCAGTCTTGGATCCTCATTGAAGTCTTCATCAATGCATACATCCAGAAGGACCGGACAATCCCTTGTACCGATCAATCGCAGCAATTTTGAAATGGTTATCTGATTCGGTGACGCCATGGCGCATTCTCCCTTTGACAGGTTTCGAATGCGAATTTGGGCTGACGCCTCATGGGGAATTCGCGTTGTCCCCATGCAGAAAGTGTTACAATCTGGGTCAATAGCCGTCAAGTTGAGCTTTTCTGACAGCAAATTGCCAGAAAAGCCGGGGGTTTTGCACTTTCCACTTGTTGGTTAACAAAAAGTAAATTTTAATGGCGGCATGTACACCATTACTGCCGAAACCAGACGCGCCACTCCGGACGACGCATCGACCATATCCGCGATTCATTCTGAATCCTGGCGGCAGGCTTATAGTGGCATGATCCCGCACGGCGCGTTGGCACGTATGATCCACCGACGGGATGCAAACTGGTGGGCAACTGCCATTCGCCGGTCAACCATTATTCTGGTGATTGAAATTGGAGATGAAATCGCAGGCTATGCGACGCTTGGCCCGAATCGGGTCAGCACGTTTCATCATGAAGGTGAAATATACGAAATTTATCTGAAACCCGAGTATCAGGGGATTGGCCTTGGCGCTACCCTGTTTGCAGAGGCACGCAGTGAACTGAAACGCCGCGGGTACAAGGGTTTTGCGCTCTGGGTGCTGACGGACAATGACCCTGCGATCCGTTTTTACGAAAATGCTGGTGGTCGGGCCATTGCCACGGGTTGCGAACATTTCGACAATCGCAAGCTTGAGAAAATCGCCTACGCCTGGGACTGATCACTGCTGCACGATTTCAGGTTCATAGCGAACCGGAAAATTTATCGATCGGGCAATAAAACAATATTTGTGTATTTCATCATGAAGGCTAAGCGCCTTTTCAGGATCGCTTTCAGCGGTAATCGTAATCTTTGGCTTCAGAATCGCTTCGAGAAACCTGCCCGTTCCATCCGGTTCACTTTCGCCAATCCCAATCGGATTGTCTTCATAGGCAACAACTGTAACACCGGCCTGCGAACAAAGATGCAGATACCAAAGCATGTGGCATGATGCGATAGACGCAATCATCATGTCTTCAGGATTATACTTTGACGGATCTCCCCCGAGAAGCGGATCATTTGAACAGCTTAGAACAACTTTACCTTCGAGAGCCATATCCCAGGTTCTATCATAGTCGCGATAGGCTGAGGTTCCCGTTCCGCGGTTTCCGGTCCAGACAATACGGGAGGGAAAATCATGCTTTTTTGCCATCACAAACTTCTCTCGATTCACTCACACAGGCGTTACAGCCGGTCGCGTTTTCGTTTCTTGTAATCTTCAGGGAGAATGCCAATATACCTATCAGTTGTCGATGACAACTTTCCCGAAGCGGCCCTCCCCTGAGCCAACACGGGAAGGACGGACCAGAAGCCCAAACTGTCTGTCCCATTACTGACCCGGATCGTTGTCTACCTTCCCCTACCCGCCGACACCCAGACAACGATCCGGTCAGCAAACAGAACCAGAATTTCAAAAAACGCCATCCAGTATCAAATTTGTCATGACACTCCCAAATTGGAGCACTAGTGTATGCTCAAATTCAGGAGTTTTTCATGTCACAAATCGATGCCGTACTAAGTTCAATTGATGCAAATCTCGACACCTCTATCGAACGTCTGTTCGAACTCTTGAGGGTTGAAAGCATTTCAACTGATCCAGCGTATAACGGCGAATGCAAGAAAGCAGCAGAAATCCTCGTCGCCGATCTCAATTCAATTGGATTTGACGCAAAACTGCATGAGACTCCGGGACATCCCATGGTTGTGGCGCATCATGACGGACCGGAAGGCGCACCGCATGTTCTATTTTATGGTCACTATGATGTTCAGCCCGTGGACCCTCTGGAATTATGGGATGAGCCACCGTTCCAACCGTCCATCAAGGAAATGCCTGACGGTTCAAAACAAATGACTGGTCGCGGCACCTCTGACGACAAGGGACAGCTGATGACCTTTGTCGAAGCCTGTCGGGCATGGAAATCAGAAACCGGTGGCCTGCCAGTGAAGGTGACAATTTTCTTTGAGGGTGAAGAAGAATCCGGTTCACCCTCTCTCATTCCGTTTCTTGAAGCCAACAAGGAATTATTAAAGGCCGACTTCGCACTGGTCTGCGATACTGGCATGTGGGATCGCGAAACACCAGCAATTTCCACTGCCCTGCGTGGACTACTTGGAGAAGAAATCACCATCCAGGCAGCTTCCCGGGACCTGCATTCGGGAATGTATGGTTCAGCTGCATCGAACCCAATCCGTATCCTCAGTCGCATTCTTGCCGGCCTTCACGACGAAAAGGGGCGTTGTACAGTGCCAGGATTTTATGATGGTGTTCCCGAGACACCGGATGAAATAAAGGAAATGTGGGCCGGCCTCGGCTTCAGCGAAGAAGAATTCCTTGGCGACATCGGACTTTCAATTCCCGCAGGTGAGAGCGGCCGTTCCGTGCTTGAGCAAGTCTGGGCCCGCCCAACTTGTGAGTTCAACGGCGTCATCGGTGGTTATACTGGCGAAGGTTTCAAAACAGTCATCCCGGCAATCGCATCTGCAAAAGTATCGTTCCGGCTTGTTGGGACGCAGGATCCCCTCGCCATTCGTAAAGCCTTCCGGGCATACGTTGAAGCATCATTGCCCGCTGACTGCTCAGTCACATTTGAAGAACATGGCGCCAGCGCGGCGGTACATCTCGGCTATGATATGCCGGAGATGAAGAAGGCAGCAACCGCATTGAGCGAAGAATGGGGCAAAAAAACCGCGCTGACCGGCATGGGCGGATCAATCCCGGTCGTAGGTCATTTTCAGGAGATTCTGGGCATCGAATCATTGCTTGTAGGTTTCGCACAGGATGATGACCGTATTCATTCGCCGAATGAAAAATACGAACTGAAAAGTTTCCATAAAGGTGCGCGTTCCTGGGCACGGATTATGCAGGCACTGGCGGAGTAATTTATTCCGCTGGTTGCAAGGACGCTTTTGAATTGCGGGAAATGTCTTCGCGATCAATACACGCCCATTTTGGTCGAATAAAGAAGAACTTGAACCAGCCGGTAATCCGGGTGAACTCCCATGCAATGACGGAGCTTAAAACGCTTACCGTTAGAACTATTAAGGACATGGTTCCAAGATCAATCCAGGGGGCGAAGCGGAACAAAATTTCGCGGGAAATCACCATTGGCAGGAAGAATGCCAGATAAACCACGATTGAATGACTGCCGAGATATCGCAAAAAACTTGCCAGCTTGAAGCGGGAAAGCACCGAGCAAAGGCAAATTACTGCGACCGCACCTGCTGTACCCAAGGCTAGCGAAACGATCGGCATTTGAGCAATGTTTACCGGGACGCTCCGGCCAAAGGACGTATACAGACCTGAAAGTGCACCCGGGAAAGCAGTCAGGGTCATCAACCCATTCACAATGCCCCACACACCCAGATATGCGAGCGCTTTTCCTGTATTGTCTCTGGCCCATGTCGCAAGGCGGAAAATTGGTTGTGCAAGCGCAAATCCTGCGAAGAAGTAGACATATCGTGATGCAAATTCATCCACCAGCAGCCAACCCGTATGAATGGGTGCAATCTCCAGCAAGGCCGCAAATCCCAGAACCACACCCCAATGGATTCTTGTCAGAAGACGGGTGACGACGAACATGACCGGCAGCATGTAAATGAACCAAAGCGTGCCGTAGGGTTCGATCAGCGCAACACCAAATTTTCCAATAATGTCAATAGGTCCCAAGCCTTCACCTATCCAGCCGATGGACCGGAAAGTAAACTGCACAATGAGCCAAAGAACATAAAAGTAGAAAAAGTGAACCACTTTCCGATCTACATATCGCAACCACGATCGCGCGATTACCAAGCCAAGAAACAAGCCGGATATCATGAAGAAATCAGGCATCCTGAACGGTTGGGCGAAAGTCACGATGGTGTTCATCCAGCCAACCGGACCTTCGGAAACAAGTCCTTTTTCGAACGCATGTTTCTCTACACCAAGTGTCGCATGCATCATCACAACAAACAGGATGCAAAAACCTTTCGCGTAGTCGACCCAGTCGACACGTTGCGATTTATCATAAGTTTCCGGATTCAATGCCAGATTGGCCATTGCACCTGTCCCGTGGGCTATTTTGCTGAAAGAAACCAAAACACAGTTTGCCTAATATCCGTTTAAAGGGATCGTTAAAATTGTAATCAAAGCTTTGTGAGGTCAATAAATTCAATGAGTTACAGACAAGAACAGGTTCATGAAATCTGCAAAATCAGGTCATGATTTGACCATGGTCTGGCGATATTTTCATTCCGGACAAAATTCACCGGAAATTAACTGTAATTCCCTCACACTAAACAGATAGTGAGCAGGCGCTCTAGCGGATACCCCATGTTTCGAAAGAACAAGAAAAACCAGCGGATCGAGCCGCGTTTCGACGCGCCCTCAAATACGCGTGGAAAAGGGGAAATGCGAGTAAGTGCTGAAGATAGGGCGCTACCGGTGTCACCCAAAAAACCACCGAAGAAGAAAGCACCCGCATCACGCAAACAAAAACCGAAATCAGCGAGTGTGCGCAGACAGAAGGCTCGCAAAAACAAGAGCCGGAACCGTAGCGGCATCTGGAGATTTTTCGGCGGCGTGATCTATTGGAGCCTGGTATTAGGCCTTTGGGCTGGCATTGGAGTAGCCGGTATCATTGGGTATTACGGCTCACAATTGCCAAGTTCGGCAAGCTGGAAAGTCCCGGAAAGGCCTCCTAATGCTAAAATTGTCTCTGTCAACGGTTCGCTAATCGCCAACCGAGGAGAAACTGGCGGCGCATCCATGCGACTGAACGAGATGTCGCCTTATATTCCAATGGCCGTTATCGCGATCGAAGACCATCGTTATCACCATCATTTCGGGTTTGATCCGATCGGCTTTACACGTGCAATGATCAGCAACATTCAAGCAAAACGTCTGGTTCAGGGCGGGTCAACACTCACACAACAGTTGGCAAAGAACATGTTTCTTGAGCCGGAGAGGACACTTGGCCGTAAAGTGCAGGAGCTCATCCTCGCCATATGGCTCGAGACAAAATATACAAAAGATGAGATTCTCGAACTCTACCTCAACCGCGTGTATTTTGGTTCGGGCGCTTATGGCGTGGATGCCGCGTCCCGGCGCTATTTCTCAAAATCAGCAAGGGACGTGAACCTTGCCGAAGCGGCACTGCTTGCAGGTCTTCTGAAGGCACCTTCCAAGCTTTCCCCGGCACGCAATCCAAAGCTGGCGGAAGAACGCGCACAATTGGTGCTAGCCGCCATGCGTCGAGAGGACTTCATTACGGATCGTGAGGCCGCGAAAGCGCTGACCCAGGAAGCCAAGAAAGCCAAACGCTATTGGAGTGGTTCAGAGCATTATGTTGCTGACATGGTAATGAAAGAGGCAATCAATCTGCTTGGCGAGCTTAAAGAAGACGTCATCATAGACACGACCGTTGACCTTTCACTACAGAAGCTTGCTGGCGAAACCATTGAAAACACGCTAAAAGAGAGCGGCAAAAAGCGTAATGTCAGTCAGGGCGCTTTGGTTTCCATGTCGCCTACCGGCGAAATTCGCGCGCTTGTTGGAGGCCGTGAATATGCCGATAGTCAGTTCAATCGAGCCACCGAGGCCAAACGCCAGCCAGGGTCCGCCTTCAAGCCCATTGTGTATCTTGCAGCATTGGAAGCCGGCCGAACTCCGGTTTCGGTTCGACAGGACCTCCCAGTCAAGATCGGCAAATGGACACCGGTAAATTACGACCGGAAGTACCGTGGGCCGGTAACCCTTGATACTGCGCTTACAAAGTCACTGAATACAATTGCCGCCCAGATGGCGGTTGAGATCGGGCCGCAAAAGGTAGTGAACACGGCAAAGCGGTTGGGCATCCGTTCTAAACTGCAAGCCAATGCATCCATATCTCTCGGGACATCAGAGGTAACTCTTCTGGAACTCACAAGTGCCTATGCGCCGTTTGCCAATGGCGGTGAGTTTGTCGATCCTCACTTGATCAGACGGATCAGGGATATGGACGGCAAGGTGCTCTATGACCGTTCCGGAATTCCCGCAACGTTGGTGGTACGCCCACGAGAAGTCGGCATGATGAATTATATGCTCTCTCATGTGATCTCGAAGGGAACCGGCAGGAAGGCCAGTTTGGGTGACCGTGAGGCTGCCGGAAAAACCGGCACCAGCCAAAAATCACGCGATGGATTGTTTGTCGGATATACGTCTGATCTGGTAACAGGCATCTGGTATGGCAATGATGATGGCAGCCCGACCAAGAAAGTAACCGGCGGGTCCCTGCCAGCACAAAGCTGGAAATCTTTTATGACCACTGCCCACAAAGGAAAGCCTTTGGGAGCCCTTCCCGGAAATTACGTACCTGATCCGGTGGTCGCTTCTATTCCAACGCAAACGATCAGGAACCAGGAGGCGACAAACGGCGAGCGTCGTACCATCAGCGATATCATCCAATCAGGTAGTCAGAACCGCCGCCGCAGTTTGGAAGAACTCGAAAATCGCCCAAGACCATCAGCACGTGTTGGCGGAAACGAAAACAAGCCGAGAAGCATTCTCGACTTGCTGTTTGGTAGAAACTGAATTCTGCCAATCACCTTTTGAAAGAGTGATACACACTATCCCAGATTTGGGATGCGAAGCATCTGGCCCGGATAAATGAGGTCCGGGTCTTTCAACATCGGCTTGTTGGCCTCAAAAATTTCCGTGTACTTTGAGCCATTGCCATAATGTTTTTCAGCAATTTTCCAAAGATTGTCACCTTTTTTCACTTCATGGAAAACCGGACCCTCAGCTGCAGCACCAGAATCATCCGCAACTGTGATTTCGGAGGCTTCAACCTGCGAAACACCGAGCGTATTGCCAACTGCCATAATGGCTTTCTCGAAAATTGACTGGTCGGCCACCTCACCCTTGATGATTGCCTTGTCGCCATCAATCTCAACGGTGACATTTTCAGTACCCAGATCGTGACTATCAAGTTCCTGTTTCAGGTCATCTGCGCTTGGCGGAGTTTCTTCATCCCCAATACCAAGTTTCTTGCCTACTGACTTCACAAAGTCGAAAATGCCCATTCTGGCCTCCTAATATTGCCGACTACAAAAGACGATTCGGGCACAAGATACCCTCACCTTACGTCAGTTTATATTATTCAGCCCTCAAAGCCACTGCTTTTACATCTTCGCCCACATGAGCCTCAAACTGTTGGAAGTTGTCAGCAAACATGCCAACAAGCTTTTTGGCTTGAGTGTCATAGGCCTCTGCGTCAGACCATGTGCCACGCGGATCTAGGATGCTAGTGTCCACGCCCGGAACGTTCTCCGGAACCATAAAGCCGAAATTCTCGTCTTCGCGGAATGAGGCATTCTTCAAGGAACCATCCAATGCGGCAGTGAGCAGAGCACGGGTTTCCTTGATCGGCATACGATTGCCAACTCCGTACTCACCACCGGTCCAACCAGTGTTTACCAACCAGCAATCAACATTGTGTTTTGCAATGAGATCACGCAGCAAGCTGCCATATTCTGACGGATGTCTTGGCATAAACGGTGCACCGAAACAGGTGGAAAAAGTTGCCTGCGCCCCGGTCACACCTTTCTCC
This sequence comes from Rhizobiaceae bacterium, assembly GCA_030065115.1. Lineage (GTDB taxonomy): Bacteria > Pseudomonadota > Alphaproteobacteria > Rhizobiales > Rhizobiaceae > JAALLB01. The sequence continues at coordinate 24,910 of JASJDO010000001.1, read as the reverse complement.
GTACCGGCGACCTTTGCTGTATAACCTGACAGGAAGTGATACATTGCCTGAGCTGGCGTCAATTTGGCGATTGGAGGCAAAACTCCGAAAGCGTCCGCTGTCAGCATGATAATGTTCTTGGGATGCGGAGCCATGCCCGTTTCTGAGGCATTCGGGATGAACTCAATCGGATAGGCACAACGCGAATTTTCAGTCAGTGATCCGTCATCGAAATCCGGTGCACGGTTGTCATCTAGAACCACATTTTCGAGTACCGTTCCAAACCGCTGCGTCGTTGCATAGATTTCCGGCTCTGATTCAGCAGAAAGGCGGATAGTTTTTGCGTAACATCCGCCTTCAAAATTAAAAATACCGTCTTCATTCCAGCCATGCTCGTCGTCACCAACCAGCGTGCGGTTAGGATCGGCGGACAAGGTTGTCTTACCCGTTCCAGAAAGCCCGAAAAACACTGCACTATCTCCGGCATCACCATGATTGGCCGAGCAGTGCATTGGCATGATGCCAGAGGCAGGTAGAAGGAAATTCAGGTACGAGAAAACCGACTTCTTCATTTCACCTGCATAGGATGTGCCCGCAACCAGAACCAACTTTTCCTGAAAATCGCAGGCAATGACTGTACCCGTGCGACAATCATGTCGTTCGGGGTCAGCCTCGAACTCTGGCAGATTGATCACAGTAAACTCCGGCGAGAACCCTTCCAGATCAGATGCGTCAGGACGAATAAGCAGGTTGCGGATAAACAAAGCATGCCAGGCTTTTACTGTAATAACACGGACATTCAGGCGTGAGGACTTGTCTGCACCGCCATACAGGTCCTGAACAAAAAGTTCCTTCTCCGCAGCATGCGCCATCATGTCTGCTTTGAGGTTCGCAAACCCTTCCTCAGACATGCTTTTATTGTTGTCCCACCAGACGATATCGCGGGTCGCATCATTCTTCACGATAAAGCGGTCCTGCGCAGAACGCCCTGTATGGATACCTGTCTCTACCCGCAGGGCTCCCATATTAGTGAGTGTAGATTCACCACGCGCGATGGATGCCTCATAGAGTTCTGCTGCACGAAGATTTGCGTGGATGTTACCGGGTTGCGTTAGGCCAAGCGTGTTTAATTGGTTTTTGATTGCTTCCGCGCCCATGAAAGATTCCGTTCCAATAGTCTGAGAGTGTGCGGCTGATCGCCTTAAATGGTGGCCTGTCATACAAACACACGAAACGAAATGCCACCGATAAGTTGGTATTTTTACTGATTTTGAGTCAGAATCCGCTTCCAAGAACTCAAAAACTGCAATTTTGTACGACTAAAGGTTTAGATTGGGCTGGTAATGCGGATTTCCAGACGCCATATTTTACCCACGTTTTTGTCGCCAATGCATTGGCGAAGACCGGAAGGTCTCGAACTTTATATATTGATCTGACGGAGATTTTCATGCCCACGATTGCATTGGTAGATGATGACCGGAACATTTTGACTTCGGTCTCAATTGCACTGGAGTCTGAAGGGTATAAGGTAGAAACTTATACCGATGGCGCCTCCGCCCTTGATGGTCTGAACCATCGTCGCCCTGATCTAGCAATATTTGATATCAAGATGCCTCGCATGGACGGGATGGAGCTTCTCCGCCGCTTGCGGCAGACCTCTGACCTGCCAGTAATTTTCCTTACATCCAAGGACGACGAGATAGATGAACTATTTGGCCTCAAAATGGGTGCCGATGATTTCATTACGAAGCCGTTTTCCCAAAGACTTCTGGTGGAACGCGTCAAGGCAGTGCTCAGACGGGCAGCTGCGACACCAGGCAACGGGTCTGTGATAGCGGACGGGGATGCGGCAAACACACTTGAACGTGGGCTGCTGGTCATGGACAAGGAGCGCCACACATGCACTTGGAATGGCAAACCGGTAACGTTGACGGTGACTGAGTTTCTGATCCTCTATGCGCTTGCGCAACGCCCTGGAGTTGTAAAAAGCCGTGATTCTCTTATGGATGCGGCCTATGATGATCAGGTCTATGTAGATGACAGGACCATTGATAGTCACATCAAAAGATTGCGGAAAAAGTTCAAGGTAGATGATACCGATTTTGATATGATTGAAACGCTCTATGGTGTTGGGTATCGGTTCAAGGAGAGCTGAGTTTAAAGATTCAGCACAAAGGAATTGAATGACACTGGAAACAGTCGAAGGAGATGTGCCGGTTGATGGCGAAGCTGACAAACAAGCTTCGGCAAAAAAAGGCATTAAACCATCACTGTTTTCCCTCAGAAGCAAAGTACCCGATCCTGAACAGGTAACCCCCTCCGAAGATCACACAACAGGTGAAATCACCGATGCAGAAAATGCTCTGGGTCCAGAAAATGAAACCCGGGCAAAGAAGGGCTTTTTATCGAGAACCTTCAAATCGGTAAGGCGCGTTCTTTTTTCATCTCTTACGCGGCGGATTGTCATTCTGAACATGGTGGCGCTGACTGCCCTCCTTGCCAGTATTCTTTATATGAATCAGTTCAGGGCAGGATTGATCGATTCCAAAATCGAAAGTCTGCTGACACAAGGCAGAATCATTGCAGCAGCAGTTGCCGGCTCCGTAACGGCCACACCAGATGCATTTACCATTGATCCTGAGAAACTGTTGGAACTGCAGACCGGGGAAAGCGTGCTGCCAAGGCTCGATCAAACAGACAACCTGCAATATCCGATCAGTCCCGAACAGGTTGCACCAATTTTCCGAACGCTCATTAAACCGACGCAAACACGAGCCAGAATTTTCGATCCGGATGGAATCATGATTTTGGATTCCCGGTTCTTGTATGAAGCAGGTCAGGTTCAACAATTCGAACTTCCCCGTTTGTCAGAAGATAACAGCAGTAAACGCATTGGTTGGAGTGTGTGGATTGGCGATTTGCTGAGCCGGGCGCTTCGCGACTCCAACCTCCCCATATATGAGGAGCTTGAAGGACCTGGCACGCTGTACCCGGAAGTGCAATCAGCATTGGTAGGCGCACCACGGCCGATAGTACGGCAAACCAAGCAAGGCAAACTGACGGTTTCCGTTGCTGTTCCGATTCAGAGGTTTCGTGCTGTCTTGGGCGTTTTGCTCCTATCTACCGAAGGTGATGATATCGACCGGATTGTCAGAGAAGAGCGACTGGACATTCTTCGCGTATTCTTGGTTGCGTTCATCACAATGTTTGTCCTGTCAGCAATCCTGGCCAGCACAATTGCAAATCCGTTGCGGAAACTTTCCGAAGCCGCTGAGAAGGTAAAGCGCGGTGTAAAATCTCGCATCAACATTCCTGACATGTCTCACCGCAATGATGAGATTGGTGATTTGTCTGGCTCGGTCGCGGATATGACCAATGCTCTTTACTCACGGATCGAAGCAATCGAACGCTTTGCGGCAGATGTCAGTCACGAGCTAAAGAATCCACTCACGTCTTTGCGCAGTGCGGTGGAGACCCTGCCATTGGCAAAAAACCCGGATTCTCATAATCGCCTGCTTGCGGTTATCCAGCATGATGTGAAGCGCCTCGATCGACTGATCACAGATATTTCTGACGCATCGCGCCTTGATGCTGATCTGGTGCGAGACAAGACCTACCGGATAGATTTTGCAAAACTGGTGTCAGATGTTGTGGATGCCTCAAGGGAAGTGACGCATCGCGACAAGAATGTCAAAATCGATCTCAGTATTGATACTTCACGGCTTGGCAAGCATGGTTTTTTTGTTTCCGGCCATGACACACGCCTTGGCCAGGTAATTAACAACCTTCTGGACAATGCGGTTTCCTTTGTTCCTGACAATAATGGGGAAATAAGCATTCGTCTGGCGAGAAACGCAAAGTCCCTTGTCATGATGATTGAGGACAATGGTCCAGGCATACAGGCAGAAGACACAAATCGAATTTTCGAACGATTTTATACGGATCGCGCAGATACAGACGGCTTTGGCCAGAATTCCGGCCTTGGCTTATCCATCAGCCGTCAGATTGTAGAGGCGCATGGTGGATCAATTCGTGCGGAAAACCGGACCGGTGGTCAAACCGGGGCCCGGTTCATCGTAGCGCTCCCGCTTGATACGTCCAGAACCTAGCCGCGACAAACCTATGATCAACCATCATTGCAACGTTATCTCAATCGAACAACAGGGCATACTGATTGAAGGACCTTCCGGTAGTGGAAAAACCTCGCTTGCTCTCGGTTTACTTGAGCGGGCAAAACTGAGGGCTTTGAAGTGTACATTTATTTCAGATGACCAGGTGATGCTTGAAAATCGCCATGGCAGTCTCCATGCTAAGACGCCTAAAACTATTGCCGGTAAAGTGGAAATCAGGGGATTTGGCATCACCGAAATTCCATTCGAAAGAGAAGCCCAAATCCAACTGGTTGCGAAACTTGTTCCAGACAATGAGATTGAGCGTATACCCGAACCAAAGACATGCAGAATTCTGGGTATGGAAATTCCATCGATAAATGTACCAATGCGTCATGAAGAACATGCTGCGCGCATAATTCTTGCATGGATTGATCAATCAACGGCAGAACTCGTCTAGGGTCTGGACTCAGTGTCAAATCAAACGCATGGTCATCAAGTGAAATCGGTAGGATAACGGCATGATCGGACTAGTCATCGTAACGCATGGAGATCTGGCAATTGAGTTTCGCAAGGCACTTGAACATGTTGTTGGCGAGCAGACCTTGTTAGAAACCATATGCATTGCAGCGGATGATGATATGGAAGTCAGACGAAACGATATTGAGGCTGCGCTCAAACGCGTAGATCAGGGAAATGGCGTCATACTTCTGACAGATCTTTTCGGCGGAACACCCAGCAATATGGCAATTTCATTGATGCAAGAGAGCAATGTCGAGGTGATTGCCGGGATTAACCTTCCGATGCTGGTCAAACTGGCCGGTGTCCGAAAAACACATTCCATTGAAGAGGCCTGCCAAATTTCGCAGGAAGCCGGACGAAAATACATTCAGATTGCGAGTACTTTGCTTGAGGGATCAAAGTAATCGTGTCTGACGAAAAATTCGGAATACTCAAGATTACCAATCAGCGCGGCCTTCACGCACGTGCTTCCGCCAGATTTGTCGAAATCGCCGGGCAATTCGATGCCGTAATCCGGGTGAGCAAGGACGGGCATGTGGTGGGTGGCGATTCCATCATGGGATTGATGATGCTCGCTGCCAGCAAAGGCAGTGAAATCCATGTTTCTGCGACTGGACCTGAAGCCGATGAGGCACTGGCGGCCATTAAGTCATTGGTGGAAGAGCGTTTTGGTGAAGAGGCTTAATCACCATCAAATCATCATATAAAGAAATCTTTATATGCTATTGCTGAATCCTTCCGTTCCTGATATGGAACCGCAAAACACCCCAAAAGGTGCGTTCCAACCCTTTGAAGGAAATCCCATGTCCGATTTTACCGATTACGTAGTGAAGGATATCTCGCTGGCAGATTTTGGCCGGAAAGAGCTTGATATCGCTGAAACAGAAATGCCAGGCTTGATGGCACTCCGCGAAGAATTTGGAGAATCAAAGCCACTGAAGGGCGCACGTATTGTGGGCTCGCTGCACATGACCATTCAAACTGCAGTTCTGATTGAAACCCTGGTTGAACTGGGTGCAGAAGTCCGCTGGGCATCGTGCAACATCTTTTCAACACAAGATCACGCCGCTGCCGCGATTGCTGCCGCAAACATTCCGGTTTTTGCGATCAAAGGTCAAACCCTCGAAGAGCACTGGGACTATCTCGACAAGTCATTCTTGTTTGATGAAGGTCCAAACCTCATTCTCGACGATGGTGGTGACGCAACACTCTACGTTCTTCTTGGCGCACGTGCAGAAGCTGGCGAAGACATCATTCCGGTACCTTCTTCTGAGGAGGAAGAAGTCATCAAAGCGCAGATCAAGAAACGTATGGCAGAAAGCCCAGGCTGGTTCACCAAGACACGGGATGCGATCAAGGGTGTTTCAGAGGAAACAACAACCGGTGTTCATCGTCTCTATGAATTGCACAAAAATGGTCAGCTTCCATTCCCTGCAATTAATGTGAATGATTCCGTCACCAAGTCAAAGTTTGACAACAAATATGGCTGTAAGGAATCTCTTGTAGACGGCATTCGCCGGGCAACAGATACCATGATGGCTGGCAAGACCGCAGTTGTATGTGGCTATGGCGACGTGGGCAAGGGTTCTGCGGCTTCTCTACGTGGTGCGGGTGCACGTGTAAAGGTAACAGAAATCGACCCGATTTGTGCACTGCAGGCTGCCATGGATGGTTTCGAAGTCACAACACTTGAAGATGCGGTTTCAGACGCAGATATCTTCATCACCACTACTGGCAACAAGGACATTATCCGTCTCGAGCATATGCGTGAGATGAAGGACATGGCGATTGTTGGCAATATCGGTCACTTTGACAACGAAATTCAGGTCGCAAGTTTGCAAAACCTGAAAATGACGAACATTAAGGATCAGGTAGACATGTACGAGATGCCAAACGGCAATCGCATGATCCTTCTGTCCCAAGGCCGCCTGCTCAATCTGGGCAACGCAACCGGTCACCCGTCATTTGTGATGTCTGCTTCTTTCACCAACCAGGTCCTCGCGCAGATCGAGCTTTGGACTAAAGGCGATGAGTACAACAACGAAGTATATATCCTGCCGAAACATCTCGACGAGAAGGTTGCCCGACTGCATTTGGCAAAGATTGGTGTTCAATTGACAGAGCTTTCACAGGAACAGGCTGAGTATATCGGAGTGACAACCGAGGGCCCGTACAAGCCAGAACACTACAGGTACTGATTTAGTTCGTACTATCCACAACATATAGTATCCGCTCGCTTGACAAAGTGGGCGGATATTTTTTTGCCCGCGACTCTTCCAGCAGAATCGCGAATTGTATAGTCTATCGAGAATCAAATATTTCCACGAATCAGCCACAAGAGCTGGGGAATGATAGGGCAGGGCAGGCTTGGGAATCGTTCGGCGAGGGGACCATTGGCATGCCAGGGTTTGGACCTGTTTATAAAACAGGTTTTCTAGAGTGTATTGCGCGTATGTCAGCCAGCAGTTGCAAAACTGTCTGGGCTTTATGTTCGCGTGAAAATCACTGGATCCTCAGGGCGTATGATCGATTGAAGGTAACTTGTTTTAAGAAACACCGTTTACGCAAATTGCTGGCGTCCACAACAGCGTTTACTGCTGGCCTGAACACGTTTCCAGCATTCGCTCAGCAAGACACATTCAGTGTTTCCAATCTACCTGTTCCGCTAAACGGCACTTCCATTCTCATGCTTGCTGTGTTCGGCGGCGCGATGAGCTTTGCGTTGCTGTCTGCCTTCTGGATGATAAGGGAGCGTGCACGCGTTTCAGAAGAAAACCGGGCATTAAAGGTCGGAATAACAGAACTCAAGGCTGCAAACGACAGAAACGAAGCGCTGCTTACAAATCCTGGACAAATGACAATTGTTTGGAACCAGGATGAGCAGCCTGTCAGCTATGGAACACTATCGACTTCCGTCGGCGCGCCAGACGCCCTCGATGTCTTTTTAAATTTCAGTGCTTGGGCAGATGCTGCATCCTCAGAAACACTTGACCGAATGATCAGGGAGTTGTGTGAAGAGGGCAGAACATTTGAAACAACGCTTAGAGCCAAAAATGTTACGATTCTTAACGTCACAGGCAATACATCAGGCAGCTACGCCTATGCGCGGTTTTCCAATCTTGAAAAAGAACGCGAAGAACACGTCAAGCTCAAGACAAAACATGAGCGCTTGGAAACGACCTTCTCCACCCTCGAAAATCTTCTTCGCAAACTGCCAATGCCATTCTGGATCAGGTCTGAGGAAGGCAAACTTTCATGGGTCAACAGCGCTTACACTGATGCCGTTGATGGTGAAACCCCGAAAGATGTTGTTCAGAAAAATCTCGATCTGTTCGATCCAGGACTGAGAGACCGTATTCACGAGGCAGATGCGGATGGCAACCTGTTTCATGAAGAAGTTCCCGCTACGGTTGCCGGCGATCGAAAGCGTCTGGAAGTATTCGGAATGCGGTCAGAAGCGGGAACCGCAGGAATTGCCATCGACAAGAGTGACTTGGAGCAAACGCGCAGAATGCTCGAAGAAACGAATGACAGCCATGCGCGAATGCTGGATCAACTTGCTACTGCGGTTGCAATTTTCGACAAATCGAAAAAGCTCGTATTCTTCAACAGTGGCTTTCAGCAATTATGGCAATTGGATTCTGCTTTTCTGGATTCTTCGCCATCGAACGCCGAGGTTCTTGATGCCATGCGGGATGGCAAATTGCTCCCAGATCATCCTGACTGGCGAAAATGGCGCGATGGCCAGCTTGAAATCTACCAGGCCCTGGAAACCTCTGAAGAGTGGTGGCATCTGATGGATGGGCAAACAGTTCGGGTTGTAGTGAGCCCACAGAATACCGGCGGAGCAGCCTGGGTGTTTGAAAATGTCACCGAGCGCCTTGCGCTGGAAAGCAATTACAACTCACTAATTCGCATACAGGGTGAAACCCTTGATCATCTGTCCGAAGCCGTTGCTGTGTTCGCGTCTGACGGAAAACTGAAACTGTTTAATCCGGCACTCGAGGAACTTTGGGCAAATGCAGGGATAGAAGTTGCTGAGGGCATCCATATTTCCGGCATCATCCGGGACTGGAACGATAGCATTTCCAATGAGCAGGATTTGCACGTGATCCTGGGCAAGATTACCGGCTTTGACGACCAGAGGGATGGCATCAGCGGACGCATGCATTTGCGAAGCGACAAAACGCTGGAATATTCCGTAGTACCGCTGCCAGAAGGCCAGTCCATGCTGACAATGGTCGACATTTCAGCCAATGTGAACTTTGAAAAGGCCCTTAAGGAACGCGCCGAGGCTCTGGAGGCTTCTGATCTTCTAAAGAGCAAATTTATCCAACACGTCTCTTATGAGCTGCGCGCTCCGCTCACCAGCATATCAGGATTTGGTGAATTGCTTGGCACGCCAGAAATTGGTGAATTGAACAAGAAGCAAAACGAGTATCTCGGACATATTCATTCTTCCGTTCAGGTCTTGCGCACACTCGTGGATGACATTCTTGATCTTGCGTCCATCGATGCTGAAACCGTCGAGTTGAACCTCACCAATGTTGGCTTCCAGTCCTCTATCGACAGTGTTCTTGTCTCGCTGATTGAGCCGATCCAGCAAAAGAGCCTGCAGATCAATGTGCATGTTGCAAAGCAAGCGGACTATCTGGTCGCAGACAGTGACCGATTCTGCCAGATCTTGAAGAACCTGATTTCAAACGCAGTAAACTTCTCTCCCGAAAACAGCACAATATCCATTTCCGGTGCGCTATCGGACGGATATTATGACTTGCGGGTTCGTGACGAAGGACCCGGAGTGGACGCAGAAAAGCGAGAGCACATCTTCAACCGCTTTGAATCTGAACCTGCAACCGGCAAACGAACCGGAACCGGTCTCGGCCTTTCGATCGTCAAAGGCTTTGTAGAACTTCACGGTGGGTCTGTTCAGCTTGAAGAAACAGCAGAAAGCGGTGCTTCTTTCCTCTGCAGGTTCCCGCAGAAGGAAATTCCTGCAGACTCAGCTGATCGCGATCACCCTGCCATTGAAAACGCAGCCAATTCCAATCCAGCGGCAGCTTGATGCATGGCAATCTGTGTCACTACCCAGAACCAAGTTGAAACCGAACACCTGGGAGCTGAACTCGCTTGTGGATTGAAAGCCGGCGACCTGGTGCTTCTGTCCGGCGATCTAGGGGTTGGCAAATCAACACTCGCCCGTGCAATCATTCGCCAGATCGCGGAAAATGAAGCATTAGAAGTACCAAGTCCCACATACACGATCTGCCAAGCCTATGATGCAAGGTTTCCAGTATTTCACTATGACCTGTACCGGATTTCTCGCATCGATGAACTTGATGAACTTGGTTGGTCGGAGCAGTTGGAGACCGGCTGCGTTCTTATGGAATGGCCGCAGAACGTATTTGACAAAATTCCGGAAAACGCCATTCTGATCCAACTGGATGAAAGCGGGGAAAACGCACGCGAAATCAAAATTAGCGGACCCGAAGCTGCTATGATGCGACTTGAACGCAGCTTCGAAATTCGCGAATTTATGGCAGCGCACGGTTACAAGAATCAACTCCGCAGGTTCCTTACCGGTGATGCATCCAGCCGCGCCTACGAAACGATTGGCGAAGAAAAACTGATCCTAATGAATTCGCCGGCGATGACGGATGGTCCACCAGTCTTGAATGGCAAACCCTACAGTCAGATCGCGCGCCTGGCTGAAGATGTTTCAGCTTTTGTCGCCATCGCAAAGACGCTGAGGGAGCATGGCTTCAGGGCGCCTGAAATTCTCGCCAAAGATCTGGAATCCGGACTACTTGTGACCGAAAATCTGGGCGCTCAACTTATTATCGATGAGAAAAAGCAACCCATTCCAGAGCGGTATATGTCCGCAACCGCTCTGCTTGCTGAAGTTCATCAGGAACGCTTCGAAAAACAAATCGACTTTGCTTCTGGTCGAAAACACACCATCTCTACTTACGATGTTGATGTGATGATGATCGAAGCCGGACTTTTCAAGGACTGGTATCTACCTCACGAAACTGACGGCGGATTTGAAGAGGCCCAATTCACTTCAATTTGGGAAGCCCTCATTGAAAAAGCGCAACATCATCCGTCTTCGTTAGTGCTCCGCGATTATCACTCACCAAACATCATCTGGCTTGAGGGCGATACTCCCAAAGAACAAATCGGATTGATCGATTTTCAAGATGCATTGATCGGTCCGGAAGCCTATGACGTGGCTTCCCTTGCCCAAGACGCCCGTGTTGATGTTAGCGAGAGACTGGAAAATCAGCTTGTAGATCACTACATCTCAGTGAGAAAGAGTGCGTCTTCACAGTTTGATGAAACCGTCTTTCGCGAGAGCTATGCTATCATGTCTGCACTGCGGACAACAAAGATCCTAGGTATTTTCATTCGTTTGGATATCCGCGACGGCAAGCCACAATACCGTTCACACTTGCCAAGAATGAAAGAATATCTGAAGCGCAGCCTCAATCATTCTATATTGTCCGAATACAGGGATTGGCTGGAAACTGTAATTAAATTGTAACAAACTCAATGCATCAGATGGTTGAAACAAGAGAGAACGTAAGAGAATCGGGCGAGAGGCAAAGCCCGAACAGGAGACGAAATGTCTACAAGCACGGTTGTATGCCCCGTAACAACTGAACACGGGCCCAAAAAAGCGATGATCCTGGCGGCAGGTCTGGGTACCCGGATGCGCCCGATTACAGAATCAACCCCCAAACCTTTGATCGAAGTTTATGGGAAGCCCATGCTGGACCATGCGCTTGACGCACTGCAACGCGCAGGGGTTGAAGAAGTGGTATTGAATGTTCACTACCTCGCAGACCAGATCGAAGACCATGTCCAATCACGTCGTGACATGAAAATTCACATTTCAGATGAGCGTGCTGAACTGCTCGATTCAGGCGGCGGTATCGCAAACGCCCTGCCAATGCTCGGAGAGGACCCGTTTTATCTGCTCAATGCAGATTCTTTCTGGATCGAAGGGTTCAAGCCCAACCTCGTACGAATGGCAGAATTCTGGCAATCATCTGAAATGGACATTCTTCTGCTCTTGTCCGGAATGGCAACAGCCGTTGGATTTGGCTCGCGCGGCGATTTTACGATGGATGCAGATGGTCGCCTGACGCGAAGGATTGAGCACAAGGTCGCTCCCTTCGCCTATGCAGGTGCCGCAATCCTCGACCCATCGATTTTTGACACGGCACCATCAGGGGCATTCAGTCTCAACAGACAATTCGATGAAGCGCTTGAAAAAGAGCGGCTCTTTGGGCTACGCCTAGAAGGTCTTTGGTTGCATGTGGGAACACCTGACGCGATCCATGAGGCTGAAGACGCAATAGCAAAAAGCGCTGCCTGACACGACAATCGTCGAAGGATTCGCGCAAAACGGGAGCGCGAACCATCAGTTTGAAAAGCACCGACAAACGCGTGCATGTTCTGGGTAACGTGTTTTCTGTCCATCCCGGCAGCGATTTTCTTCATGCACTCGTCGATGCTATTCTGGATGGGGTACTTGTCGAAGGGTTTTGCCCTAGCAAAGACCCTTTTAAGCTCGCAGACGCAACAATTTATGTACCAAACCGTCGGGCTGCCCGAGCTTTGTCAAGCGCCTTTCTCGCACGTTTTGAAGGGTCGGCTACTCTTCTTCCCACTATTCGCACGCTAGGAGACACGGACGATGATGAGTTCGGTATTGATGTGGATGTTGAAGAATTTGCCGCACTTCCAACATCAATAAGCGCTCTGGACCGGACATTGCAATTGGCAATGCTGATCCAAACCTGGAAGGATACGCTGGCTTCGAATATTCAGAAATTGTTCGGCGATGAAACCATCCTCATTCCTACAAGCTCTGCTGATTCAATCAGACTTGCCGATGATCTTGCAAATCTTCTGACCCAAATCGTTCAGGAGGAAACCGATTGGAACACCGTAAACGAGCTTGTCCCGGACGAATATGCCGACTGGTGGCGGTTGACAGCCGAATTCCTGAAAATCATCATGAACTACTGGCCCGAACATCTTAAAGAAAACGACTTGATGGATCCGGCAGTTCGTGCAGTAAGCCTTTTACGTGCCCGCGCGGAGCGATATGAATCCAAACCGCCGAAAGGACCGGTCATAGTCGCAGGCACAACGGGCTCGGTTCCCAGTACGCAATTGTTGCTGCGGGTTGTCGGCAACTTGCTCGATGGCGCCATTGTCCTTCCAGGCGTGGACATGGGGATGTCAAATGAAGCATGGAACAGGCTTCAAAATTCAAGACTGTCTGATGATCCCCTTATCGAATCTCATCCACAGTTCGGGCTCGCACGCACAATCCGTTTCCTTGGTATTGACCGCTCGAACATTGTCGAACTGGGCAACACATCCCAACATTTGAAATTGCGTTCGGATCTCGTCAGCACGGCACTTGCCTTGTCTGATTTCAGCGCAGACTGGCACCTGAACCTCGATGCTACAACACCAAAAGACAGATCAAAAGCTTTTGAGAAAACTGCCCTCATCGAAGCCGTTAATGAACGCCAGGAAGCACTGGCGATCGCAATCGCCATGCGTGAAGTTCTGGAGGACGAAACCTCAAATGCTGCGCTTGTGACACCTGACCGAAGCTTGGCACAAAGAGTATCCATGGAATTGTTGCGATTTGGTGTGAGCGTGGATGATTCTGCGGGCATTCCGCTGATAAATACTCCGGCAGGAGTGTTCGTCCGTAATATCATGAAAGTAGCACAAGACACTCCAAGCCATCCGGATATCACTGCGTTACTGAAAAATCCACTATGCCTTGCTGGTAGAACGTCAGAAAAAGCGGAAGCATTTGCACGAATTTTCGAACTGCTCTGCTTGCGAGGCAGCATCCATACACCAAGAGCAGGTGCCTATCTGGAATTCTTCATCAACCGAAAACGGGAGTTATTGGGAAACCCAAGAACCGCAACAAAGGTGGAATACCTGGACGAACAGTTTATTGCAGATCTTGAAGACTGGCTCGAAACGATTGATAAAATCTTCTCCCCTGTGATTGAATTAAAACCTGCAACAACGCTCTTTGATGTATCAAATGCTCTGCGCCAGGCTGCAATAGCACTTGCAACGGGCGAAGACGGCAAAACCGCGCTGGCACTGACGAGGGGTTCCAATGAGCTGGACGCTTTCTTTCAGGAGCTTCTAACCGGACGCTCGGGAGATTACGCAGTCAATTTCGAAGAAGTGCCTGACATTCTTGATGCACTGCTTTCCGGTCGCGTCAGCCGAACAGGTGGGAACACACATCCAAGATTACATATCTATGGCCCGTTGGAAGTACGCTTGCTCAAGCATGACCGTGTCATTCTGGCAGGCCTTAATGAAGATACCTGGCCACAGAACAGTAGAAGCGACGCGTTTCTGAACAGGACTCTTCGGCGTCAACTCAATATGCCTTCACCGGAACGCCGCACCGGCCTTGCTGCCCACGATTTTCAACAATTGAGCGGCGCAAAGGAAGTTTTCTATTCACGGGCAGGCCGCGTTGATAAGTCGCCCACAGTTGCCTCACGTTGGCTACAACGGCTAACCGCGTTGTTGGGAGAAGACCTGACCGCGACGATAAAATCGCGCGGCAACCGATATGTAGAATATGCAAATGCTTTGGATGCATCGACGAAACACGGTGAACGAGCAAAACGCCCCAATGAAAAACCACCTCTTGAAGCGCGCCCCAGGGGACTTCCTGTCACGGATATCGAAACGTGGATACGGGATCCCTATGCACTTTACGCAAAACGGATACTGAAACTATCCCCAATTGAGCCGTTGGAGCGCGAGGCTGATCATCTGCTGAAAGGGACCCTGTATCACGCGATATTGGAGAATTACGTCAAAACGGACGGGCCCTGCCTGCCCGTAACGCAGCGCCTGAGCCATCTGATCGATATTGCATCGCAAGCAATCAAGGAACAGCAATTGCCCGCCGATATTGAAAGGGTGTGGGTATTGCGCTTTGCCGAAATCGCGAAAGCCTATGTCGAGTGGGAAACCGAGTATCAGGCTTCAGTGCAGTGCAAGGCGATCCTGACGGAGATTGAAGGTGAAACAAAAATTGGCGAAACCGAATTTACGCTAAGGGCACGTGCAGATCGGATCGATGTCCTCAAATCCGGTGACATCAATCTGTTCGACTACAAGACCGGAGGAAGCCCAAGCAAGGATCAGGCGAGAACGCTTTCGCCCCAACTTGCATTGGAGGCTTTGATTGCGCAACGCGGTGGTTTTGAAGGACTGGTGAGCTCACATGTTGCAGACATGAAATATCTACGACTTAGAACCGGCGAAAAAATTGGAGCCGAAAAGATTGCCGACGCAAAAAATCCCATTGATGAAATAGTTTTGAGAGCTAGCGACAACCTGCAAGAACTCGTAACCGCCTACTCAAACCCGGATCAAGGATACATCTCGCGCTACGCCCCGTTCAAGGATAGCGAAATGAGCGGTGATTATGATCATCTGGCCCGCGTCCGCGAATGGTCCTTTGGGGAAGAGGACAGCGATGACTAAAAAGCTTCAAATCCCCAAAACCACACTTGATGAGCAATTTTCTGCATCGGACCCAAAGCGCTTTGTCTGGGTTTCCGCCAATGCGGGATCCGGAAAAACACACGTGCTGACACAGCGGGTCATCCGTTTGATGCTTGATGGCAATTCACCAGACAAAATCCTGTGCCTTACCTTCACCAAGGCCGCTGCGGCAAACATGAAAAACCGTATCTTCGACACATTGGCCAAATGGACAATGATGCCGGATAAAGACCTAAAAGCCGAGATTCATCATTCAACAGGTTCACTGCCCTCGGGAAAGGCACTGAGGCGAGCCCGTCAACTCTTTGCAGAAGCGCTCGACACCCCTGGCGGCCTTAAGGTTCAGACCATTCACGCTTTCTGCGAAGCGCTCCTCCATCAATTCCCATTGGAAGCGAATGTCTCCGGACATTTTGAAGTCATTCAGGAAACTACTCAAGCTGCCATGTTGGCAGAAGCGAAGGCAAAGGTACTTGGAAATCCGCAGAACTCATACATGTTTGATGCATTCAGCGCCCTCGTACCCACAGCAAGTGACGCCAGCATTGAAATGGCCATTTCTGAAATCATTGCAAATCGCCACGCGTTTCAGGATTGGGTCCTGGATATGGACCAGAATTCTGGCGATGTGGATCTAGCAGTAAACAGGCTTTATCCGATTTTTGGAATACGCCCTGATGATACAGAGGATGAAGTTCGCGATACTTTCATCAAACACGCTTCACAGAACGCAGCTTATTTTGCAGAGGTTCAGCTTGCCTGCAACGCCAGTGACAAGAAAACTGATATTGAACTTGGTAAGAAACTCGAAGCTTTGGGTCGAACAGCAGAACCTTCGGTGCAATTTAACCTTTGGGTAGAAATATGCCTGACACAAAAAGGCGACCTTCGATCTGAAAAGAGCATTGCCACAGCAGCAATCAAGAAGCAGTTTCCTGATTTGGTTGAAACAATTCTGTCTACAGGTTCTGCTCTTCTCAAAGCTCTGGATAAAATTACAGCAATCAGGACAATCAACAATACGCGAAATCTTTTCAAAATCGCATTTGGCGTTTTGGAACAGTATGAACGTATGAAGCGTGCCAGAGGTCAGATCGATTATGACGATCAGATTTGGAAAACTGTAAACCTGCTTAAGCGTCCCGACATTCGCGACTGGATCAGATACCGCTTGGACAATGGGGTGGATCACGTTCTGGTTGACGAAGCTCAGGACACCAGCCCCGCTCAATGGGAAATTATCAATGCTGTGACCGAAGATTTCTATGCAGGGGAGAGCGCAAGCAAAAAGGAAAGATCCGTTTTTGTTGTCGGTGACGAAAAGCAATCCATCTATTCCTTTCAAGGCGCAGATCCGAAAGAATTTGATTTGCAGAAACGTCTTTTGGACAAGCAGGTCACAGCACTTGGAAAATCTCTGAAAAAAGCGAGGCTCGACCTCTCCTTCCGGTCCACAAAAGATGTACTTCATGCCGTTGATCTGGTTTTTGAAAATGAAGCCAATGCAAACGGATTGACCCAAAACGGGGAAGCACCTGTACATGATGCTGTCAGGGCAAATGATCCAGGTGAAGTTCAGGTTTGGCCGGTATTCGCGCGCGAGAAAACCGAAAAAACTGAAAGCTGGATTGCTCCCATTGATCGCGAAAGTGTCAATGATCCGGCAGTCTTGCTAGCCGAGCGTATTGCAACAAGCATCGGAGAATGGGTGGGAAAACCACTGCCCGGAACTGGCGAGCCTCTGCGTTTTGGCGACATTCTGGTTCTTGTTCGCAAACGCGACCGGTTTATCACTGCCCTGACCAGAACCCTGAAAGACAAAGGCTTGGCAGTTGCAGGCGCTGACCGGCTGCGTCTGTTAGAACACATTGCTGTCGAAGACCTGTTGGCAATGGGGCGTTTCGCATTGTTGCCGGAAGATGATCTCAATCTTGCTGCGGTGCTAAAGGGTGTTTTCATCGGCATGTCCGACACTCAATTGTTCGAAATTGCACATGATCGCGGGCCAAGAACTCTGTTTGAACAGCTACGGTTCTGTTCAGAGGATAGTGAACATGCCGGCAATGAGGCCGCTTCTGCTGCACTGCCCGTTCTCGAAGAAATCAGGGCAAAGGAAAAATCGCTTGGCTTGTTTGAATTCTATGCCTGGTTGTTTGGCGCACATGGTGGCCGCAAGAAACTGCTGGCTCAACTCGGCATGGAAGCAGAAGATGTGTTGGACGCATTTGTGGACGAGATCATCGCCTTTGTTCGCGATGGTGGCAGTGGGCTAGAAGCATTCATCGCCATGCTGACGAAAGCCGATCCTGAAATCAAACGGGAACTTGAACTGGATCGTGACGAAGTACGAATTCTGACTGTGCACGCCTCCAAGGGTTTGGAAGCAAAGGTTGTGTTTTTGGTGGATTCTTGTGGCAGCCCATGGATTTCCAGCCATCGGTCAAAGGTTTTGGAAGTGGGAGACAGAAATCCTAACCGTGGATTTGTCTGGGTCCCGACTTCAACAGATCAGACATCTGTAACCCGAAAAATCACAGAAGACGCGGAGGCAGCAGCAAATGCCGAATATCGGCGGCTTCTCTATGTCGGGATGACACGGGCAGCCGATAGGCTGATCGTTTGCGGATATCGGGGAACCCGCGATCCTAAACATGACTATTGGCATCGTATGGTAGAAAACACTTTGACGCCCTCAGCAACACCCATCCCGGAAGAGTTAGGGGGAGGTATACGCTGGGTGAAGGAAGAACGCGCTCCAGTCCCTATGGCTGCCAAGGCAGCTTCTGGCGATGACGAGACACCTCCAACCGATCTTCCAGAGTGGCTACACACCCCGGCCAAAGCTGATCCTCCATTGCCGAGACCACTCACCCCATCAGGCGCCTATGCCTTGATCGATGAAGCACTCAAGGAACAACGCCACCCAGCTTTTGAACAAACCACTGACAATTCTCCATTCGCCCTGAAAATCGGCAATATGGTCCACCAATTGCTGGAAGTCCTGCCAGATGTGTCGCCAGACAAACGACTGGAAAAAGCGCAGGAATATGTATCTTCAAAGGGCAAAGAGTTACCGAAAACGGTTTGTGATCATGTTCTTCAAACCATCGAAATCCTATTCACAAAACATCCGTTTCGCGATGTTTTTGATGCTGAAAGTAGAGCAGAAGTCCCTTTGATTGGCAGTCTGCAAACCCGTTCCGGACTTCGGCTCCTGTCAGGGCAAATTGACAGACTGATCATGTTTCCTGATCGGGTCATGATTTTGGACTATAAAACAAACAAGCACATTCCTTCGCATTTCGGTACATACCCGCCTGAATACATCACGCAACTGGCATTATACCGACATCTGATCACGCAAATTTATCCATCGAAAAACGTTGAATGTGCATTGCTGTGGACAAGCGGGCCCGAATTGGCAATTTTACCGGACGAGATCCTCACAGCGGCTCTCGAAACGGTCAAGAACGGGTGAACAGATGTTCACATGGCTTGACGTTAGGAGACCGCATTCTTACGTTCAAACAGAATTTGATATCCGCACGGCTATTTCGTGTGATCCACATAATTAGAGGAGGCCCGATATGGCTACGCAAAAGATTGACACCAGCAATTTCGAATCCGATGTTTTGGGCGCAGATGTTCCGGTGGTTGTAGATTTCTGGGCAGAATGGTGCGGCCCTTGCAAGGCTATTGGTCCCAGCCTGGAAGAAATTTCCGATGAGATGGGTGACAAGGTCAAGATCACCAAGGTGAATATCGATGAAAATCCGGATATCGCAGCGCAGTTTGGTGTCCGTTCGATCCCGACCCTGATACTGTTCAAGGATGGCCAGCCAGCTTCCATGCAGGTTGGCGCAAAACCCAAGAATGCATTGGTAGACTGGATCAACGGCGCTGCCTAATAACCTTCAGTCAGATGTAGAATTTTCAGAACCCGGCCGGATTGGTCGGGTTTTTTGATGTGTACAAATCGTGTCACCGCGGAGGCGTGCCATTCTTCTCCAGCACTTCGCCCAACATATAGATGGATCCGCAAAACAATATTCGCAGCGACGGATCACTTTCATATTTCTGGCGGGCTATCTCAATTGCAGTTTCCAGACTGTCTGTGGCTTGTGCTTGAAGGCCTGCTTCTTCAGCCAAAGCTGCAAGATTCTCGGGCTCTATCCCGGCGTCACTCATCATCACCGGTATACTGACCAATTCGGTATTCATTTCAGAAAACGGTTTGAAAAAGCCCAATGGCTCTTTCGTATTGATCATGCCACAAATCATGAGGAGTTTCTGATCATCACCGACCATCTGTCGTTTAAGTTCAGTGGCGATTACGCGACCCGCATCCGGATTATGTCCCCCATCGATCCAGATATCAGCCCCTGTCCCAATCTCAGTCGTAATTTCGCCCGCCGGAAGCTTCTCCAATCTTCCGGGCCACACAACATGTTTCATGGCTTTGGCGAAAGCCTCGTCTGAAACTTCGATGCCACTTTTCCTGATGGCAGATATCGCCAGAGCCGCATTTCCTAATTGATGTTCTCCTGCAAGCCTCGGAAGTGGCAAATCCAGCAATCCATCTTCATCCTGATACACAAAGCCAGTTGCATCGCGGTAGTAGTCAAAATCCTGCAAAGCAAAAGAAATCGGAGCTTGGAGTTTCTCAGCAACTTCTCCAATGACATCTCTGGCCTCGTCCTGTTGAGGTCCAACAACAACAGGCGTGCTATGTTTGATGATGCCAGCTTTCTCGAAGGCAATTTCACGAATCGTTTCACCCAGATATGCCTGATGATCCAGCCCGATCGGCGCGATGGCACAAATCGCAGGATTTTCAATTATATTGGTCGCATCCGCCCTACCCCCGAGGCCAACTTCAACCAGCGAATAATCGGCGTCATGTTCGCTGAACAAAATGAACATGACTGCTGACATGATTTCAAATACAGTGATCGGAGTACCAGCGTTTGCTTTTGCTGCACGTTCGATTGCATCAGCCAGCGTATTGTCATCCACTAGATTTCCAGCAAGCCGGTATCGTTCGCCCCAGTTCACTAGATGCGGTGATGTATGGACATGCACCGTGTACCCGGCTGATTCCAGAATTGCACGACAAAATGCAATCGTCGAACCTTTGCCGTTGGTTCCGGCAACATGAATCGCGGGAGGAATCCGTTCATGTGGATTACCAAGCTTTTCAAGCAAGCCTGTTATCCGCCCGAGCGAAAGGTCAAAACCTTTAGGGTGATTTTTGAGAAGTTCCTCGACTAAGGCTTCAGTGCGCGGATACAATGCCGAATTACACTCTAGCTGTCTTCAGAAACCGTTTCAGGTTCAGCTGATTGTGTCACAGGATCTGGATTTGCTCCCTCAACTGGTGGGAGATTGAGCATCAAACGCACCACACGGGAAATCGTTGACTTCATCTCCAAACGGCTGACGATCATGTCTACCATGCCATGCTCCAGAAGATATTCGGAGGTCTGGAAATCATCAGGAAGTTTTTCGCGAATGGTTCCTTCGATCACACGTCGACCGGCGAAACCGATCACAGCGCCAGGTTCGGCAATATGAACATCGCCCAACATCGCATAGGAAGCCGACACACCACCTGTAGTCGGGTTGGTGAGAACGACAATGTAAGGAACACCGGCATCTTTCATCATTTGCACACCAACAGTAGTCCGTGGCAATTGCATCAGGGAAAGTATGCCTTCCTGCATGCGCGCTCCCCCGGAAGCCGCAAACAACACAAGTGGTGTTTTGGTTTCTGCTGCAAGTTCCATTGCCTTGATGATCATTTCACCAGCTGCCATTCCAAGTGAGCCGCCGATAAAGGCCATCTCATGGACAACCGCGATCATCTCAAGATCATCGACCATTCCCTTGCCGGCAAGAATGGAATCTTCGAGGCCGGTTTTCTTGCGCGCGTCTTTGAGCTTGTCGGTATATCTCGATTTGTCGCGAAACTTGAGTGGATCCTGCGCTACCTTTGGCATTTCCAGAGTTTCGTATTCTCCACCATCAAAGAACTGTGCCAACCGTTCCTTAGCGGAAATCTTCATGTGATAGCCAGAATTGGGTACAACACCCATATTCGCTTCCAGATCCTTATGGAAAACCATTTCCCCAGATTCCGGACATTTGACCCATAGGTTCTCCGGCAAATCTTTCCGACCCAAAATTCCACCAATTTTTGGTCTGACGAGATTGGTAATCCAGTTCATGGGTTCATTCCTTGAAAGTTACGAAGCAGCTGCCGTAACGGTATATAAGAATTCAAATCAGTGTTTAACAGAGCGAACGCCGGATGCAAGGTCAGCGACCAACACATGAACCGCTGATGGCGTTTCAGCAGTAGCGTTTCCGTTTTCATCCAGACTGTCGGCAATTGCGCTCACCAGTGCAGAGCCCACAACAACACCATCGGCCCCTTTTCCAATATCAGCAGCCTGTTGCGCTGTCTTGACACCAAATCCTACCGCAACCGGCAGATCGGTTGATTCCTTGATTCTGGCAACAGATGCTGCAACCTTCCCGGGGTCAGGTGCAGCAGCACCTGTTATGCCCGTAATCGAGACGTAGTACAAAAATCCGGACGTATTTTCGAGAACGCGAGGCAGGCGATCACCATCTGTGGTCGGCGTAGCAAGGCGGATAAAATTCAAGCCAGCATCCATGGCAGGCAAACAGAGTTCATCATCTGCCTCAGGCGGCACGTCAACAATGATCAACCCGTCAACACCAGCAGACTTTGCATCTTCAATGAACTTCTCGTTTCCATAAATATAGATCGGATTGTAATAGCCCATCAAAACGATCGGTGTATCCTGATCTTCCTTTCGGAACTCCGCAATTGTCTTGAGCGTCTTGGCAAGTGTCATGCCACCTTTGAGCGCACGCTGACCAGCAAGCTGGATCGAGGGGCCATCCGCCATCGGATCTGAAAACGGCATGCCTACTTCAATCAGGTCAGCGCCAGCCGCGGGCAGGCCCTTGATCACTTCCAGAGCAGTGTTCTCATCCGGATCACCGGCCATTACAAAAGTAACCAGACCCGGTCGACCTTCTTCCTTTAGCGCCGCAAAACGCGCATCAATGCGTGAAGTCATGTTCTTAGCCCCTTAAAGATCAACGCCAAGTGCAGCACCAACGGTGAATACGTCTTTGTCACCACGACCGCAAAGGTTCATCACAATCACTTGGTCCTTACCCATTTTTGGCGCGCGCTTGACGATCTCAGCCAATGCGTGGCTTGGCTCAAGAGCAGGAATAATACCCTCGGTTTTGCAAAGAAGCTGGAACGCTTCCAAGGCTTCCGTGTCCATGATGGGCACATACTCAACGCGGCCGGTGTCCTTCAGCCAGGAATGTTCAGGACCAATGCCCGGATAGTCGAGGCCTGCAGAAATCGAATGCCCTTCCAGAATTTGACCGTCATCATCCTGCAGCAAAAACGTGCGGTTACCATGCAAGACACCCGGCTTGCCTGCAGACAGTGATGCACAATGCTCTTCACCTGAAAGACCTTTGCCCCCGGCTTCCACGCCGACAATCTGCACGTCCTTGTCGTCAAGGAATGGATGAAACAGGCCAATCGCATTGGAACCACCGCCAACAGCAGCGCAAATCATGTCTGGCAGTTTACCTTCGGCTTCCAGGATCTGTTCGCGACATTCCTTGCCAATGACCGATTGAAAATCCCTGACAAGTTCAGGATAGGGATGCGGTCCGGCAGCAGTGCCAATTAGATAGTACGTATCTTCCACATTGGTAACCCAATCGCGAAGCGCTTCATTCATCGCATCTTTAAGTGTCCCAGCACCGGCGGTGACCGGAACGATTTCAGCGCCCAGCAGCTTCATCCGAAAAACGTTCGGCGATTGACGCTCGACATCCGTTTTACCCATATAGACGACACATGGAAAACCAAACTTTGCTGCAACTGTGGCCGCTGCTACTCCATGTTGCCCAGCGCCTGTTTCCGCAATGATGCGTGTTTTGCCCATGCGCTTGGCAAGCAATATCTGACCAAGGCAATTATTTATCTTGTGCGATCCTGTGTGATTGAGTTCGTCACGCTTGAAATAAATCTTCGCGCCACCAAGATGCTCGGTCAGACCTTCGGCAAAATAAAGCGGTGACGGCCGTCCGGTATAGTGTTTGTTGAGATTCTCAACTTCAGCTTGAAATTCCGCGTCTTCCTTGGCTGCATTATAGTGCTTTTCCAGATCAAGAATCAGCGGCATTAATGTTTCGGCAACGTAACGACCCCCAAAAATACCGAAATGTCCGGCTTCATCGGGGCCCGTTTTATAAGAGTTTGGCTCAATCGGTTTACTCAACACATTCATCCTTTTGTGTGACCATCCGCAAAAACTCCCGGATTAGCCTGGTATCTTTTACGCCCGGACTGCTCTCAACACCTGAAGATAGATCAATACCCATAGCCCCGGAATGAAGTATGGCATCGTTGATATTTTCAAGGTTCAGCCCGCCAGACAGGATATATGGCACATCTGCAGGCCATTGGTCCATGATTTCCCAGTCAAATGCGACACCATTTCCGCCTGGCAAATCCGCACCCTTTGGCGGTTTGGCATCAAACAGAAAATAGTCCGCCTTGCCAATATAAATTTTTGCATGTTCAAGGTCTTCAGCACCACTAACTGCAAGCGCTTTGATGACGGGCAATCCAAAACGGCTCTTCACCTCATCCACGCGCTCCACGCTTTCCTTGCCATGAAGCTGCAATAGATCTGGCCCAACAGCATCAACAATCTGTTGAAGATACAGATCATCAGCGTTCACGGTCACTGCGACTTTCTGTACGCGATTTCCGGCATGAGTTGACAGCGCAGCCGCTTTCTCGATCGATACATGCCGCGGGCTTTTTTCAAAAAAGATAAGCCCCATATGCGTCGCACCCTCACCTATAACAGCGTCGATGGCTTCATCGGTGGAAAGGCCACATATCTTGATCAATTCAGGCGTATTCATAGGGTTGGATTGGCATGCACCGGGAGAAGAGTCTAGACCTTATTCCCAGCTATCCTCTTGCAGCATTCGTTGCAGCGATGTGCGGTAGTCAGGCCAGCGGTAGACCATACCCAGTTCGTCCTTGGATTTTCGATTGGAAACACGCTTGTTCTCACCATAAAAACTGCGCGCCATAGGTGAAATATCCGCTGTTTCAAAGTCAATTTCCGGCGGTGGCGCAATGCCTTTTAATTCATGCGCATAGGTGACCACATCCTGCGGCGGCGCCGGCTCATCGTCTGTGATATTGAATATACCTCCAATATTTTTAGCCATGGCATTGGCAACTGCCTGCCCTATGTCTTCGCGATGAATTCGGTTAAAGACCTGACCCGGTTTGACCATGCGTCGCGAAGTACCCTTTTTGATGTTCATGAATGCATTACGGCCTGGGCCATAAATTCCCGACAATCTGAAAATCGCAAGTGGAATGCCTGACTTCCTCGATGCTTCCAACCAGGTTTCTTCTGCATTCACACGTTGGACAGATCGTTTTGATACAGGCTTCGGCTCTGTTTCTTCATCGACCCACGCACCATCATGGTTTCCATATACTCCCACTGTCGAAAGATATCCCACCCATTGAAGATTTGGGCAGGCCGATTTCAAACCTTCAGGAAGCAATGCGAGGACCGGATCTTGGTCACCCGGAGCAATTGACGCTACAAGATGGCTTG
>JASJDO010000045.1 GCA_030065115.1 Rhizobiaceae bacterium | reverse complement strand
CGTGGCGGAATTGGTAGACGCGCAGCGTTGAGGTCGCTGTGGGGTAACTCCCGTGGAAGTTCGAGTCTTCTCGGCCGCACCAGGAACATACAAACAGCTCCTGTAGGGCAAGCTATTGCCTTGAAAACAGGTCGCTTCGCGGATGTGGCGGAATTGGTAGACGCGCTGGCTTCAGGTGCCAGTGGCCTTACGGCCGTGGAGGTTCGAGTCCTCTCATCCGCACCAAAGCAAGACTACATTTCTGTCTTCGGCGCTAAGAATATGCTTGGGCAAATTTTCGTTCAATCAGATGGTCCAGCCGCCATCAATAGCGATGGGTTGTCCGGTCGTATATGCACTCGCATCGCTTGCCAGATATAATGCAAGTTCGGCAATTTCATCAACCATACCGATCCGACCCATGGGTTGGCGTGCGATAAAATCGGTCATGGCCTTTTGATAGTCTCCAGTTGCGCGGAGACGATCATGCAAGCTGGGGCTGTCGACGGTACCAGGACAAATCGCATTGCAACGGATGCCTTGCGCGACGAAGTCAGCGGCAATTGCTTTTGTCAGACCGATCACCGCTGCTTTTGAGGCTGTGTAAGCAAAGCGATTGGGGACGCCTTTCAAGGATGAAGCAACCGAAGAAATGTTAATGATCGACCCGCCACCATTTTCCAGCATGGCTGGCAGCGTCAGTTTGATCAGATGATACATCGAGGTAACGTTCAGGTCGAAACTGAAATTCCAATCGGCCGTGTCGCAATCCAGAATCGAACCGGCTGAGACATAGCCTGCACAATTGAACAATACGTCAAGCACTGGCAAATCCGCCGTGACTGAAGTCATGGCGTCAAGATCGGTAACGTCGAGTTTAAGCGGGGTAACGCCTTCGATGTTTCCCAATTCGGCAAGGGATTGGTCATTGATGTCGATTGCAAACACACGGGCCCCTTCCGCCGCAAACCGCTCGGTGGTAGCCCGGCCAATGCCTTGGCCGGCTGCAGTTATAAGCGCTGTCTTTCCGGCCAGAATGTTTGACGTCATCGCCGTCAAAGCTCTTCCGGAAGGAGGCTGGATGGAATGTCCTGATAACAAACCGGGCGCAGGAAGCGGCGGATCGACAAAGTACCGACGGAAGTAGCGCCGAAATTGGTTGAGGCCGGATAGGGGCCGCCATGAACCATACTGTCGGCTACTTCCACACCGGTAGGAAAGCCGTTGGCAAGCAATCGACCAGCCTTGCGCTCAAGCACAGGCAATAGTGTTTGTGCAAGGTCGGTATCGGAATCTTCCAGATGCAAAGAACAGGTTAATTGTCCCTCTATTGCACGGGAAACCTGCTGCATTTCATCGATGTCGGCCACACGCACCACAATGCCGGAGGGGCCGAATACTTCTTCGTGCAGCGTGGCATTTGCAAGCCAATTTGTGCCTGAAGTGACAAACAGGTTGGGCGATGCGGCCCGATCAGCCTTTTCACCTGTTAGCACTTGGTTCACGCCATTGACACCCGCGATACCATCGATGCCGCGATCATAGGCTTCTGCAATTCCAGAGGTGAGCATGGTTTGCTCTGCAACCTGGGAAAGTGCTTCCTGAGCCGCATTTTGGAATGTGTCGGCGTCCGGTCCTTCTATCACTACAGCGATCCCTGGATTGGTGCAAAACTGGCCTGCACCCATGGTAAGGGATCCTGCCCAGCCGGTACCAATTGCCTCTGCACGTGTTGCCAGGGCTCCGGGTAAAAGGAACATGGGGTTGACCGAACCGAGTTCGCCAAAGAAGGGAATGGGCTCGGCGCGCGCAGCGCAAATGTCAAACAATGCGCGGCCTGCGCGCAGGGATCCGGTAAAGCCGACTGCGCGGATCAGCGGGTGTTGCGCCAGTGCAGTACCAACTTCAATCCCATCACTCTGGATCAGAGAAAAAACACCAGGATGAACATTTTCGCTGGCCTTGATCGCCGCATCAATGGCTTGAGCAACAATCTCACCAGTGCCGGGATGGGCAGGATGGCCTTTCACAACCACCGGACAGCCTGCAGCAAGTGCAGCAGCTGTATCGCCACCTGCCACTGAAAAAGCTAGTGGGAAATTGGAAGCTCCAAAAACTGCCACCGGACCAATCGGGCGCTGGATCATGCGCAAATCAGGGCGGGGCAGGGGCGCGCGATCCGGCATGGCCGCATCATGACGTGCATCCAGATAGTGACCCGACTCAATGTGGTCTGCAAACAGGCGCAACTGGCCAACGGTGCGTCCCCGTTCTCCTTGCAGACGCGCTTCAGGAAGACCGGTTTCCTGTGTTCCGATTTCAGTGATCGCATCGCCGCGCGCATCAATCTCATCTGCAATCCGACGCAACAGGTTGGCGCGGGAGGTGCGGGATGACCAGCCAAAGCTTGCGAAAGCCTCTTCTGCAGCATTTACAGCTGCATCAACATCTGCAGCATTTCCTGCGGAAAAGCTGTGGCTTGGGCCATGCGCCGGGTCTGAATCAAATTTTGTTTCTGAGGCTACCCAAGCGCCAGCAATTAGGTGTTTTCCAGTCAACATGTTTCTTTCTTTCTTAAATCAAATCGCGCGAGGCGAGGTTTCGCATCAGGTGAGAGACCCCGAAGGTCCATTCATCACATTCTGTGGAGAGGCGCACGGTATTTGTCAGTGCACCCAATTGGTCGTTGGCAATTGTTACCACATCGCCAAGTTTGTGAGTAAAGCCACCGCCGGGAGTATCGCGGTCTTGTGTTGGTGCAAACAAGGTGCCCAGAAACAGCATAAATCCATCCGGGTATTGGTGATGACGACCAATCGTCTGTTTCACAAGATCTGCGGGATCGCGGCTGATCTGGCTCATCGAGGAATGGCCATTAAGAACAAATCCGTCTTCACCCTTGACTGTCAGCGTCAGTTCAGCTTTGCGCACATCATCCAATGTATATGTATCATCAAACAACCTGATCATCGGTCCAATGGCGCAAGATGCATTATTGTCCTTGGCCTTGGACAGGAGCAACGCGGAGCGGCCCTCAACGTCACGCAAATTTACATCATTCCCCAAGGCGGCGCCCTTTATTGTTCCTTTGGAATTTACAGCCAGTACTACCTCAGGCTCAGGATTGTTCCATGTGGAAATCGGGTGCAATCCAACATTTGCTCCATGCCCGACAGCGGAGAGAACCTGCGCTTTTGAAAATACTTCAGCGTCAGGGCCAATACCCACCTCCAGATATTGGCTCCAAAGTCCCTCTGCAACGAGCGCATGCCTGACCTTTTCTGCTTCCCCAGAGCCGGGAGTAATGTTGGACAAGCTGTCGCCAATGCGCTCACCGATCCTGGCGCGAATGGCTTCCGCCTTAGCGGGATCTCCAGCAGCCTGTTCTTCAATCACCCGCTCAACCATTGATCCGGCAAAAGTCACGCCACAGGCCTTGACCGCCTGCAAATCGCAAGGTGCAAGCCAGTCCATTTCGACAGGCGCGCCAAGCTTCTCGCCAGAAGCCGTGCGTACATAATTGGCTGCATCGTCTCGCTCCAGGATATCCCGAACGGTCGGAGCCTCTTTGGCTGTGATGTCGATTATTGCTCCATCGCGCAGGGTTACAACGCATGGGCCTATTCCGGCGCGTTCTACACGTCCGAGCCAAAGGCCGGTCGGGTCCAATTGGGTCATGGTCATTTTTGTCTCTAAGCTTATGAGTTCTTGCTGTTTAGCCGCTCGCGGCAGCATCAAGTTCGTGGTGGATGAGAATGGTAAGTAGCATGTCTGTGGGATCAATCCAACGGCAATATATGTCGATCAGCATACGAATCTCTCAGTTCTAGTTTGTTGGTCTGTGCTTGAATGCTGTAAGCATCCAGACAGGGTCGTCATCTCTGTTCAGATTGACTATCCAGTGCCGCAATCCAGTCCTTTGCATCGCCAAACTTGGGTCGTGATTGAAAGTATTGCATTGCCAGCGCATGATCTTTTTCAACCAGCGTGCCGGTGGCGTAGAGTTTGCCCAGAAGCGTGGTCGCCCATCCCGGTGAATTCGCAAGTCCCGGCGAAGAGCCGCGGCGTTTGCGCGCGTAAAGAGCAACATCACCAAATGGTGGATTTGGTGGGAAGCCAATCCGCTTAGCACGTGCGCATTCTTCCAGAAAGGCAATAAATTCTTCTTTACTTGCTGGTCGGATGTCTGGCTGAGGTCGTTGGGTTGAAGTCTCCTCAATCCACTCGATCGGGATGCGTTTTTTCAAGCGGCCAATGCCATAGCGGCACATGGCGGCTACTCGCCCGGATCGTGCCGCGGCAAGGGTCCATTCCATCGCTGGAATCCCGAGCATTTCTGTACGAGAGGGTGAAAGGTTCCAGTCACGGATGGTTCTTGCTGCGCCCAACATTTCTGAGCCACGCATGTCCCCGGCGTCAAAGACTTGCCTATAAGACCTGAGCGCTTCCGCCATCATTGCGGCGTCGTTGTTCACAAATGCCTGAACCTCAAGCTCTTTGCCGTATTGGTAGATGTAGTCTGTGTCCCCAGTCGCTGCAGCAGATTTCAAAAGGTCGAGTTTTCTTTATTCCCTGTTTGGAACAAATTCGTCTCTGTTTACAAAATACAGTCGTCTGGCATACAGTACATGCGAATGGATGTCGCCGGCAGCGACATTTGCCTCAAGTAATTTGATTTGTTTTTCGACAATCGATTTATCGGTCTTAAAGCGGTTCTCCATGGTCAGAACAAGATTGTATCTTCCCTGGATTGAACCCTTGTCTGTTGCGCGTTGGAAAAATTTGACCGCATGCTCCTTGTCGCGTTTCACGCCCAGACCGCGATAATATGCAACGCCAAGATTATTGATGGCATTCGCGTTGCCAAAATTTGCGTAATATCGATAAACCGACAATGCCAAATAATGGTCCGAAGACAGTAAACGTTGATTGGCATATTTGATTGCGGGATTTGCAATGGGCGGCAGCAGAGACATACCGATCAGCAGGCCAATAAAGACCATCAAACCAACGATCAGTTTTAACAGTATCCGCATTTCATCCCCCACAAACCAGGATCCAGCCCCTTTATTAAAAGCATCCTGCAGGCGGCTTAAGATTGGCTTAATAATTTGCGGTGCTCAAAGTTCACCGCCTGTGCAGGCTCAACCGAAAAATGGTTCCCAATATTGCATATCCGGCAAGAAAAGTGCCCTTGATAGTGCCTGATATTTTTGAGTGCCCAATGCGTGCGCGATAGTCGACCGGCACTTCTTTAATGCGCAATCCCTCCTGAAGGGCTCGTATCTGCATTTCCACAGTCCAGCCAAACGCTTTGTCTTTCATGTCGAGGCGCGTGAGTGACGGGACAGCTATGGCACGAAACGGCCCCAGATCGGTATATCTAAACTTCCATATGCGCTCGATCAGGAAGCATGCGAGTACATTGCCAAAACGCTGGGGCAGGGTCAGTGAGCCGTTTTCGCAATGCCCCAGTCTACGTGAGCCAATGACCATATCGGCCTTACCCTCTGCGATTGGATCAACAATCCGGTTCATTTGCTGGGGATAGTCGCTGTAGTCA
The DNA here is from genome assembly GCA_030065115.1 of Rhizobiaceae bacterium. Taxonomy (GTDB): domain Bacteria; phylum Pseudomonadota; class Alphaproteobacteria; order Rhizobiales; family Rhizobiaceae; genus JAALLB01. Next base: position 21,921 of record JASJDO010000045.1, on the reverse strand, counting down.
CCATCAATGAAGACTATGATGTCATGATCCGGAAGGGTGGCAATTCCGGCCAGACACGCCGCGCCATATTCTCCAGAAAAACCTGTTGCAGTTTTTGCTCCGGCTTCTGTGGCGACTTCGACCGTTCGGTCTAAAGAGCCATTGTCCGCAACGACTATCGTATCAACCCAGTTCGGTACATCCGCGAGCACCTTGCCGATTGCTGCCTCTTCATTTTGCGTTGGAATGACAAGCCCGACGGTTTTTCCGTTACGCATGCGCGGCATCCATTTGTCTTTGCCGGATCAGGTCAAAAGCCAACAATGCCCAAACCGGCAACCAGATCAGCCAGACGATACCGTATTGATAGGTCTCTTCAAACCCGCGCGGCATAAAGTGGAAATAGGCGTAGTGCAGCGATAAGGTGGCTCCGGCCAGTAGTAGTCCGCGGCTGGGGAAAACACACAAGAATGGGGCAATCCACAGAAAATACCAAGGCGTGTGAGAGGGAGCGAGCAGGTAGATTGCAACAGTGATCAGAAACATCCTCTTCACCACTTTTTCTGGCGTAGTAGCCCGTTGCCAACATACGCTGATGCAGATCGATAGGAGAGCAAGGCCGAGGGTGGCCCGAGCCAAAAGGGGAGCAGGTAAATTATCGATATTTAGGACATTGGATAGGGGGTCCATCGCTTCCAGAATGATCAGATAAATCGCTGACGACGCATTCCATTGGCTGGCGAAGGCAACAAAACCGGATTTTGGGCTAAGTCCGACGAGCAGAATTGGAAACAGCAGAGCCACAAGCAAGACTCCGCAAAGCATCATTGTCACAATCAACTTCCTTGGAGCGTGCAACATTGGTCGCCACAAGGGGAGAGCCAGAAACATTGGCCAGATTTTCACACCGGCAGCGATGGCGAGAATGATGCTGGCAAGTCTGTAACGGCGCGAGAGTGCCAGCCAGACCGCGAACATTACTGGCAACATCAAGACGGGCTCCATATGTGCAGAGTTCGCGGCCTCTTTGATCACCAGCGGATTGAGCCAGTAGAGTGCGCTCCATATTGGGGATTTACCAAGCTGAAGCAGTATTTGAACGATCAGAAAAAATATTCCTGCTTCGCAGATGAGCAGGACAATCCGCCATCCATCCAGGCTGAAAGGTGAAACCAGATAGGATATCGCAAATGCTGCCTGGGAAATCGGTGGATAAACGGTGCTGAATTCAGGATGATTGATGCGGTCAAAGACCGGCCCCGATTGCTCTTGAAGGTCATAAAGAAGCTCGCCCGGCTCGGCATCTTTGAAAATCTCATCAGGAGAGTAGGCATAAGGATTGATGCCATGTGCAGTGACCGCCCCATCCCATAGGTATCGATTATAATCATTTTCCATGATTGCGGGTGTACCGAGAAACATTAGCCTCAAAAGGAGGCCGACTCCCCCAATGAAAAACAGAAGGTGTTTTTGCTGATAATGCCGCGAGTTACGGATCGCAAAGGGTAGCGCAAACCATGCGACTACACTGATGATGAAAAGGCCCGATACGAAACCCAATACGGGCATGTTGATCAAAAACGCGTCGGGTTCAAAATGATGGGCCTTTAATCGCAGCAACAGCGTCGCGACGAATAACACAGCTGCCAACCCAATCCAGACTGGACATGCCGGTGTTTTATAATCCCGATCTGACTTCAATTCAGAGCTGGGCTGAGAAGAATTGAGCGTGCTTGTTCTTATCGGCCAAAGCTGCCTCCACCCCTCAAACGGCGTTCCTGTCTTCTTTCAGCGCGCTCCTGACGTCTGCGCTCCCGCTCTGCCTTGCGGCGTTCGCGTCGCTCTTTGATTTCCTGCGCATGCTCTTCCGTATGGTTGACTGTGTGCCGATCTGCTTCTGCGTTTTCATGAGGAATAGAGTAAGCAACATTTGGCTGGAAGCCTGCTGGACTAGCGAATGCTGCAACTGCGCTTGTTACGACGGCAAGGGTGCTCACGATAGCAATGGTTCTCAATTCTGACATGACAAGTTCCGTGTTCCGCATGAATCATTTTGAATTTCGATATCATGGGGAGAGTGCCAAGTCCCCAGCGCGGCAAACACACTTGTTCACTGCTCGGTGAAGGAGACGTTATTGTCCGTGTTTCCAATTCTCACGGCTTGTTGAAGAATTGCGATTTTGTCTTTGAGTGCGGCTCAGATACCCCAATAAACAAACCTTGACCTATATTCTGGAGCGAACCATGTTTGCCTTAATCAAACGGACCGTAATTCTTGCTGCTATTGTCGCCACCACATCAGGTTTTCTTGGTGGCTGGACGTCGAAACAGCCCAAGGCTTGGGATGTATGGGAGCTGGATAATCCCCAAAACATCACACCCGTTAATCACGCAAAATGGGATGCGTTGTTAAAAAAATACATTCGCAAAGATAGTCAGGGCTTGAACAGGTTCGGCTACGCGCAGGTGACAGCAGCGGATAAAAAAGCACTGAAATCCTACATCAAGGCGCTCGGTGAAATTGATATCACAGACCGTTCTCGCAACGTGCAACTTGCCTATTGGTTGAATCTATACAATGCCGTGACCATTGATGTGGTGCTGGAAAATTACCCGGTAAAAACCATCCGCGATATCGATATCTCCGGGGTTCTGTCAAATGGCCCCTGGGACGCAGAAGTGGTGACCGTCGATGGCTTTGAACTGACTCTCAATAATGTGGAGCACGATATCCTGCGTCCGATCTGGAAAGATCCGCGTATTCACTATGGTGTAAATTGTGCCTCGGTTGGTTGTCCAAATCTGCAAAACACCGCGTTTACCGCTGCAAATGTGGATCAGCTTTTGGACAAGGGGGCTCGCGAATACATCAATTCTGACCGCGGATTGTTGATCCTTGATGGCGAAGTGACGGTTTCGAAAATCTACAAATGGTTTGCCTATGATTTTGGAAATTCGCAAAAAGGTGTCATCAATCATCTGGTAAAATATGCGAACCCTGAAACTGCCAAACAGCTCAAGAAAATCGGCAAGATTTCTGACACTGTCTATGACTGGTCATTGAACGGACAGGTCCCACCAGCTGGCTAAATTCGGCCAGCCGCCGATCATCGAAACTGCTTGCTCTTGCAGTAAATACGGCCTAAAAGCGCGCAAGATAAAGGTCCGGCGATCTCCTCCCAGTTCGAATACGCCGGGCGCAAGCATCCAGTTGATAGGCCAGTTCCATGAAATTGCGTAACATCGCGATCATCGCCCATGTTGACCATGGGAAAACCACACTCATCGACGTTTTGTTGAAACAATCCGGTATGTTCCGTGAAAATCAGCATACGGACGAGCGGATGATGGATTCCAACGACCTCGAAAAAGAGCGTGGGATTACCATTCTTGCGAAAGTCACGTCACTGGTTTGGAAAGACACCCGGATCAACATTGTTGATACCCCGGGCCACGCGGACTTTGGTGGTGAGGTAGAGCGCATTCTGCATATGGTGGATGGGGCCATCATTCTGGTGGACGCTGCCGAGGGCCCGATGCCGCAAACCAAGTTTGTGCTTTCAAAGGCATTGAAACTGGGGCTGAAGCCGATCGTTGCAATCAACAAGATCGACAAGCCGGACGCACGTCCTGACTGGGTCCTGGATGAAGTGTTTGACCTTTTCGTGGCGCTGGATGCCAATGAAGAACAGCTGGATTTCAAGGTTCTTTACGGTTCTGCAAAAGAAGGTTGGATGGCTACTTCACCTGAAGGGCCACAAGACAATGTCGATCCATTACTTGATGAAGTGTTGGCGCATGTTGACGAACCTGCGGTGGAAGAGGGTGACTTCCGCCTTCTTGCGACTACCATTGAAGCGAACCCGTATCTTGGACGTCTTCTGACCGGCAAGGTCATGTCTGGTTCATTGAAACCAAACGACACGCTCAAAGCATTGTCGCGCGATGGTTCTGTGATTGAACAGGGGCGTGCATCGCAAATCCTGGCTTTCAGAGGCATTGAGCGCGCGCCGATTGATGTGGCTGAAGCTGGCGACATTGTTTCGATTGCCGGGCTTTCAAAAGCGACTGTGGCTGACACATTGGCAGCGCCTGCCGTAACCGAGCCGCTTCATGCGCAACCGATTGATCCGCCAACACTCTCCATGAGTTTTCGCGTGAACGATGGTCCTTTGGCAGGCACTGAAGGGGACAAGGTGCAGAGCCGTGTAATTGGTGATCGCCTGATGCGGGAAGCGGAAGGCAATGTGGCGCTCAAGGTTGAACGCGGTACAGATACAGACTCGTACATCGTTGCCGGGCGAGGCGAATTGCAGCTCGCAATTCTCATCGAGACCATGCGCCGCGAAGGGTTCGAACTCACAGTTGGTCGCCCACAGGTTCTTTTGCAGAAAAATGATGCTGGCCAGACCCTTGAGCCGTTTGAGGAAGTAACCATCGACGTTGACGAAGAGCATTCAGGCGTTGTGGTGCAGAAGCTTTCTGAACGCCGTGCTGATCTTCTTGAGATGAAACCATCCGGTGGCAATCGCACCCGTTTGATGTTCAACGCACCAACGCGTGGATTGATCGGGTATCAACCGGAATTGCTTTCTGACACACGCGGCACGGCGATCTTCAACAGGGTTTTCAAGGAATACGCGCCGTGGGCCGGGCAAATTCCTTCACGCAATACAGGCGTCTTGATCGGCATGGGGCAGGGCGAAGCGGTTGCCTATGCGATCTGGAACCTCGAAGATCGCGGCAAAATGTTCATCTTGCCGGGCGACAAGATTTATCCAGGCATGATTGTGGGCGAACACTCCCGCGGCAATGACCTTGAGGTCAACGTCCTAAAGGGCAAGCAGCTCACCAACGTGCGTTCTTCCGGCAAGGACGATGCGGTGAAACTGACACCGGTTGTGCGCATGACACTTGAACAATGCCTGTCATACATCGCTGAAGACGAATTGGTGGAAGTCACGCCTAAGTCGCTGAGGCTACGCAAGGCCATCCTCGATACCCACGAACGTAAGCGGGCGATGAAAGCGGCTCAAGTTGGGGCTGCTTAGCGTAAATAAATGATCGAGCGTTTTAACATAGATCAGAATGACGATCTTTGGCGCTGGCTGCACACCATAAATGTTCGTTGCCCGTCTTGTGATGCAAATGCTGTCTCGGTTGCTGTCAAAGCCCGAGCAGGAAAAGTTATAGATGACTATTTGGACCTATGTGATCGGATAATCATATGCGCTCAATGTGCCTATAGCGACCATGCTGCATGGAGTGTTTGGGGTTATGCACACCAACCCGGGACATTTGGTGAATACGAACTTTGGTTTCAAGTTGATACTCCGCAAGGAACAATTCATGCGTTCAACAGGGAGCATTTATCCACTATCCGAAATTTTATTGGTGCTGATCTAAGGGAACGAGATTTTCAACAAACCAGAAACAATAACTATTTTTCTCGGCTGCCCAAATGGATGAAATCTTCTAAAAATAGGGATATGGTCCTCAAACACATTGACAAAATATTGGCCGCTTAGAAACTCAGGGCGAATATCAAATTTTGCTCACCACAACTGCGGCTGTGCATCGATTATTGCCTGATCGCACTCGTCATCCCATGGAAATAAACCATTGGCTGCGCTTGGCCAAACGAGCTGATAAACTTCCGGATTTCCCGAGTTTCCAGATTGCTCCCAAAACCAGGAGGCGGAAACGAGATATTTTTTGAATGCCAGATCTTTTTGAACCCGCTTGCTTACGCAACTGAATCCATCCAGTATGCCATTCCAGAGCAGATCATCGGCTGGTTGAACGCCTTTTTCGATTTGCCGGAAAGCTTCCCAAATCATATGATGCATAAGTTCTTGTGAAAGTCCGAAAACAATAAACTCTGGCGAGCCAAGTGACTTAGTGAAGCCTACTGAGTATCCGAAATCTGGATCATCACCGTCAGGATCGAAAACATAAGTAAAGTGCCAACCATGCTTGTCGATGTTGTCGATTAATTTACGTTCGTAGTCGTTGTATTCAGACACAATAGCTAACCACCAACCGCTTAAGCGTTCCGAGCAATTTCTCCAAATGTTCTTCGCTTGAGGCTTTCATTTTATGGCCCATGGCCGTGTGTACCACAAAGTCTGCGAGCTCTTCGGCCCTAAGATTGGCGGGAGATTCGGCAGAAATATGCGGTTTTAGAACTGCAATCATGCCTTCACTGAAGCGGGCTTTACTTTCCGCCATTTCTTCGCTGGCTGAGTTGTCCAGCGCTTCCATGATCTCACCACCATGGGGTGTCTTGTGTATCAGCTGGTAAGGCTTGCGGGCGAAGTGATCAAAAGCCAGCTCCAAACCATCTTCCAGCGAGCCGTTTGCCTCAAGATGGGCAGTAAGCTCCTTACAGGTCTGTTCCACATGCGCTTCAATCAACCCGCGCAGAATGGCTTCCTTGTTGGCGAATGCGTTGTAGAGCGTTTGCCTAGCCACACCGGCTTCTGACGCTATATCGGCCATGGTCGCGCGTTTGAACCCGTAACGGGAAAACACGTCAAATGCAGCGGTCATGATTGTGGTTTGTCTATCAAGCATGATTTTTCTTATTGACAAATTTTGTCAAAATGTCAAATATTGGACAGAAAGATAAAATATGTCCAATCAGTCTTGTGCACGTCAGCGGCCAAATGTGGTCATGCTTTCGGCAAGAACCGGGACTAAACTTACAGTCAAATCTTCGCAGGAGAAGCTTCGATGAAACTCAATATCAACAGTAAACTTGTGGAAGTGGGCGATGATCCAGAAATGCCACTACTATGGGCATTGCGTGATGTCGCTGGCATGAAGGGCACAAAATTTGGCTGTGGAATCGCAGCCTGTGGAGCCTGCACAGTGCATGTAGATGGTGAGCCGGTTCGCTCGTGCCAATTGATGGTTGGAGATGTGGATGGCCCAATCACCACGATTGAGGGTATTGGAGACGCAGATAACCTCCATGCGGTTCAGCAAGCCTGGATTGAAGAGCAGGTGCCCCAATGTGGTTACTGCCAGTCAGGGCAGATCATGGCGGCAGTTGCGTTGCTGCGGGATACTCCCGAGCCAACGGATGAAGACATCGATGATGCGATGACCAATCTTTGCCGTTGTGGCACCTATCCGCGCATTCGTTCCGCGATCAAACGCGCGTCTGAAACCATCAAGCAGGAGGCGTAGTCATGGGGTTCGCAAAAATTGCTCGAAGAACATTTTTGATCGGCGCTGCTGCCATCGCCGGTGGGGTCGCGGTCGGCTATTATTACGTGAACAAGCCTTATGCCAATCCGCTAGAGGACGATCTTGCTGACGGAGAATCCACGTTCAACCCGTATATCAAGATCTCCGAAGACAATACGGTGACCATCATCACCCCGCGCGCAGAAATGGGGCAGGGTGTCCATACATCTCTTGCGGCGTTGGTTGCAGAGGAACTTGATCTGACGCTCGATGATATCGTCGCAGAACACGGCATGTCCGATTGGGCTTACTACAATGGTGGCATGATGGAAGACGGTGTTCCGTTTGCTGCGTTTAATGAAAGCTTCATGGCGGAAGCAGCACGTGTTGCCATGCCAGCAGTTGGCAAATTGTTGGGCTTGCAGGCAACCGGCGGGTCATCCTCCATCAAGGACGGCTTCGACAAGATGCGTCAGGCAGGTTGCGCAACCCGTTACATGCTTCTGGAAGCAGCGGCGAAAGAATTCGGCGTGTCAAAAGACAGCTTGAAACTGGAAGGTAAAACAGTTGTTGATCCGGCTTCCGGCAATTCAAAAACCTTCGGCGAACTGGCGTCAGCCGCTGCTGCTCTTGGGGCGCCATCAGAGCTGGTACTTCGCGAAGAAAAAGACTGGAAACTGTTGGGCAAGCCCCAGCCGCGTGTCGATATTCCCGCAAAGGTAACCGGTCAGCCGATCTTCGGGATCGACGTAGACCTGCCTGATATGACTTACGGTACGGTAAAAATGTCACCGCGGTTCTGGGCCAAAGCAAAATCATATGATGATACTGCCGCACTTGCTGTGCCCGGCGTTCAAAAGGTAGTCCCGCTTGAAACGCAGACAGGCAATGGCTTTGGCATCATCGCGGATAACACATGGGCCGCATTCAAAGGTGCGGAAGCGCTGGAAGTGGAGTGGGAAGAGGCTTCTTATCCAAAAACCAGTGAAGCGATGATGGAAGTCATCGCTGCAGCACTGGATACAGAAGCAGATCAATCGCTTCGAGACGATGGTTCCGTTGTTACGGCATTCGCTGATGCCCCGCAGGAGGAACTTATTGAGGCGGAATACTCCGTGCCATGGCTGGCGCATGCATGTATGGAACCCATGAATGCGACTGCCCAATGGAAAGACGGCGTGCTGGATGTTTGGGCGCCAACTCAGGCACCAACCATTATTCAGATGATTTGTTCTGATCTGGTGGGCGTGGAATCAGACGCAGTGCGTGTTCACACGACAAATCTTGGTGGTGGCTTTGGTCGTCGCGGTGAGGTGGATTTCCCGATCTACGCTGTGGAACTCGCAAAACATACAGAAGGTCGTCCGGTCAAAGTCACTTGGTCACGTGAAGAAGATCAACGCCACGATACCTATCGTCCGGCGGCGATGGGCAGAATGAAGGCGCGGGTGAAAAAAGGCGAACTGCCAACAGCCTTTGACATGCATATTTCATCGCCTTCCATCATGAAAAGCCTGTTGGACCGGACGTTCCCGGGACAAGCTGCAGCTGGGCCAGACAATACCATATCCCATGGTGCCTTCGATCAACCGTACACGATCCCCAATTACAGGGTTCAAAGCAGCAAGGCAGACCTGCCCGTGCCGATTGGTTTCTGGCGTTCGGTGGGTAATTCATATAATGGCTGGTTCCATGAAGGCTTCATGGACGAGATCGCTGAAAAAGCCGGAATGGACCCGCTCGCGATGCGGCTTGAATTGATGAAGGATTATCCGGAAGCCATTTCAGTCCTCAACAAGGTTGCGGAAATGTCCGGCTGGGGCAGGGAAATGCCCGAGGGTTCAGGACTCGGGCTTGCTCATGTGATCTCGTTTGGAACGTGGGTCGCGATGGTGGTTGAGGTTTCTGACAATGATGGCGACATCAGCATCGACAATGTCTGGGCAGCTTGTGAGTTCGGAACCGTTATCGATCCGAGCATTGTTAAAGCGCAGATCATGTCGGGCATAGTCTTTGGTCTGTCTTCGGCAATTGGCCAGGAAATCACGTTTGAAGACGGTGAAGTAGTCGAAGGAAACTTCGACGAGTTTGATTCAATGCGGATGAATCAATGTCCTAAAATTCATGTCGAACTGCTTGAAACCTATCATAAAATTGGTGGAGCAGGAGAGCCGGGAACCCCGCCAAGCATCCCCGCACTGGCGAATGCAATCTATGCCGCCACCGGTCAGCGGATGCGCACGATGCCTTTCAGCAATGATGTGAGTTTCGTTTCTTAAACGAGAAAAGAAATCAGTCGGCTAGCAAGCCCATCATATCGATGGGCTTGTCTGCGTTTTTGAGCCAGTTTCTCCGGGCTTCCGCACGCTTTCTTCCCAATTCGTCAATGGGCAGGCGCAAAGCGGCAATGAGGGATCGCACCTCATGTCTTGCGGCAATGTGTGAATTACTGATTTGGCCACCGAAAGTCGCTTCTTCCAGATCATCCAGGACAGTCAGGCCAATCGGGAATAGCTCTCGGAAAACCACACGTTCGCTAATGCCATCCGCGATACGGCATCCCAATCGCATGGAAAGGCTCTTGAGACTTGAGATCAATGAGGACGAATTGCGTGAATGCAGTGTCGAAAGTCTGTTCCGCACGATCACCCAATCCAAAAATCCGTTATCGGCAATCCGGCGTTTGCGCCGCGCCTCTCTGACAGTTTTGGCATAATGCGAGAGCTTGATGACATCGCCGGTCAGCGCATCCACCTGACCCAATATGTCAAAATCCAGATAGGAATCATTTATCGGGGAGATAAGGGTGTCAGCAATCGAATGGCTCAATTGCATCAGATAGCCATCATGTCCGGCAGTATCCACAACAACGAAGTCGTGGTTTTGTTCAGTACGCGAGATGATCGCCATGAAGTTTGACAATTCTTCACTGTTTCGGTCGGATTTCGTTTCCGCTGTTGATGGCTCCACATAATCATGCGTAGGGATCAACAGATTGAGGTTGTAACGATCAGACCAGTTTTTTCTGTTTTCAATGTAGCGGGTGAGGGTCTTTTGCCTGCCATCAAGATCAATCGTGGCAACCCTGTATCCGGCATTAAGCAAGGCGATGGCAATATGCATAGAGGTGGTGGTTTTACCCGTTCCACCTTTCTCATTGCCACACACAATCACATATGCCTGCTGGTGTTCTGCTGTGTCAGAGAACATTTCAAGTTTTCCTGTTTGGCCTCTGGGCATTATCGCGAATGGACCGATATCACTCAACAGGCGATACTACGTACGTAGTGCAGGTGTGTTATACGTGGGTTTGGGCGCCGATCCGTGATGCGCTAGAGCAAGCCCAGATTGGAAAGCTCGATTCGCAAATCAGGCGGTAATGCGTTTGCGCCTGATTGTCCGTCGGCCAGATCAGCAGGAGCATCTTCTGCTTTCAAATATCGCCATCCCTGAAACGCACGCCGCGGCTGCCATTGAGTAAGAATAAGTCGGGGTTCCAGAACCAGATCACATCTCTTAATTCCATTGGCGTCTGTGAATGGACGGATATCGTGCAAATACTGGCGAACCTGTACATTCCCCTTGATGACCCAATAGAGCGACCCGCCATCCAACAGTTCTTCCATGCGCTTGGGGATCATTCGCGTTGTATGGGCCTGTATGGGTTCCTGCCCCGTGCGCTTTTGTTCAGCTTGACGATAGTCAATCCACGCTTGCAGCTCTTCAACCGCAGAAACGCCAACGCAGAGTTTGAGAAGGTTCAATGCCATGCCAAATAACTAGAGCTTCATTGTGTCAACGACTAGGTTTGAGAACGCATTTCCACAGAACGAAGATCAGGGATGTTCGGGCATACCAACTCATTTGACAAAGTTCTTCATCTGGGTATTTTTTGGACAGGGGCAGCGTTAAACCTTTGGGAAAATTATGAAAAAATTCTTTTTAAGTGCGGTCGTAATGGCTGCAATGTTGATTTTTGGTCATATCGAAACAAGAGCAGAAACCACTGAATGTACTGAAATCACTTCTTTGCCTGCTACCATTACCGTGCAGGGCGTCTATTGCCTGAAGAGTGATCAATCCACAAACATTACCAACGGCAGTGCGATTACCATCAACACCAATAACGTCACGATTGACTTGAATGGTTGGAAGCTCGGTGGTTTGGCCGCTGGGACAGGAACATTTGCCAACGGGATATATGCGCTGGATCGAAAAAATATCACGATCCGAAATGGCACCATCCGAGGGTTCTCGTCGGCTATTCATATCGATGGCATGTCCGATACTTCATCTGGCCATTTGATTGAACACATTCTCGCTGACAGCAATCGGTATATTGGTTTTCAGTTAGAGGGAAGCAACCTCAGAGTTCTCAACAATTCGATCATAAATACTGGACCTCATGATCTTTTCACCGTGGCTTATGGCATGTTTATCAATTCTGCGCCAAACTCATACATTCATGGCAATACCGTTTCTGTAGTCGACGAGTCACTTCAAGCCATCGGTTTGCGGTTTACAGGAGCAGATAGATCGGTCATCATCAACAACCGGGTCCTTGACCTCAAAAATGGAAGTAATGTTGTCGCTGGAATTCAACTCCTTACTTCTTCGCGGGTCTTCCTAAATGGCAATGTACTGTCTACCGGCGGAAATGGAACCTTGGCGTTATCGATTAGTACCAACTCTGAAAACATCACCTGCATTGACAATGCGGCGCACGGGTTTGTTTCTGGTTTCACGAGCTGTGATGTTGATACGGGGAATGTGCTGAATTAAGACCAACCCATATTGGCATTGTGGTAGCTTGCTCAACTGATCGTCGTTTGACACCTCTCAAATTTTGGCTAACCTTACGTTAAGGGGTGTATCTGATTTTTGGGGGGATTATGAAACATTCCATCTTAAGCGCAATATTTTTAGCCTCAACAGTGACTTTTGGCAGCAATATTGTTCACGCTGAAACGACCGAGTGCACAGAAATTACGTCGGTGCCGACGACGATTACGGTGCAGGGTGTTTATTGTCTCAAAGGCGATCTGAACACAAACATCACCAGTGGAAATGCGATCACCATCAACACCAATAATGTGACCATTGATCTGAACGGTTGGAAACTCGGTGGTTTGGCAGCAGGCGCAGGTACGAACGCGCGTGGAATTTCCGCTACAAACCGAAAGAATATTGTTATACGCAATGGCAGCATTCGTGGTTTCAGGTATGGCATTTTCATATTGGGTACCAGTTCCACTTCTTCGTCTGGGCACTTGGTAGAAAGTGTTCTGGCAGATGGCAATCGATTGCTTGGTATACTCATTCAAGGTGGTAATGTGAAAATAATCAATAATTCTGTGATCAATACTGGGCTTAGTGACATCGGGAGTCAGGCTGTTGGCATTTCCGTTACAAATGGTCTGGGTGCCTATGTTGCTGGCAACACAGTTTCTGGTTTGGAAGAAACGGGCAACATCACTGGCATCTTAATAACCAGCGGTGAGAATATTGTTGTTGAAAACAATCGGATATTAAACTTGAAAAACGCTTTAGAAGTCTTCGGAATTGAAATTACCGGTTCGTCTGCGGGTGTTCTTTTGAAAGGCAACGTCTTATCAACAAATGACAATGGTAACAGGGCCGTGGAAGTCGAAAGTTCTACTGATGTTGCTTGCGTAGATAACGCAGCCCGCGGCTTTACAGCCACATTTACCGATTGTGACACCAATTCCGGTAATGTGGCGTACTAAAATAAGACTGCAATTGGTCGATCAACACTCAACCACGTTCACAGCAAGTCCGCCTTGGCTGGTTTCCTTGTATCGGGCATGCATGTCCTTGCCGGTTTCGAGCATGGTTTTGACGCAGGCATCCAGCGACACAAAATGTGTGCCGTCGCCCCGTAACGCGAGTGACGCAGCTGAAACAGCCTTGATTGCGCCGAGACCGTTGCGCTCAATGCACGGTACTTGAACCAGACCGCCAATAGGATCACACGTCATGCCGAGATGATGCTCCAAAGCAATTTCTGCGGCGTTTTCGATTTGCTCTGGTGTGCCGCCCATAATCGCTGCCAGTCCCGCCGCAGCCATGGCAGAAGCCGATCCCACTTCTCCTTGACAGCCAACTTCTGCGCCGGAAATGGACGCATTGTGTTTCAGGATGCCGCCGATGGCAGAAGCGGTCAGGAGAAAGTCTTCAATGTCTTTTGGCTTAGTTTCGGGAAAGAATTTCATGCGGTAACTCAGAACTGCGGGGATAACCCCGGCGGCACCATTCGTTGGTGCAGTCACCACTTTGCCGCCAGCAGCGTTTTCCTCATTCACCGCCATGGCAAAAACCTGAAGCCATTCATTTGCAGCGATGGGGTTGTTGCGGTTGATCCCCCATTCTGATTGCAGCTGGTCATGGATTTCCGCGGAGCGGCGTTTAACATCGAGGCCACCCGGCAAGACGCCGCGTTTTTCGAGCCCGTGTTTGACACAGCCATCCATGGTTTCCCATATCGCTGCGACACCTTCTGACAATGCATCGACTGATTGGGTAACCTTCTCATTCTCGCGCTTCATGTCGGCGATGGAAAGTCCGGACGTCTTCGCCATTTTCAGCATTTGATCAGCGTTTTCAAACGGGTAGGGGACACTCACCGGGTGAGCGGCTGCGCTATTGTCCAGCGCTTTGTACTCTGCCTCGTCGACCACAAAACCACCGCCAATAGAGTAATATTCACGCTTCAGGAGCAGTTCATCTGCCTTTGTGAAAGCGCGAAAGGTCATGCCGTTGGTGTGAAGCGGAAGCATGTTTTCATAGTCAAAAATCAGATCTTCGCGCGGATCAAACGCATAAGCAGGGTGTCCATCTGGCGTGACCATGCGTTGTGACGAAACAGTCTGAACAATCTCATCGACTTTATTGGTGTCGATGGTACTTGGGTCATGTCCTGCCAAACCAAGTATGACGGCATTATCTGTTGCGTGGCCTTTGCCAGTGAATGCCAGAGAGCCGTGCAATGTTACCGAAATTCGGGCTGGAACATCACCTTCACGTCTTGGCCAATCGCCATGCTTGATTTCATGCAGGAACTTCGCGGCCGCTACCATGGGTCCCATGGTGTGAGAAGAAGAGGGGCCAATGCCAATCTTGAACAACTCGAATACAGACAAAAACATGGGTGCGACCAATCTGGGATTAACTTGCTATCGGCACTAATGGAATGAAACGCCGGATACAACTGTTTTCAGTTCGACACTTGCTGTCGATGGGCAAACAAAAACCGGCTTGCGCCGGTTTAGTGAGTTCTATCTTGTAAGAAAATTCTTCTATTGTGCGGCGATTGCTACGGCAGTTTCACCGCCACCAAATACGCCTGAGAGCAGCAGCGCTGCTGTAAAGATGCAGATAGCAATACTAGCCACATACCAAACCGATGGTTCAGCTTTTTCGTCCATGTCACGTCCCTGATATTTTTTGTTTTTGCCATTTGGTCTTTTGTTGGCAGTGACATAATCCCAACAACTCCCGGAAGCAACAGCCGCTCGCACATATCTACGCAATTCAGCCATGCGGCCAATGCATGGCAAAAAAGTGGTGCAAATGCGACTTGTGCACTAGTTAGTAAAGCTCCGTTGAATGATGCAGGCTAACCCTTTGTCAGAAATAACAAAACCAACGCTCAGAGACATCGCGCTACTGCTTGGCATCGCGATCATTTGGGGATCCGCGTTCAGCTCCATCAAGATATTGGTCGCTGAAACAGGTGCCCTTTGGGCGGCGGCAATGCGCGTCAGTGTGGGGTTTTTGGTCGTCTTGCCGTTTTTGCTATTAGCAAAGGAGAAGATTCGCCTCGATCAAAGTACGGTTCTGATAATCGCAGTTGTGGCCCTGATGAACATGGTGATCCCATTCATGCTCATAAACTGGGCTTTAAAGCATATTGATGCAGGGATTGGTTCGCTGTTGCTGGGTGTCACACCATTCATCGCAATGATCATCGGACATTTCACCACCAAAGACGAGCGGATCACCCGTTGGCGAGCCCTTGCAGTCCTTTTTGCCATGACGGGCATATCCATCCTGGTTGGACCGCAGGCGCTGTTGGGGCTTGGGTCGTCGGAATTCCTGGCGCAATTGGCGGTGGTTGCTTCCGGCGCATGTTATGTGACCGCTGGCTTCGTAATGCGCCGGATAGATTTGGGCCCGGTTGTCTTCACCACTTATGCGCTTGGGGTTGGTAGTTTCCTGCTCATCACTGTCGCCTATCTGGCCACGGGCGCGCCTTTGCTGAATCTCTCAACAGAGGCATGGATCAATATGATATGGCTTGGTACTGCACCCACAGGTCTGGCTTATCTCATGCGATATTGGTTGGTTCGCAGATTGGGTGTGTCAACCTTTGCTTTGGCCATGAATGCTGTACCGGTATTTGGAATTTTGATTGGCGCACTTTATCTGGGCGAAGTAATTCACTGGACAACCGTTTTGGCACTTGCTTTTGTATTGTGCGGTCTGATGACTGCAAGAAAGGCAGCGCCAAATCCGGATAGCTGATGCAGGGACATAGCCACCTGATGAAATCTGTTTCCCAAAGAGTAGAGTTTCTGGATTTCGCCCGTGGCGGGGCCCTGATTGCCATGACCGTATTCCATTTCGCATTTGATCTCGAACTGTTCGGCTTTCAGGAGCGGGGTTTCATCAACCAAGCTCATTGGAAATATTTCGCACGCGCGATTGCCTCTTCCTTTCTGATCTTGACCGGGTTCAGCTTGTTCCTTGCACATGTCGGTGGGATTTCCTGGCCGAAATGGCAAAAGCGGCTGGCGATGATTGGAGGCGCTGCGATACTGATTACCATCGCGACGTACTTTGCGACGCCAGATCAGTATATTTTCTTCGGTATCCTGCACCAGATTACTTTTGCAAGCGTGGCGGGATTGGTTTTTCTTCAACTGCCATGGTTCATCACCTTTGCAATTGCGATGGGCATTTTCTGGATCGGGCAAACCACCCATCTGAGCATGTTTGATCCACAATGGTTGTGGTGGACGGGGTTGTCCGAAGTGACGCCGACCTCAAGTGATTTCGTTCCAGTGTTCCCATGGTTTTCGGCGCCGTTGATAGGAATTGCTCTGGCGAAATTATGTGATGAACGAGGATGGCTCGCCCAGCTAGCAAAGCCACAATTTGATAGCCGAATCGGTAGAGGTCTGAAGTTTCTGGGGCGTCACAGTCTAGTCTATTACCTGCTGCACCAGCCGATCATGATTGGCTTTATTCTAGCCTATTCACTGGCGACCGGCGCTTTGGTTCTGTGAAGTTAGC
Organism: Rhizobiaceae bacterium; assembly: GCA_030065115.1. Lineage (GTDB taxonomy): Bacteria > Pseudomonadota > Alphaproteobacteria > Rhizobiales > Rhizobiaceae > JAALLB01. The sequence goes on along the minus strand of JASJDO010000045.1, from coordinate 5,433 downwards.
GCGAATATTTGATGAAGGGTGTCACTTTCGCAACCTTGTCATAGAGCGCGCGTCCAGCGGTATTAAATTCCTGCGTTAGCCAATAGACAGTCTCGGCATCTGCCGCGTCTGCGGCCTCATAGACTGCTTCAATCAATGCGCGTCCAACACCTTTACCTCTGGCTTCAGGCGCAGTGAAAAGGTCATTCAAATAAATGCGCTGCTTGTCGGACCAGCAAGAACCATGAAAAAGGTAGTGAGTGAAACCCAATACTTTGCCGTCTTCCTCTGCAACTAAACACATCGGATCATGCGGATTGTCACCCATCAAACGCCCCCAAAGGCTGTTCGTTACATGATCAAGATTGGTTTCGTAAAACTGCTGATAGCCTTTCCAAAGGACTTCCCATTCGGGACGATCACTGTCGCGGGCAGGGCGGACAATAAGCTTGCTCACCGGCTGACACCAAGTTCCGCTAAGCGTTCCAAGCACTGCTCTTCAATCTGGTCAAACTCTGAGATCGTTTCTTCAATGTCCTGACGCTTTTGCTTCAGCTGTTCGCGCTTTTCCGTTACCCTGTTGATCAGGAGTTCCAACTGTCCGGCCTCTCCGGGAGGCTCTTTATACATGGACATGATTTCCTGGATTTCAGCGATCGAAAATCCAAGTCGCTTTCCACGCAGAATGAACATCAGCAAGCGACGGTCAGAGGGCCGAAACAGGCGCGTTCTACCTTGCCTCAGTGGTGTGATCAGACCTTCGTCTTCATAGAACCGAATGGTTCTGGTGGAGACGTCAAATTCCTTGGTTAGATCGGTAATGCTATAATATTCGGTTCTGTCAATCTTGTTCACGTGGGGCCCAAACCTGCATAAAAATGTTCTTACGTAAAAGTAAGTCAGTTGGTAAACTGCCTGTGATTTACATCGAAATCAAGTGAGTTTGGCACCAACTCCCCCAGGAAATTGACTAACAACGCCGAAATTGTTCAAAAGATGCAGCAGGTTGGTCAAATGTTGAACCACCAGGAGGCGAGGCCGAGGAACGCGAAAAACCCAATCACATCGGTAACGGTGGTCACGAAAACACTCGAAGCAATGGCAGGATCTATGCCGAGTTTATCAATGGCAAGAGGGATCAATATGCCTGATAGTGCCGCAAAGATCATATTCACAACCATCGCAATACCAATCACAAACCCAAGGCTCTGGCTGGAAAACCAGACTGCTGCCACCACGCCGATCAATACCGCAAACAAGACGCCGTTGATAAGTCCCACAAGGAACTCACGACGTATCGTGCGAAACGCGTTGTACGAATCGATGTCTTTCGTAGCAATCGCACGCACAGCAACAGTCATGGATTGAGTGCCGGCATTTCCCCCCATTGAAGCGACGATAGGCATTAGCACGGCCAAAGCCACCATTTGCTCAATCGTTGCATCGAACAAACCGATGATGAATGACGCAAATATAGCTGTCAGCAGATTTAGAAACAGCCAGGTGAAGCGCGACCGCGTTATCTCAAAAACATTGTCAGATAGTTCTTCATCCCCCACACCAGCAAGACGCTTGATATCTTCGTCCGCCTCTTGCTGGATCACATCCACCACATCGTCAATCGTCAGGACACCAACAAGCCGCCCGGCTTCATCAACCACGGCGGCTGAAACAAGGTCATACTGCTCAAACGTTCTTGCAGCTTCTTCCTGATCGATGTTTGCATCAATCGGGTAGATGTTCTTTTCCTTAATGTCAGCAATTGGGATATCGCGCTTTGTTCTCAGGAGCTTGTCTAGTGCTACATAGCCACTGAGTTTGAAGGATGGATCAACCACAAAGATCTCATGGAATTTTTCAGGAAGATCATCATCCTCGCGCATGAAATCAATGGCCTGCCCAACAGTCCAGAAAGGGGGCACAGCAATGAACTCAGTCTGCATCCGACGACCCGCGCTTTCTTCCGGATAATCCAGGGAGCGCTGCAGCCGACGCCGCTCTTCAAAGGGGATCTTGGACAGAATATCATCCTGATCCGCTTCTTCCATGTCCTCCAGAATGTAAACAGCATCATCGGAATCAAGTTCCTTAACCGCTTCCGCGATCACCTGATTGGGTAGCTCATTGACAACCTGCAGCCGGATTGCTTCATCAACTTCTGTCAGTGAAGCAAAGTCGAATTTTTTCCCCGTCAATCCGACCAGGGAAATGCGTTCATCGGCTTCAAGCGCTTCCAGAAGGTCACCAAGCTCTGATTCATGCAGTGAGTCGATCAGCTCTGAAAGCTGGTGCGCAGCATCTGTTTCTATCAACTTCCGAATTTCGGAGACGAATTCTGCTCTAAGCGCGTCATCTGGCGTGTAGATGCTTACGTCCTCAGACGTCTGAGGTGTCACAGGGGTATCTTCGGACGGCTGAGATTCTATCATGCCCTGTTATAACGTGATCATGTGACGGAGGCATAAAAAAATCCCGCCGCAGCGGGATTTTCTGTTAGCTCAGAGGAACTTGTTGTTAATTCATTTACTCGCTCAAATACAACGCAGTTATTTCCTTGGCGATCGCATCAAACGCTCCAGACAATTGCTGTGCATCGGCGGCTGCGTAGTAGTTTGTGCCGTCGGTTGAGCATTGTTCCAGCATTTGCTGAGTTGCGGTCGGAATCGCACTGCCGAAACCAATTGTGTAGACGGTGATCTCAAGGTCTTTGATTTCGTCACATAAATCCAAAGTGACTTGATTAGCAGCATTTGCATCAGATCCGTCATGTTTGGACGGTTCGCTGCTCGATATTGAGGCTACGTTCTCTCCGTCAGACATGAGAATCAGTACTTTGCTGACATCAGTGTTTGAATGGCTAGCGCCACCAGTAAATGGTGTTTGCGGCGAAAGGACTCGCAAGCCCCATGTTAGTCCAGCAGGAATGTAGGTGTTTCGGTTTGGTGTAAGCGAGTTGATCGCTGACTTCAGCTGGCTGGCGCTCGTAGTGAGCGAAGTAAGCTGTGTGCCACAGCTGATGTTTTGAATTCCTGGCACTCTTGTTCCATAACTACGATCTTCAATGTTGAGTGGATTGGGTCTGGAGCCAACACAACCATGCCAGGTACTTTTTACAGTGCCACATTGTTCCTCGGCAGGTCCGTACTCAACGTTAGTACAGGTCTCTGCTGTGTACGGAACGCCATCATTATAATATGTTTGAGTTGTGCAACCGGACCGTGAAATAACCGGAGTGACCATCTGACAAATATTCTCTGAAGTATCCGCCGGAACATTCAACCATGACGCACCGCGTTGGCTTGTACCCACATTCACATAATCCGAAAAGGGAACGACGCCCATTTTAACGCGCGGTTGATTCGCATTGAACACCGATAGATCGTCCACAAAATCATTAGCAGCGGATTTCAATGCTCCCATTTTGCCGTCAAGCGACATTGAGTTGGTCGAATCAAGAACCATGACAACTTCAAAATCGCCGCCGGACAGGTTGATTGTGGATGCGACTTGATAATCAAGCTGGTTATATCCCGCGATTCTCATAAAAGCAGTGTCATAGGATGAATCGGCGACCAGTCTGAAACGAGTGCGGTCGTCCAAAACTTGGAGCGCCACACTTGAGATCGCATTGTAGTCTTCTGGTGCGAGGTTTGCCTTAAGGAACTCCTTGGCATCAACAGTGAGTTCGCCGTTTGTTTTTTGCAGCGCGTCATTGCCAATCGACAGAATCGCTGCGTCTACAGCATTTTTGAGTTGTGATTGTTTGCGGCTATATCCGGTGTAGTCGACAGCGGAACCTATTGAAAGCATGATTGGTACAATCAGAAGGGCGGACGTAACGGCAATATTGCCTTCTATATTGCTGAGAAATTTGTGCGACATTGGAGGGGCCTGTTCAACTGATATTGAGGCGGACACTAAGGCAAAATTGTTTAAAAACAGTTTTCTACTGCTCGAATAATCCTATAAGTTTCAAGGCTTTGTTAAGCATAGTTTCCAAGATGCCCGCGTTTGTGGCGGCTTGCTGCTTCAAGACGGTTGGAATCGCCTGGACAAGGGGAAGCTTTTCGATGACACTGATTCGGAGGCATTTACCCGGTTGTGAAAGAAAGAATCGCAGAGTCCGCAAATTGTTAAAAATTCAATACCCTCAAAGGCATTCGATCAGCTGAATTCGAGCCAAGTATCTGAAAAATATATGAATCTTTTTTTCAAGTGTTTTCCACGCAATCCACACACAAACTACTACATGTAGTTTTTTTCATGAAATGCATGACAATATCTTGACGATGAATTTGTCGTCTGCCTAATCTCCGGGTGTTATTGCGTTGGACCGGAATGCGGATTGGGGGGAAGCTTATGCTTCTGCAAAACGAGGGACGGTTCTTTTCAAAATATGTACAGAGTTTCTACCAAAATCCTTGGGATTCTGGATGTGGAATTCTTGCGTTTTTTTGTTAACGCAATGACGCAAAATGTGAAGCGAATATCGTTGTGAAAATCTTTTGTTAATACTATATTTAGTATTTACAGCCAGACTAACTACAAGATATAGCTTTCCAGCTTCTTTTAGGAAGCAGCAAGGGATTGGGGTCTTGCCCGGGGTGCAGCGTGAAAACGCTGGTTTTGTTGGGGCAGAACAACAAGCAAAAGTTTGAAGTAGTGTTCGGGCTGATCAGAAACAGCTCAGGGGTGAATCACGTCCAAAATTGGCCGGTAGCCAAGGGGGCGAAGAGCATTGAAAGGGACCAAAGATGCGCATTGAACGGCGGTATACAAAAGAAAATCAGTCCGCTTACGAGGGAATAGAGTTTAGACAAGCAACCAGCGAGATTCGTAATCCGGATGGTTCGGTTGTTTTCAAACTGGAGAATATTGATGTTCCGGCAAACTGGTCGCAGGTTGCCAGTGACATCATTGCGCAAAAATACTTTCGCAAGGCAGGCGTTCCCAAGGTTCTGAAGAAAATAGAGGAAAATTCAGTTCCGTCTTGGTTGTGGCGCTCCGAGGCCGACAAGGAAGCGATGGTTGACCTACCAAAGGAAGAGCAATACGGCTCTGAAATGGATGCCCGTCAGGTCTTTGATCGATTGGCTGGAACATGGACCTATTGGGGCTGGAAAGGCGGCTATTTTGACGCTGAAGAAGATGCCCGCGCATTCTATGACGAACTTCGCTACATGCTTTGCAACCAGATGGTGGCACCCAATTCACCGCAGTGGTTCAACACTGGTCTGAATTGGGCCTATGGAATTGATGGTCCCGCGCAAGGTCACCACTATGTGGATCCATTCACAGGAAAGCTCGTAAAATCAAAGTCTTCCTACGAGCATCCGCAGCCGCATGCCTGTTTCATTCAGTCCGTCAGCGATGATCTGGTGAATGAGGGCGGTATCATGGACCTTTGGACCCGTGAAGCGCGCCTCTTTAAATATGGTTCGGGTACAGGTTCAA
>JASJDO010000191.1 GCA_030065115.1 Rhizobiaceae bacterium | reverse complement strand
GAGACAGGGCATGATCACCCGCGAGCCAAGCGCTGAAGATGCCAGAAAGAAACTACTGTTTCTGACTGAAAAGGGCCTCAAACAGGCAAAATCAAACTACGCGGTTCAAAACAACATCGTCGCAGACATCGCCGCGCAATTTTCTTCGGATGATACTGGCAAGCTGGAGAAAAACATGAATGCAGCAAGCGACGCGCTCAAAAGTAAATATCTCTGATTAATGAGGACTGACTATCACTATAGAATAGTCTCTAGCCCTTCTCTTCTCATTGAATTTACAGAAGTTTAGCAATTCTGTGCGAGCTTCCCTGAACAACAGGGACCGCATAATGCTGCGACAGGTAAAAAAGCTTACTTCCCAAATCTGGGAATTTCTGATTCCAACGGAGCACGACTCAGAAAAAATGAGTGCGGCGAATGCTGCCGAATTCCGAAAGCAGCAAGTTGAATCAGCCATTTCCCAGACACGGCCGATAATGCTGGGCAATATGATATTTGCCATTATCCTGATGCTAAATCTGCTTTCGAACGAACCGATATATAATACGATAGCAATGGTCTGGTGTTTATTGGTCTGTGGGGTTTCGATATCCACGTATATGAAGCAATCCTACCACAAGAGAAATGGGCACGTACCAACGGGGTCGGTGGAATCGATAAACAAATTAATTAGAGCTTCCGTCTTGCTGGCTGCGTTATGGTGCATCCCGGTAATTGTTTTTTACGGGATATCGAGCGGCGGAGAACGTGGTTTGATTACAGCAATTATGGCAGGAATTCTATCTGCGGGCGCAGCCGCACTCATCAGAGTCCCCAAAGCCGCAACCGCTTGGTTGCTGCTCGCTGGCACCATACATGCAATCGTCGCCTATTCAGCGTGGTTGAAGTCTGGTTTGCTGACCGACAAGACAATCGCAATTTTTGCTGTACTCGCAACATTTGGTCTCATTGCAAGCGTTAGAGACCGCGCAAAAGCAGACCTTAAGTCATTTTTGAAGTCTCAGAATCTCAAAGAGAAAAGCGAAGTCATTGATCTGCTGCTCAAGGACTACGAAGCTCAATCGAGTGAATGGTTGTGGGAAGTCAATGCAGAAGGTTACACCGAACGTCTTCCTGAGCCGATTATGGACATGCTCGGATTCAACCACGATGAACACAAAACCCAGACAATGCCAAGTCTGGTCAAAGATCTTGTAATTGAAGAAAGCACAGATGCACGCTATCGCCTAATGGAGCAAATTTCCGAGCGGCAAGAAATCAACAATGTGACCCTGGGTGTAAAGGATGTGCGCGAAAACAAGACCCGTTGGATCATGCTTCGAGGAAAACCACTATACGAGGATGGCGAGTATAAGGGCTACCGAGGAATCTGTGCAGACGCCACCCAGGCGGTGGAAGCTGAACGCCATATCAAATATCTGGCGCGGCACGATGCGCTAACCGGCCTTGTCAACAGGACAACGCAAAGAGAGTTGCTAAACCAATGGCAGAAAGCCGAGCGCTCCTACATTTTCATGTTGGTCGATCTGGATCACTTCAAGATGGTCAACGACACATACGGCCATGCCGTGGGTGATGAAGTTCTGGTCGGAGCAGCTGAGAGAATGCGTAAAGCAGTGAATGAAGCCGGCTTCAAGCGTGAAAATGAATTCTCAATCGCCCGTATAGGTGGCGATGAATTTTCGATCGCTTGTGCATATGATCGCCGCAGAGCCAATTACGACTTGGATCTTGCAGCCGAAGCTATTGCAGAAACCCTTGTCAGATCAATCGGGTCATTTTTCCGAATTAATGACCATGATATCAAAATCGGCGCGTCCATAGGATATGTCTTGTCACCTGCCGACGGCCAGAATGTTGCAGAACTCGCGAACAAAGCTGACATTGCGCTGTACAAGGCAAAATCGTCTGGTCGATCAACCTACCACAAGTTTGAAAAATCCATGGATGAGGCGGAACAGACCGCTCGCAAACTGGAGAACGAACTAAAATCAGCTTTAACGAGAGGGCAATTCTCAATCGCGTATCAGCCGATCGTTTCCTATTATGAACAACTTGGAAATGAAAGTCCGGTTCACGGCATGGAGGCCTTGCTGCGTTGGGATCATCCGGAACTTGGTTCCATTCAACCCGCCGATTTTATTCCGATTGCAGAAAAGACTGGCGCCATCAAGGAGATTGGTGAGTGGGTTTTGCGTGAAGCCTGCGCTGAAGCCGCGAGTTGGGACGATGACAGGACTGTCGCTGTAAACGTGTCTGTCAGGCAATTCCAGTCAAAGGGATTCATTCAAACCATGTTGGGAGCGCTGGCTTCATCCGGCCTGACACCAAGGCGGTTGGAAATTGAGATCACAGAATCCGTATTGGCAGACGATCCAGAACTGACCGTACACCTGATCCGCCAATTGCGGAATATTGGCGTCAGCGTTGCATTGGATGATTTCGGAACCGGCTATTCATCCCTGTCATACATCTCGGACTTTGATGTCGACCGCATCAAAATCGATAGATCATTTGTTGAGAAGCTGGCATTCGACGACACAAACACCGACGCAATCATCAAAGCGGTAACGAGCCTCGCTTCATCGCTCGGCCTCAAAACTGTTGGTGAGGGCGTAGAAACACTGGAGCAGGCAGAAAAACTGGCTGAACTGGGCTGTGATTTCCAACAGGGCTTTTTCTTTGGCAGGCCAAACAAGAAAGAAAATGCTTCAACCGCTTCGAACACCGCTACGGTCAGTGATCACCAAACGCCAGACTTTGAAGACCGACAAGTGGACAACATCAAACAGGCCTCATAAGGCCTGGCGTTCAACCGTCAAACCTGCGAACGGCATTTTCGTAAAACGCTTGCGCAATCGCAGTACGATTCCGCTTACTCTGCGCATCATAAGATGTTGCAGGTACATTCTCATTAAAATATGAGAACCGTAAAGAAACGTAATCAAGAATAACTTTTGGAACTTCTCCGGTTCCGATCTCGCGGGTTTTGGCTTTCATTGCCAGCAATTCACCAATCAGCTCGCGCACTTCTGCATCAAGCTCAATCTCCGCGAGCCCCTTGTTGAAATCCATCGGCGGCAGTTTTGCAAAACCATGTTGTTCCATCCACTGAAGCGCCACAAGCGGACGCAGGATGTAGAAGAGCTTCTTCAGCTTGATTTCTCCGTTAGCCGGGTTGTGACGCGTGATTCCGGATCGGGCGAGACCAAGATAGTGATGCGAAACGCGTACCGGTTCAATGATCTGATCGAGGGTTTCTTTCATTTCAGAACGAAATTCGGGCACTTCTTCATAGCAAATCGCAGAATCGGCCCATTCGCCTATGACTGCGTTACCACCCAGAGCCAGAAGCAGGGCTTTTTTCAAATCCCATCCACCCACGTCCAGATCGCACTCGATCGGAAATTCAATCACATCGCGATCTGGTTGCAATGAAAGATGATCCGATATTGGCCGCACATAGACAAAGCGGCAATCATAATCGCTGTCCGGCGAGGGAAAGCCCCATGCCCTGCTCCCGCTCTCAATCGCAAACAGAATAGTGACGCCCTGATTTCGTGCATTATCCAACCGTTGCCGAATACCAGCGACAATTTCAGGGTCGAAGTCTAGCGGGAGTTGGGGATGGATTGCATTGGTCATGTTTGTTTTTTGTAGGCAGTGTAAAAGCACGGTTCAAATGCTGGCTTAACGACCTTGAGATACCATTCCATGTCAAATTCTGATAGTTCTTCCAGCTGGTCAATGAGCTCTCTCCAGCCATCCCACTCTTCATGATAAAATGTAAAATTCTCGCCTGAATGGATTTCCACGCAGATTAGATCGGTGGTCATTAGGTCTTTTTTGTAGAACACCACTTCTGTAATCTCGTCCAAGTTCAGCCTTGGCACAGGGCAATCATCAACCGAAATATTGATTGGCTGCGGTGTTCTTATTTTCTCGGCAACGCTTTTAACGATTCTGACTAAACTCATATCAGTGAGTGTAAGAGCAACGAACTATAATTCCAACTGGTTTGCGTAAACCCACACCGCTCGCCCAACCATCATCCTCCTGATTTCAGCAAGTGCATTGGCCGGGTTGATATCGTTCGGAAAGGCCTGCGCGCAATTCATCGCCAGCGTTGCCTGCAGCGAAGCGAGGACACGCAAAACTAAAAATAGAGATCAGGAAATGCGCCTAAACCCGGCGCTCGACCATCATCTTTTTGATTTCTGCAATTGCTTTTGCTGGATTGAGATCTTTTGGACAGGCCTGTGCGCAGTTCATGATCGTATGACAACGATAGAGACGGAACGGGTCTTCCAGATCATCCAGACGCTCGCCGGTCGCTTCATCACGCGAGTCGATCAACCAGCGATAGGCCTGCAGCAGAACTGCCGGTCCAAGATAGCGGTCACCATTCCACCAGTAAGACGGGCATGAGGTTGAACAGCACGCACAGAGAATACATTCGTACAGCCCGTCCAGCTTTTCGCGGTCTTCTTCAGACTGCAGCCATTCAGTACGAGGCTGATTGGAAACGGTTTGCAACCAGGGTTGGATGGAGCGATGCTGCGCGTAGAAGTTGTTCATGTCCGGCACAAGGTCTTTGACCACTTTCATGTGCGGCAGCGGATAGACTTTGACCGAGCCCGACACTTCGTCCATGCCCTTGGTGCAGGCAAGCGTGTTGGTGCCGTCAATGTTCATGGCACAAGAGCCGCAAATCCCTTCACGGCAGGAACGACGCAAGGTCAACGTTGGATCGATATTGTTCTTGATCCACAAGAGGCCATCGAGAACCATCGGCCCGCAATCATCCATGTCCACGAAATAGGTGTCCACACGCGGGTTCTGCCCATCATCCGGATTCCAGCGATAGATGCGATATTCGCGCAGGTTTGTGGCACCGTCCGGTTTTGGCCAGGTCTTGCCTTCATTGATTGTCGAGTTTTTCGGGAGTGCGAGTTCAACCATCTTAGTACACCCTTGCCTTTGGTGCGATTTTCTTCGGATCAATGCCACCTTCATTGTGGCCGAGCAGCGGATCGGTTTTTACACCGCGATAGGTAAGCTTGACCTTCCCCTTGGCATCAACGGTTGCAAGCGTGTGCTTGCGCCACTTCTTGTCATCACGGTCCGGATAATCCTCATGCGCATGCGCGCCGCGGCTTTCCTTGCGCGCTTCGG
>JASJDO010000190.1 GCA_030065115.1 Rhizobiaceae bacterium | reverse complement strand
GGTCATTGTCTTGCTGAGCAGACCGTCCGCTTGCTGCATCCAGAGGTTTAGCGGGTTCGGCATATTGCTTCTCGGCTGCTACTGATACCGCCTCACGTTCCGGCCATCGCAAGGCGGTCATCTTACCGCCGAACACACACCCTGTATCAATACAAAGTGTATTGTTTAGCCACTCAGCTTCCAACACAGGTGTGTGGCCGTAGACTACGTCCGCATCACCTTTATATTCGCGCGCCCATTCTAGGCGCACCGGCAAACCAAATTCGTCAATTTCCCCCGTGGTCTCACCAAACATCGCGAAGGTTCTGACAGCGCCAGAGCCACGTCCATGCATTTCTTCCTTCAAGCCAGCATGTGCAACAACGAGTTTGCCATCGGCTAGCCAGGCATGGGAACGAAGGTTGTAAATGAACTCAGTCGCTTCTTTCCGAAATGTTTCTGAAGTTTGTTCCAACTCTGCTGCAGTCAAATCTAGACCATGGTTCAGCTGAACCTTCCTGCCTTTAAGCCATTTGCTCAATTTGAAGTCGTGATTGCCCATGACACACTGCGCCGAGCCTTCCGCACACATCCCCATCACAAGTCTTAGGCAATCGACATTTCGGGGACCACGATCAGTGATGTCACCCACAAAGAAGGCCAGTCGATTTTCCGGGTGCCTGGCAGAAAACAAGGTTTCATTTTCATCCGGCAAAGGATCGACCTCATAACCCAATTTCTTGAGAAGCTCCCTAAGTTCATCAAAACAGCCATGAATATCGCCAATAATGTCAAACGGCCCCTGTAACGTTCGTTGATCAGTCCATAGAGGAGTGCGTTCAATTTGAAGCGCATCGGCTTCCTCCGGTGTCCTCATGATTTGAACTTGCCGAAACCCTTCCTTATGCAAACCGCGCAATCCGCGTTTTAAAGCGCGTGAGTGGTTTCTCGGCACATGAATTCCAAAGTCTCGATTTGGTCTATCCTTATTGCGTTCATGGCAAATTTCAGGATCAATATTCAGAACCAATGCAACAGGGAGCGCATGGTATTTACGAGCCAAAGCGATTAGTTTTGCCCGGTCAGCGCGTTGGACAGATGTTGCATCGATTACTGTGAGCTTCCGCCTCCGAAGCCGTATTGCAGCCATTTGGTTCAGAAGCTCAAACGCATCAGCGGTACAGCTTTGATCTGTCTCATCATCAGAAACCAAAGCCCTGCAATGATCAGATGAAATGATCTCCGTATCGAGAAAGTGCTTTATGGCAAAAGATGACTTACCGGAACCACTTGGTCCGATTAAAACTACTAGAGCAAAATCCGGAATTGAAAACTTCATTGTTAAATCCTCTCAAAAACAGCCATTTGAGAGGGAGCGCCATGTGTCTCATCTATCGGTCCAAGTGGTAAAATCTCAACCGTATACCCATGATCGTTGGCTACTGGTTGGCACCAGTCTTCAAACTCTTTTCTGGTCCATTCAAAGCGGTGATCTGAATGGCGAAGCTTGCCCGGCTCCATCCCTTCAAACAGCGCATTATATTCAATATTAGGTGTGGTGATAACCACATACCTGGGAGCTGCATCGCCGAACAGCGACAAGGCTAATGACTGCAATCTAGGAGGATCAATGTGTTCAATGACTTCTACCAGTGTAGCAGCATCGAACCCATGCCAACGACGATCTGCATAGGTTAAACTACCCATCTGTAGTTGCAGACGCTTACGCAATGCGTCGCCTGCATTGTCAAGATGCAGTTTACTTGAAGCTCTTTCCAAGGACGCAACAGATGGATCAACACCAACCAACCTACTAAAGCTTCGTTCCTTCACTAACCGCTTAAGAAGCTTGCCTTCACCACATCCAAGGTCCAGCACACTGTTGACACCCTTGTCTTTCAACAGCGATGCTACCGTATCCAACCGCAGATCATGCAATCTGATTGGTTTCTCAAGATCAGCTTCTTGCTCTGTATTTTTAGCCTCAGTTTGTTGTTCGCTATCTGCCTCATCGCGTACATCGGCATCAGCCAATCGCTGCAATGCTTCAAAGGCTAATCCACGGCGATGCTTCAGCGCACGCTTGGCAATCAATTCCTTCGCAGGATGATCCTTAAGCCATCCTTCACCTTTGGCGAGCAGTTTCTCGATTTCTTCCCGGTCGATCCAATAGTGTTTTGCGTTATCCAATACAGGAACCAGTACGTAGAGATGGTTCAATAGATCACGCAGCAAAACCGTGCCTGAAATCTTTAGCTCAAAGATACCTCTGCGTTCATCACCAGCAAGTTGTTCTGCCTCAACATTGTAGCCCAAAGGTTCGAAGAGACTTTTGATTGTGTCCAGACCACCTGCAGCACCAACAGGTGTTACTTTAGCTTCAAATGGCAATTCCGTGTCAGCCAGCTCCTGACGCTCTTTGGATTTACCAGACATTGACTGTCCAAAAGAACGCCCAAGAGCTACGGATAAAAACGAATTGGCAACATAAGGGCGGTCATTCACATATTGGGCTAGCAATCCATCAGATTGTTGGTTCTTGCCTCTAACGAGCGCGACTGGGTCGATATCTAGATATAGGACCGAAGTAGTTTTATCCTCGGATACGCAAGGATAGAAGATTATCGCTTTACCTGCACCGGTATCCCGCTCATGCATATGGGCAGGGTGTTTATGAAGTAGAAAACCCAAATCGGTTGCAGAATAGGATTTAGTTTTATCTTGCCTGAGTGTGATTTCTATTTGCATGATTACCGGAGTACACACTGCTCAATTGAAAAGCCAACGCCAAGATCAAATTTTCTCGGAATTATTCTGATATCGATAACAAAATCTAATCTTCTTTGGGCTCAAATCATACACGCGGCCTCATGCTATCCAGAGCGTCATTTAACCCCGCCCCACTTTCAATCCGGGGGCAGGGCGTTCTTTCAAGATGTCAGTTCTGAATCGGAACAGCGCTGCTGGGCGGCCGCCGGTAGATTGCTGGTGAGCGCCGGTTGGCTCCACCAATTGTGCATTTTCCACCAGACGCCGAAAATTCTGTTTGTGGACGCTTCGGCCAAAAATACTCTCCACGGTTCGTTGCAAATCGAAAAGCGTAAACGTGTCCGGCATCAGTTCGAATATAACTGGCCTGTATTTAAGCTTCCCACGCAATCTGGCTATCGCTGTCGCTAGAATGCGCCGATGGTCGTGCACCATTGAATGGCCAGGTGGGTTGGGATGAACGGTTTCCTTGATGCGCCCGTCAGCGACCGCTTCAGAAATCAGGCCTGCTGAATAAAGCAGTTCATATCTGTCCAGTACCAGTTCGTCCTCCCAATTGGCACCATCCAACCCGAAAGCAATTCGCACTCGGGATTGGGGATCAAGGCTGTGGGAGACGCCAGATTTTTGACCATTGGCAGACCAGGTTCGCATGGCTGGAATAATTGCCTCGTCCAAAAGGGAAGGGCGACCGTTTCGCCAGTCCTCCCAGGGAAAATATTCATACCAGCTCCGCCATTGTGAACTGTTTTCGGCCTCTTCTGCCTGCTTTCTTGTGAGTGCCAGATATCCGACAGAGACCACATGTGGGCTTTCATCTCCTGCAATCGGTGCGCGCCCCCGATCCCCAAACGTGTATAATTGTTCCACATATCCAGGCCGTAATCCGGTCTGTTCCTCTGCCAGGCCACGCAGGCCTTCTTCCATTGTGCGGTGTTCAAGTGGGTCAAAGCGTCCGTAAGGCAGAGCATCCAGTGAGGGTGAGCTCTGACTGGTGGCCCGAAGTATTGCCGGATTACCTTCATCTATTGCAACAATCGCTGCGTTAAGGCCAATTTCTATGCGTAGCGGATCAGTCATTGTTTTTCCGCTTGCGTTCAATCGTTGCAAAAGCATCAAGGAAAAGCTTTTGCGCTGCGGAAGCAGAAAGCGGTTGAATCCCGATTTCCTTCAGGGTGAACCCGCGCGGCGTTCCAAACAGCTTGCGTGCTTCAGTTTGGTTGAACCCGGCCAGTTCAGTTGCTTCAAAATAGGCGCTCACAGTGTCTGCGCGTTTGATGTTCGCTTTCAACTTGTCAGGTGTTTTCGCAGGAAGAGAATAACGCAGGTGAATGGCTTCCTGCAGGCGCGTTTCCACCCCTTCATATTCGCCACCCAAGACTGCCTTGAAAGGCGAGATCATATCACCGATCACATATTCTGGCCCATCGTGTAAAAGCGCCAGAAGCTCCTCATCAGCGGTGGATCTGGGAAAAAGCTTGCGGAATATCTGCCAGACAATCACCGAGTGCTGTGCAACGCTGAATGCATGCCGGCCATGGGTCTGGCCGTTCCACCGCGCCACACGGGCGAGACCATGCGCAATATCATCTATCTCTACATCAAGCGGCGAGGGCTCGAGTAGGTCAAGCCGACGCCCGGATAACATGCGTTGCCAAGCACGATTGTTTGCATCTGCCTTCGCCACTATCGGGCCTCAGGCCAAGTGAAATCGACCCAATCCGGAATTTGGGTGTGTAGGGAAACACCACCTGCCTCAACCGTGCCAGCTTCATGAACCCGGTCCAGTCGCAAAAGTGCCAGCCCGGCTTTGTGATGGACAGACCCCACAACGCCTGCATTTTTTCCATCCGCCATCACATCTGTTCCGGTTTCCGGAAAAGCGACCTCGGCAGAAATTTTGATCACCCGCTTTTTGGTGGTGCCACGATGTTGCATGCGCGATACGACCTCCTGTCCAACGTAACATCCCTTTTTGAAATCGACGCCACCAAATTGATCCATCAACACCTCGTGCGGATATGCGTCACCATATTGAAAATCCATTCCGCCTTCAGGTATGCCCAAATCTATCCGATGTTCGAGATAGGCATGGGTTTCTCCTTGAGCAACGCTTTCATCGTAAACACGCCATCCCAAGTCAGAATGTCGTGGGTCTTGTATGATGAGGCTTCCCTTTGGCGGCTCGGAGGAATTCCAGTAAGCCTCAACGACAATGTTTTCTACCTTGGAAAGTGAAACTTTGGCACGCAGACGGTAAAACATCAGGCGTTTAATAAGCTCGTCAACAAGCTCGCTTGCGGTGTCGATCCAGTAACCTTCGTTTGTTTTGATCAGAAAAAAGTCGAAGAGAATTTTTCCTTGCGGCGTAAGCAGTGCGCCGAAGCTTGCCTCGCCGGTTTCCAGGCCAATGACTTTGCATGTCAGGATGTTGTCCAAAAATGTTTCGGCTTCATCACCGCCAATCTCTATGATCGAGCGATCAGGCAGGGTGGCTACGGTCAAACTCAATCTCCAGCAACAAAGAAATG
>JASJDO010000044.1 GCA_030065115.1 Rhizobiaceae bacterium | reverse complement strand
ATCTGCGCAATGCCATCTTGAAACCCAGTTCCGAAATTTCGAAAAAGCGGTTTTGATCTGCGGGCTTTAGGGATGAAAAACATGTCTGGTCCAGCCCAAGAATCAAATTGTCTGAGAGTTTGGCATTTCGTTTGAGTGACAAAATAAATGCAGCGAATAGATCAGAATCTGAAAGGACGGCGCCGGAAACCGGCAGATAGAATTTTAAGTTTTCAGACCGCTGCTGAAGAGATTGGACCAAGGCTATCCCGTATCGCAGAACTTTTAAGTCAGTTTTCGCTTCCGAAAGGTTTTGCCCCGACGTCCTTCGTGCTGCATCCAGCGTAAGGAAGTTGCCATCTTTCTGGATGTAGCCGGGAACAAGATTGAAGGCATGTGCCGCACGCGTCTCCAGGTTAACAATAGGCTCCAAACGCAAATGAAATGAGGCTTCATCAACATCAGGAGAATCGGTAGTTTTCTCGCTTGCAGAAAGGCTCGGATCGTTCTTCTTCACAAGGCGAAGAAACGGCACCACATTGTTTTGTTGTTCGCGGGCCGTTGGCCGTAACGGATCATCAAAGTCAAATCGGGTTAGAGGAGGTTGTTCATGATGGACAATTGCATTGGCGGGATCAGGAAGTGAAAACCCATTGGCCCCCAGATAGGTGTCAGGGGGGAGCAGTGTTGAGCTATCGGCTTTTTTCTGGACGCGTCGTTCAAACTGGTCTAGGCCAATTTGCAGGGCTTGTAATCGTCGTTCCACTCTGTTTAGGCGCCAAACCGCAATTACAGCGACAAGAAAGCTTGTTACGGCTATGAATTGAATGACGGTATTTTTTTCAAAATGTTCTAGAGCGAGTGGGATATTAAATTGCATCAGCGCCATGGCTATGAGCGCACCGCAAGTTAGAAAAATTGTTACTCTCGTTTTGCCCATTTCGCCCCTTGATGCGATCATCTGATGAAGAAATCATCTTGTCCCCTTCAGTTTAAAAGCAGATGCAGAATTCATGCCAGTCTTGGCATTGAGATTAGCGGGAAATTGTGCGAGTTAGGGCGCGGTTCAATCAGACCGGAATTATCCCTATGTCTTCTCCCAATCCTATCACTGGACTAAGCCAGATCATCGACCAGTATGATTGTATTCTCTGTGATGTTTGGGGTGTGCTGCATAATGGCAAGGCGATTTGGAGTGATGCTGCAAATGCACTGACAAAAGCGCGTGAAGCGGGCGTCCCGGTCGTAATGATCACGAATGCGCCGAGACCTCAGGGACCGGTGCTCAAACAATTGGCTAACATGAACTGTCCTGATGGTGTCTTTGATGAACTGGTGACTTCCGGTGATGTTACCCGTGCGCTCATTCAGCAACTGGACGGTCCAGTGTATCATATCGGACCAGACCGCGACTATGCTTTGTATGACGGTCTTGATGTGGAATTTGCGTCGCCAGAAAACGCCTCGGGAATTGTATGCACCGGGTTGTTTGATGATTATAACGAGCATCCTGAAGAATATGTCAAACGGTTCAAAACCTATATCGGGCACAAACTTCCCTTCATTTGCGCCAATCCGGATATCGTGGTGGAAGTTGTCGATCGGCTATTGTGGTGTGCCGGCGCGCTTGCCCGTGAATATGACAAGCTTGGCGGAGAAACCCGGATTGTCGGAAAGCCCTACGCACCGATTTACGATGTTGCGCTGGAACATGCCGAGCGCATTGCAGATAAGTCGATAGAGCGGTCCAAAGTGTTGGCAATTGGCGACGGTCTGCCGACGGATATCAAAGGGGCTGCAGACAACACTGTGGACGCCCTATTTATCACGAATGGCATCCACGCGGCTGACTATACTGCAGGAGAGGTAGATACAGAAAAGCTCCACGTGTTTTTGGAAGAAAACAAGGCCGCTCCGCAACACTGGATCAAAACACTTGTCTGGTAAACAGGATTTTGGCATCCACAACTCATGAGTTTTTTGCGCATACAATCGCTGACTGATTTCCCCGACGCCCTCAAAGGCGGGGTCGTTGCGATTGGAAATTTCGATGGTGTCCATCGCGGGCATCAATCGGTTTTATCGCAGGCGGTAAATCTCGCAAAAGCGAACGGTGTTCCCGCGACAGTACTGACTTTCGAACCGCATCCCAGGACGTTTTTCAAGCCGGATGCGCCAGTGTTTCGATTGACCGATGCGAAGACAAAGGCAGAGCTTCTTGGATCTATGGGGTTTGATTGTGTGGTTGAGCATCCCTTCGATGGTAACTTGTCTTCAACTCCTGCAGCTGAATTCGTCAGCGAATTGCTGGTCAGGCAATTCGGCGTTTCCCACGTGGTAACAGGGTATGATTTTCATTTTGGGAAGGGCCGAGAGGGCAGTCCGAAATTCCTGATGCAGGCCGGCGAAGAACATGGGTTTTCTGCAACCATTGTGACTGCATTCAGTGACGAAGGAGGAGATGTCGTCTCCTCTAGTCGTATCCGTGAATGTCTAGCGACTGGTGAACTCGCAGAAGCAAATGCTCTATTGGGGTATAGCTGTAGGGTTTCGGGAAAGGTCGTGAAAGGTGCGCAACTTGGGCGGACCCTGGGATACCCCACAGCCAATATCTCCTTGCCGCCGGAAGCAACATTGGCTCATGGTATTTACGCTGTCCGCGCGAAGCTAGCTGATGGTACACTGAAAGAAGGTGTTGCCAGTTATGGCCGCCGTCCGACCTTTGACAATGGGGAAGTGCTGCTTGAGACGTTCATCTTCGATTTTTCAGGAGACTTGTACGATCAGGAAATCACGATCTATCTCGAAAGTTGGCTGCGGGGCGAAGAGAAATTCGACAGTGCGGAAGCGCTTGTTGAGCAAATGGACAAGGATAGCGAAGAGGCGAGCGCCCATCTCGGAACGCTCGGACCTGAGCAAGGGCTTTGGCCTGTCATTCACAGTTGATTGTTCACGCCCGATTCGTGTAGACAGATGTAATGGAAGACATGACAAGCATACACTCCATCATACGAATTATTGGCCCGGACGCTGCGTGACGCAGAGTTCCGGGAATGGCTAGCCCTATGGCCTTGAACAGGGTAACTCTCAGAACCAAATACCGTATCCTGTCTGCCAATTGCAGACCAACATTGTGATGATCCATGACCGACGAAAACGCATCTGAACGCGATTATTCAAAGACACTCTTTTTGCCGCAAACCGAATTCCCGATGAGAGCTGGCT
Source organism: Rhizobiaceae bacterium (assembly GCA_030065115.1). Taxonomy (GTDB): domain Bacteria; phylum Pseudomonadota; class Alphaproteobacteria; order Rhizobiales; family Rhizobiaceae; genus JAALLB01. The sequence continues at coordinate 23,674 of JASJDO010000044.1, read as the reverse complement.
TGCCCAAGAAAGAGCCCGAAATCATTGCGCAATGGGACAAGAAGCAGCTTTACAAAAAGCTTCGTGAGCAATCGAAAGGCAGGCCGAAATATGTACTGCATGACGGCCCGCCATATGCGAACGGCAATTTGCATATCGGCCATGCGCTCAACAAAATCCTGAAAGACATGATCACGCGCTCATTCCAGATGCGCGGGTTTGATTCAAACTATGTACCAGGTTGGGACTGTCACGGCCTGCCGATCGAATGGAAAATCGAGGAGCAATACCGCGCCAAGGGCAAGAACAAGGACGAAGTACCGGTCAATGAATTCCGCAAGGAGTGCCGGGATTTTGCTGATCATTGGATTGGGGTGCAAACGGAAGAGTTCCGTCGTCTTGGTGTCGAGGGTGATTTTGAAACGCCATACAAGACAATGAATTTCCGTGCTGAAGCAAAAATCGCAAAGGAACTGATGAAGTTTGCCAAATCAGGGCAGCTTTATCGCGGTTCAAAGCCGATCATGTGGTCAGTTGTTGAACGCACCGCGCTAGCTGAAGCTGAAATTGAATATGAGAATTATGAGTCTGATACCGTCTGGGTGAAGTTTCCGATTTCCAGTTTTGGATCTGGTGAGTTGCTAAGAGAATCTGGTTTGACAGAAGACGAATATGGCAATGATCTACTAGGAGCATCAATCGTTATCTGGACTACAACGCCTTGGACTATCCCAGGCAATCGTGCGATCTGTTTTTCTTCGAAGATCAAATATGGGCTGTACGAAGTAACAGCTGCCGAAAACGACTTTGGTCCGCAAGCCGGCGACAGGCTCGTCTTTGCTGATGCACTCGCTGAAGAATGTTTTGCGAAGGCAAAACTAGAATACAAACGCCATCGTGATGTACTTGGATCGGAACTTGAAAATTTCACCTGCGCGCATCCACTCCGTGGCTTTCATGAAGCCTACTCGTTTGATGTTCCGCTTCTCGACGGAGATCATGTGACGGATGATGCGGGTACGGGCTTTGTCCATACAGCTCCCGGTCATGGTCGTGATGACTTTGAAATCTGGGTCGCACGCCGCAATGAAATCGAAGCAAGAGGCATCTCTTCAAAAATTCCGTTCACGGTAGCGGATGATGGATCGTATACCGATGAAGCGCCGGGCTTTGAAGGCGCACGCGTGATCGATGACAAGGGCAAGAAGGGCAAGGCCAATCAGGAGGTCATCACTGCGCTGATTGGTCAGAACAACCTGTTTGCGCGCGGTCGTTTGAAGCATGAGTATCCGCATTCATGGCGCTCTAAAAAGCCGATCATTTTCCGTAACACGCCACAGTGGTTCGTTTACATGGACAAGGACGGTGTTGTGGGTGACGGTTCGCAGACAAATATGGGCACGCTGCGTCAGACCGCCTTGGCGGCGATTGATGAGACCCGCTTTGTGCCTGCAGCTGGCCAAAACCGTTTGCGCGACATGATTGAGAAACGCCCGGATTGGGTTCTTTCACGTCAACGCGCATGGGGTGTGCCGATATGCGTATTCAGAAATCCTGTAACCGATGAAGTAATTCCGGGTCCTGATTTTGCAAAATCTGATGAGTTGATGGAAAGAATTGAGCAATCGTTCGATTCAGAAGGGGCGGATGCCTGGTTTGAGGAGGGTGCGAAAGAGCGATTCCTGGACGGCCTGGTTGAAAATCCGGCTGACTGGGAGCAGGTAACCGACATTCTGGATGTGTGGTTTGATTCCGGCTCCACGCATGCATTTTGTCTTGAGGAACGCGAAGACCTGAAATGGCCTGCCGATCTTTACCTGGAAGGTTCAGACCAGCACCGCGGTTGGTTCCACTCTTCACTGCTGGAAAGTTGTGGTACACGCGGACGTGCGCCATACGATGCTGTTCTAACGCATGGATTTGTCATGGATGAGGAAGGACGGAAAATGTCCAAATCCCTCGGCAATGTTGTAACGCCGCAAGAGGTGATCAAACAATCAGGTGCTGACATTCTTCGCCTTTGGGTTTCCTCTGCGGATTACTCTGAAGATCTGCGCATCGGCCCTGAGATTTTGAAAACATCGATCGATGCCTATCGCAAGATGCGCAACACGCTTCGTTGGATGCTCGGCAATCTCGCACATTTTGAAGACGACAAGCCTGAATTGAAGGATATGCCAGAGCTTGAGCAGCTTATGCTTCACCGCCTCTATGAGCTAGATGCGGTGGTGCGAAATGGATATGATGCCTTTGATTTCAAACGTATTTTTGCTCAGCTCTTTAATTTCATGACGGTTGAATTGTCGTCTTTCTACTTTGATATCCGCAAGGATGCGCTTTATTGCGATGCGCCTTCGAGTGCTAAGCGAAAAGCCGCACTTTACGTGGTGAACGAGTTGTTTGACCATCTGGTTCGCTGGCTAGCGCCGATGATGCCATTCACAATGGAAGAGAGCTTCCAGTCCCGTGCCGGATCAGAAGATGTTTCCGTTCATATGGAGCAATTTCCTGACGTGCCAGAAGCCTGGCAGAACACGGCTTTGCAGGAGAAATGGAAGAAAATTCGCGCGGTACGACGTGTGGTCACCGGCGCTCTTGAAATTGAGCGCCGCGAAAAACGCATTGGTTCTTCGCTTGAGGCTGCGCCAGTTGTGCACATCACCAATGGTGATCTAATGGCTTCTATTGAAGGGCAGGACTTGGCCGAAATCTGCATCACGAGTTCAATCTCTATAACAGGTGATGCGGCGGGATCTGGAGCTTTCGAATTGGATGATGTGTCCGGTGTGGCAGTAGTGCCTGCACTTGCTGAAGGGCAAAAATGTGCACGATCCTGGAAAGTACTGCCAGAGGTCGGTTTTGATCCGGATTATCCGGACATCTCACCAAGGGATGCTGCAGCAATGCGCGAAATTGAAGGTAAGTTATAGCTGTACCTCAGCCCTGCTGTTTGACCTGTTAACGCTTTGGTGAGTCAACTGTCTGGTTTCTTGAAAATGCTGCCATTTTGCGGTATTTATCCGCAAATGGCCGTCATGCTGACACATTGTAACGTCATCAGACACGGCGAAACAGATTTGCTGAACCGGGACAGGACGCAATCATGAAAAACCGTATCTTGCCAATCGCATTAAGTTTGGGGGCGTTGACGCTCGCTGGTTGCTCGTCATCCGGCACGACTTATGGTACGGGTGTTTCGCATGAACGGCAGACCCTGGACGGACTTTATAATATGTTTTCCATCTCGCCCAACAAAGGTGAAAAGATCGACTATTCTGCAAGGCCTGATCTGGTGATGCCTGCTAACAAGGGAGCGCTTCCCGCACCTGGCTCAGAGGTTGAGCAGGTAGCTGGCGATCCTGCTTGGCCGGAAACACCCGAGCAACGCATTGCTGCGGTACGTGAAGCAGCGCCCGAAGCAGATGAACGCAGTGGCAACCTTCCGACCGAATATTTGACAAGCGAAAAGCAGGGTATTGAAAATTCTGCACGTCTTTACAGGACAGCCCGGAGCACACGTGCGTCTGAGGAACTTCCGATTGTTGATCCAAATGCAAATAGCCAGAGCGCAGAGGCGAAACGTCGCCGCGAGCAACTGGCTTATTCAACCGGTGTAAAGCGCAAGTTTTTGACTGAACCACCTGCTGAATACCGTAAGCCCGCGGATACTGCGGAAGCGGGTGATATCGGTATCACCAGTGAGGAAATCAAGAAACTGGAAGAGAAAAGAATTCAGGATGAGATTAATCGCGAACGTGGTATTTTGAATCCAACTCAATAACTTCCATGAAAGATAAAGCTTTAGGGCTCTCTTTTTTGCCTGAAGAAAGTTTTAAGAATTTCTGAGCATTCCCTCTCCATAAGTCCGGCATAGACATCTGGTGCGTGATGGCATGTCGGTTGACCAAAAAACCTTGTGCCATTTTCCACAGCTCCCGATTTTATGTCAAAAGCTCCAAAATACAAACGCCGGATGCGTGCAAAAGAAATGGTCGCCGCACACATGGGGCAAGGTTCAAGCGTTACGTAGAGGTCATGGTCCGGCAGTCGTTCGCTTTGTAATTCATCGCAAGCAGCCCGGATTACCAAAACCTCGGCATGGGCGGTCGGGTCTTTAAACTCGATGGTACGATTGCCATCTGCAGCAACTACCTTGTTGCCGCGAACCAGAACGGCGCCAACCGGCACTTCACCGCGGGCAGCTGCAAGTTCTGCCTGCTTGAAGGCAAGTTCCATATAGCTTGCTTTTCGTTCCATTATGGCTCACCAACAAATTCAGAATTTACGGATAGTTTCAATGCATAGCAGACGTGGCCCAAAAGCGAAAAGAGCGGATGACAAATCTGTTTCAGCTGATCCTGTTTTGACTGGGGAAGAGAAACCCGAGCGCATTGCCAAGCGGATGGCCCGTGCCGGTTTGTGTTCGCGCAGGGAAGCAGAAACCTGGATTGCCGCTGGCAGAGTAAAGGTGAACGGAAAACTGCTTGAAACACCTGCCTTTACGGTGACTCTGAAGGATCGAATTGAGGTTGATGGAAGCCTGATTTCTGCAAAGGAAAGAACAAGGCTATGGCTGTTCCACAAACCAGCTGGGACTGTAACCACAAACCGCGACCCTGAAGGCCGCAAGACAGTATTTGAAATCCTGCCAGAAGGGTTGCCGCGTCTTCTTTCTGTTGGTCGGCTGGACATCAATACGGAAGGACTGTTGTTGATGACCAATGATGGCGGTTTGTCACGTGAGCTGGAATTGCCGACCACCGGGTGGTTGCGTCGTTACCGTGTACGGGTTCATGGCAAGGTTGATGAAGCCGAGCTTGAAAAACTGAAAGAAGGAATTGCGGTCGATGGTGTTCTCTATGGTGCCATTGATGCTGCTCTGGAACATGTTCAGGGAACCAATTCCTGGCTGAGTGTGTCACTCCGGGAGGGTAAAAACCGCGAAATCAAAAATGTGCTCGGTCACTTGGGTCTGGATGTGACGCGACTGATACGTATTTCTTTTGGCCCTTTTCAGTTGGGCGATTTGCCAAATGGCGCAATTCGTGAAATCCGCAGCCGGATGCTCCGCGAACAATTGGGAGCAGCTCTGATTGAACGCTCGGGCGCGGATTTTGATGCGCCGATTATCAATCTCGCACCCGAAGTCGCGCGCAGTGCTACCAAAGCAGCAGAACAAGCGGGCGACAAGTCGGCGCGAAAAGGCAAGCCGAAAGAAAAACTGAAGCGCGGGACCGTTCGAAGCGAAACCCTTTCGCGTTTGACGACATCAAAAGACAGCGATCAGAAACAAACGCAGCAGAAACGCAGGTCATCGAAAAATTTTGCAAACAAGAAAAAAGGCAAGCGTTAATGCGCGTTGTGGGAGGCAAGTATCGAGGCCATCGGCTGGTTGCCCCAAAAGGCCTTTCAACGCGCCCGACTACTGACCGAATCCGCGAAAGCCTGTTTAATATCCTGAACAATCGCCTGAATTTTGAGGGATTGCGGGTGATGGATTTGTTTGCAGGAACCGGTGCGCTTGGGCTGGAGGCATTGTCGCGTGGTGCAGACTATTGTGTGTTTGTAGAGAATTCACCTCAAGCCATTGCGGCCATTAATCAGAACATTGGTGCATTCAACTTGGCTAAACAAGTACTCCTTCTGAAAAAAGATGCGACCCGACTAGGCACGCTCGGTGATCTGAAACCATTTGATTTAGTCTTCGCAGACCCGCCATATGGCAAAACCCTAGGAGAGCGGGCAGCAGAAAGCGTACTTGAAAATGGATGGCTTAACCCCAAGGCGGTTTTTGTTTTGGAAGAACACTCGAAAGCATTTCCCGAAAGTTTGAACAGCTTTGAATTGTGCGACCTGCGGCAATTCGGCGATACATCAATAGGCATATTTCAATTGGTGAATTGAGACTTATATACCGATGTTAATGTCGAATGCCGTTTCATGAACCTCGGCAAAACGGAAGGAAACCAAATATGGTGAGAACGTTTTTGATTTTGTTTTCCGCGCTGTATTTTTCTGTCGCGACTGCATTTGCTTTTTCCAAATCTTCCGGCCTTGAAGTTACTGAATACGAGTTGGACAATGGAACCAGGCTGATAGTGATTCCCGACCGGCGCGCGCCCGTTGTCACTCATATGATTTGGTATGAAGTGGGATCGGCAGATGATCCGGTTGGTAAATCCGGCATCTCCCACTTTCTTGAGCATTTGATGTTCAAGGGTACAAAGACTGTTCCGCAGGGCGAGTTTTCTTCGGCGGTTTCGGAAATTGGCGGACAGGAAAATGCGTTTACCAGTTACGATTATACCGCCTATTATCAAAAGGTTTCTCCAGATGCACTTGAAACCATGATGACTTACGAGGCAGACCGGATGAGAAATCTGGTTTTGTCCGATGAGGTCGTCTATCCCGAACGCGATGTGATTCTGGAAGAGCGCAGTGGACGGGTTGATAATAGTCCTGGTGCAATCCTGTCTGAATTCGCCCAAGCGGCATTATTTGTTCACCATCCTTATGGAACCCCAATCATTGGTTGGGAACATGAAATTGCCAAACTGGAGCGCGAAGACATTCTTGCGTTTTATGAAAGGTGGTATCAGCCTTGGAATGCAACCGTAGTCGTTGCTGGCGATGTGTTGCCGGAGAACGTATTGGCGATGGCCGAGCGGACTTATGGAAAGGTTGTGGCAAGTCTGGCAGAAGCAAAACGCGAACGCATTCGTGATCCAAAACCAGTCGTTGCAAAAGAACTGCGTTATTCTGATGAACGCGTAACCAACCCGGTTTGGCGTCGCGCGTTTCTTGCTCCGTCATACAATCGTGCTGAAGCAAATGAGGGGGAAGCACTTGATTTGCTGGCAGCGATCCTAGGCGAGTCGGTAACAAGCCGGATTTACAAGGATATTGTTCTGGATAAAGCGTTGGCGACCTCTGCGGGATCTTTTTATCAGGGAAGTGCGCTCGATTCTGGTTATTTTGGCCTTTATGCCACTCCGAGGGGAGAGACTACGGTTGAAGATCTTGAAACAGCAATGGAGCAGGTGATCGACCTCATGCTTGAAGAGGGCGTCAATCAGGAAGAATTGGACCGGGCCCGAAATTCTTTTCTCAAAACAGCAATTTTCAGCCGTGACAGCCAGGTCACTCTGGCCCGAATTTTTGGCTCCGTTCTGAGCATCGGAGGCAAGGTCACGGATGTGACTGAGTGGGAAGATCGTCTGAAACGGGTAAGTGTTGATGATGTAAACGCTGTTGCCAAAAAATACCTGCTTCGCGACCGCGCAGTAACCAGCTATTTGTTGCCAAAGAAAGGCTGAGCAAATGAACGTCATGACAGTACTTTATCGCGTCAACGCACTCCTGGCGTTTTTGACAGTCGCAACATTTGCAACATTTGCGCATGCAATCGACATTCAGGAAGTAAAATCCAAAGCCGGCATCGAGGCGCTTCTGGTGGAAGATTACACGCTGCCGATTATTGCGGTTTCGTTCGCATTTGAAGGCGGTGTCACACAAGACCCTGACGGCAAGGAGGGTACAGTCCGCTTGTTATCAGCACTTCTTGATGAAGGTGCAGGTGACCTCGATAGTTCTGCATTTAGAGCCAAGCTCGAGGAGCTTGGCATCAGCATCGGCTTTTCCGCTGGCGGCGACCGCTTTTCAGGCTCTTTGCGCACCATTCGTGATGATAGAGAAGTCGCTTTCGACATGTTGCGTCTCGCGCTCAGCGAGCCTAGATTTGATGAAGATGCTATTGAGCGCATGCGGGATGCGATACGAAACTCGATCATACGTGCGAAAGCCGACCCATCAGCGATTGCAGGTATAAAATTGCGGGAAACGATTTTCCTTGATCATCCTTATGCGCGCCCAAGCCAGGGAAATGAGGCGTCAATCGACGCGATCACACGTGAAGATATTGTCGCCATGCACCGCAATATTTTCTCATCCGGGACTGTAAAGGTTGGTGTTGTCGGCGCAATAAGTGTAGATGAATTGTCGTCACTGTTGGACAAGACATTCGGTGGTTTGCCGAAAGAAGCAAATCTCCGAACCATCCCGTTAGTCGAGCCCCAACTAGGAGTCGTGGAAAGCATTGATATGGCAGTGCCGAATGCTTCAATTTCGCTTGTATTTAAAGGTTTGAGCCGTGATGATCCCGACTTTTTCGCTGCGCACTTGATGAACCATATTCTTGGCGGAGGCACATTCTCGTCCAGACTCTATACTGAAGTTCGCGAGAAACGGGGTCTCGCCTACGGGGTCTCATCAAGCATTGTGACGCGCGGACAGTCCAATTATTTGATTGCGGGCACCTCAACTCGCGCAGAGAACAAGGACGAGGCGTTGGACGTGCTTAAGAAGGAGTTCGCGCGGATGGTTGAGAATGGTGTAACCCAGGATGAACTCGACAAGGCAAAGAAATATGTTGCCGGCGCTTATGCGATCAGTAATCTCGACACGTCCGGCAAGATCGCCCGGGTTCTGGTTGCACTGCAGACAGAAAACCTCGGGATTGACTATATCGACAACCGTATAGAACAGATTGATGCGGTGACACTGGATGATGTTAATCGCATGGCACGGGAACTCTTGTCAGTGGAACCAACTATCGTCACTTTGGGGCCTGCTACACAATAGGTTGAAGAAAGCTAACCAGACTTTTTTGCGCGAAGCTTTCTCTCATCAAACCGTTTGGTTGTCGTTCTCAAAATAATGTCCAGCATGCTTGGATTATCCGGGACCAGATCAATCTCAACCGGTATGGCAAGATCTGCAACCTTGTTTTGGGCATCGCCCATGTTCTTGAGGCGGACATGATCTTTGGTTGTCGTGACGAGTTCCAGCTGGCCTTCGCGCGCGCGCTCCAATATGTCTTTGCATTCGTCTTCAAGAAAAACATGATGGTCACCAAAACCCTGTTTGTCCTTGATCACTGCGCCAACACGTTCAACGGTATCAAAGAACTTTGAAGGGTCCGCGATACCGGCAAATGCCAGAACCTGCATGTCCTTGAAGCGTTTTTTGTTTTTTACTTTCACGCTAGCGTTGTAAATCGGCTTGGCTGCACGGGCCGCATGGCGGACTACGCGGTTTCCCCGTTCATAGTCACCAATCAGGAATACTGAATCTGCGTGGATCATTTGCCGCTTGAGTGGTGCGCGCAATGGACCAGCGGGAACTGCAAATCTGTTGCCAAGCCCCCGTTTCGTATCCACGACAACGAGATTGTAGTCCTTATGCAATGACGGGTTCTGAAATCCGTCATCCATGACAATTATATCGCAGCCTTCTTCTTCCAGTACAGTGGCACCTTTCGGCCGGTCTGTCGCAATAACTGTTTTTGCAAGTTCCGCATGAAGCAAAGGTTCATCTCCCACATCGTGGGCATTGTGTCGCTCAAGATTGACCAAAGTTGGTGTGCTGATTGCGCCACCATGACCTCGGGACAAGACCCCCGGGCGCATGCCTTTGGAAAGCAGATATTTCAAAAGCAGTTGAACTGTTGGTGTTTTACCGCCCCCGCCGACAACAAAATTACCCACGCAGATGACTGGCACTTTGGCAGCGTAGGTGGGTTGCCGCTCCATTCTCGCTGCAGCGATGCGCCCGTATACAAACCCGACAGGGGCAGCCAACAAAGCCAACCATCCGGGATTGCGCCACCAAAACGGAGGGGCTTCATCCAGTGCCATTGTTCAGACTTTCCAGATCACGCTTGATGGTAAGCGGAAAGAGGTAGGAATCGAGAATGTGCACGGTCTTGTTCAGCGCACCGCGCATTTCCTCCAGTGTCTTTTGGGCATTTGCTGCCATCTTGGCCCGTTCAGCAGGGTTTTTGAGCAGATACTCGAGATTGGCTGCAAGCATCTTTTCGTCTGCAACCAGGCGGACAGCGTCCGCTTCCAAAAGGCTGGAATACGCATCCCGGAAATTCTGGACTGCCTGTCCCGAGATGATTGGAGTTCCGGTCATTGCAGGTTCAAGTGGGTTCTGTCCGCCTTGTGCTTTCAGGCTTTTGCCAACAAATGCAACCTGTGCAAGCCTTAGATAGAGCCCCATCTCTCCCATTGTATCGCCCATGTAGATATCAGTCTTGGCGTCAATGGCCTCATTTTGACTGCGCTGCGAAACACCAAGGCCATTTTCCCTCAATAAGGCGACTAGTCCCGGTGCGCGGTCTGGATGACGGGGCACAACAATAGTCAGAAGATCCGGCATCCGGTTTTTCAAAAAGAGATGGATTTTCCCTATTGCTTCTTCTTCACCCTCATGGGTGCTTGCCGCCACCCAGCATGGTCGATTGCCGATGCGTGCAGCAATGCGCTTTAGTTCCCTGTCATCAAATGGAAGACCACCGGTATCAACCTTTAGGTTCCCTGAAATGTTTACTGGTCGTGCACCGAGATCACTGAACCGGTCACCATCCAGTTGTGACTGGGCGATAACATGTGAAAATGTATCAAACAGACTTTCCGCAAGGCCGGATGCATTTTTCCAGCGCTTGTATGAGCGATCAGACATTCTGGCATTTACAAGAATGCGCGGAATTTTACGGTTCGCCAGTTCGAGCAATGTCATTGGCCAGATCTCTGACTCTGTGAAAATTGCTACATCAGGTCTCCAGTGATCAAGAAAACGCTCAAGTGCCGGTTTCAAATCAAGTGGAACATATTGGTGGAACGAACTAGGCGGCAAGCGCTTGCGCACAATCTGGGCGGAGGTCACGGTTCCGGTCGTAATGATCGTATTGATGCCTAGACCGTTCACATGCTCGATTAACGGGAGTATCGCCATCGATTCCCCGACACTGGCTGCATGAAACCAAATCATCGGACCAGAAGGCTTGTCAGCGCTCGGATAACCGTAGCGTTCATATCTGCGTTTGCGGTCTTCCTTGCCCCGTGAAGCCCGGAATCTCAGCAAGGGCCCCATAAAGGGATACACTGCCAGGCCGATCGCCCGATAGGTCTTGAGCGCTACACGGGTGAACAGCGTGTTCATTCCGGGTTCCCGGTCAGCGCATAAGCACGTTTGGTCGCCTTGTTCATACGCTCCTCAAGCAAGTTTCTCGCTGCCTCGACAGCATCATCATCTGCATCCGGTGATACATGAACCAGCTCTTCAACACAAATTCCCGTTGTGCCAAATGGCATGTTCATTGCAGTCTTGTCCCACGATTTTTCAAAGACATGACGACGGCTTGAGGCGATTGCAAGTGGAACAATCGGTGCCCCGGAGCGTTTTGCCAATTGCACGATACCCAAGCCAACACGCCGTGAAATACCTTTTGGAATATCGGCGGTTTGGACAACATTTTCACCGTTCTCCAACGCCCGAAGCATCTCCAGAAACCCGATCATTCCACCTTTTTTGAGAGTCGCAGAGGGTTCACGGCCGCCGGACGCGCGGATGGTCTGATTGCCAAAATGTTCAACTATTCTCGCGGTCACTTCGCCGTCGAAATTACGCGAGATCATTGCAGCGGCATTAAGGCCGATGGGAAGTGCTGGCATCAAAACATGCTGGCCATGCCAAACGCCCACAATGACAGGCAATTCCGGTGTCACCAGATCGATTGCATTCTCGGGCTCAACAACCAGTTTGTTTGTTCTGACAACGAGCTTCAGATACCAGATTGCCAGGCGCGACAATATCGCGACCGTTACACGGTTTTGCATCAGGCTCTTTGTAAATTGTTTTTGGCGTCGTTTGTTCCGACGCCTTTTAACCGGTTGATCAGATGTTGCCATACACTGCCTGCCTTAGGGGCTTAACTCAGGTGACTTTTAGCCGAATTTGCCGTCGCCATCTGGATCCAACAGCTTATGCATGTGCACGATAAAATACCGCATATGTGCGTTATCAACCGTTGACTGGGCTTTTGCTTTCCAAGCGCGTTGCGCAGTTTCATAATTTGGAAAAACACCGACAATATCGAGTTCATCAAGATTGCGGAAATCGGTGTGCTCGAGGTCCACAAGTTCTCCGCCAAAAACCAGGTGTAATAATTGTGTGGGTTTATCGGACTCGCTCATCGCAAACAATAGCTCCCTGTAATGCGTAGCCTATTTCTAGCAGACTAATGAAGAATCCCGCTGGATTTCGCAAGTCCCAAGATGTGATGATGATGACTGCTGTGGGCTGCAACAAGGGCCGGCGACCCGACCTTCGATTTGTTATAAATCAATTCTTCGCCGTTGGCGTCGGTCAGCTTGCATCCAGCACTTTCCAAAATGAGATCAGCAGCCACCACATCCCACTCGCATGCTCCTGCACGGGCAAACGCACCATCCAGTTGCCCGGCGGCCACCATTGCCAATCGGTAAGCTAGGGATGGGATAAACGGAACAGTTTGAAAAGGGCGTTCATTAAGTGCCTCGATAGTCTCGATCAGCTTTTTCGAGCCTGTAACCAGCGGTGTGTTTTCTGCAGATCGCGATTTTGAACTCACATTCTCCAGAACCAACCCATCCACGCTACTGGCAGCAAATGTTTCGCCCAATGCAGGGCAATGAAGAACAGCTTCCGTAGGTCTGCCGTCTTCGACAATGGCCGCAGATATGCACCATTGCCGCGACCCGTTGATGAAACCTCGAGTGCCATCAATCGGATCAACAATGGCAACGCGTCTACGGTTCAGGCGCTCCGTATCATCTTCAGTTTCTTCAGAAAGCCATCCATAATCGGGACGGTGCTGAGAAAACTCATAGCGTAAAAAGTCATCGATCTCGTGGTCTGCCTGAGAAACTGGAGAATTGCCGGATTTATACCAGACTTCATTTTTAGCCTTGAAATACTTCATTCCGATCTCGCCAGCGTCTTTGGCGAGCTTGATCAGAAGATTGAGGTCGGCGGAAGAGTGCGTATGTAGCCTAGTTTCCGCCAATAGTCATTCCATCAATGAGTAGGGTCGGCGCATTGGTTCCGTACCTAAATTCCAGATCATTGGCAGGCGTCATGTTCAAGAACATTTCCTTGAGATTGCCTGCTACAGTGATCTCGGCAACAGGAAAAGCAATCTCACCATCGATGATCCAGTATCCGGCAGCACCTTTTGAATAGTCACCAGTGACCATATTGATGCCATGCCCGATTGTCTCGGTCAGATACAATCCTTCTTTGATATCTGCGATGATTTCCTCAGGTGATTGCGTGCCATTTTCAAGATAGCAATTGGTTGTCGATGGATGTGTGCCCGTACCGCCGCGCGCAGCGCGCCCGTTTGATTCCAAGCCAAGCTCACGCGCAGTAGCACCATCAAGGACCCATTGCTGCAGAACGCCATCTTCGACAAACTGCAGTTTTTCAGTGGCTATTCCTTCGCCGTCAAAAATCTTGGAACCCATCCTCCGTTTCATCAATGGGTCGTCAACTACATTCACACCCTTCGCGGTAACCTGCTCATTCATGCATTCTCGCAAGAAGCTGGTTTTTCTTGCAATCGAACTCCCATTGATTGCGCCCATCAGCGTGCCGACGATGCCGCTTGAAATTCTGGGATCAAAAACCACCGGATAAGCACCAGACTTGACCTGACGAGGACCAACTCTTTTGACCACTTTTTCGCCAGCACTTCTGCCTATTTCCTCGGGAGATTTCAGATCGGACTGATGTATTGCAGAATCAAAGTCATAGTCACGTTCCATGCCGGTTCCTTCACCAGCAACCATGGACGCTGAGATGGAGAAGCCGGACCGTTCGAAACTGCCAATAAAGCCGGTGGATGTTGCAAGTACGAAACCTGAACGGGACCAGCTTGCCCCTGCGCCCATTGACTTCGATACATTCGCGACGCTCAACCCTGCAGCCTCACAATCAAGCGCGTTCTGCTCCAATCGACTGGTATCGGGTTCTGTAGCGTCAATCAGCTCAAGAGAATTGTAGATATCATCAAACTTGCCTGTGTCGTATAAATCATCTTTGCTTGCCAGACCCTGATACGGATCCTCAGGTGAGACTTTTGCCATTGCAACTGCTCGTTCAGCCAGTTTATCAGGGTCGGTCTTGCTATTGGCGGTAACACTCGCGACCTGTTTGCCGCAGAAAACCCGAATGCTGATTTGATCATTTTCAGACCGGTTGGAGTTCTCGGTGTGACCGTCTCGTACAGACACAGAATGGGAGGCACTTTTTGCAACCACTACATCGCAGGCATCGGCACCCGCGTTACGCGCTTTCTTAACAAGTTCGGCGGCATCCGCTTCAAGAGTTTCAAGTTTGTTCATTGTCATCCATTTGAGTGAGAAACATAAAACCTACAAGTTTATGTTGTTAATGAGACACATAGGCTTCAATATGATCGCATGCAAGCTATTGCGCTTGCTTTGATTTGAACACCATTCAGGAAACCCTCTATGGCGACTGCGACCCCCGAAATTTATACCCAGGCAGTGATATTGTTGGGAGGTGCCGTCGTCGCTGCACCGATCTTCAAGAAAATCGGTTTGGGCACAGTCCTGGGGTACCTGGCGATCGGCGTTTTGCTCGGACCTCTTCTGAGTGTCATTAACAATGGAGAGGATATTCTGCATTTTGCAGAGCTCGGCATTGTTTTCCTCTTGTTTATCGTTGGATTGGAGATGAACCCATCACGGCTTTGGTCAATGCGGCGGGATATCTTGGGACTGGGTTCCACGCAGGTCTTCCTTTGCGGCATAGCACTGACCCTTTTTGCCTGGTTCATAACCGGAAATTGGAATTTGGCGATTGTTGCCGGATTTGGCCTGGCGCTATCGTCGACTGCCTTTGCGCTGCAATTGATGGAATCCCGTGGAGAAACGAACACGCCATATGGTCGAAAGACATTTTCAATCCTTTTGTTCCAGGATTTGGCCATCATTCCGATGCTCGCGGTTCTACCGTTGTTCGGATACACCTTGGAGCAGAGTAACAGCTGGGTGCCGTTTTTCACCGCAATCGGTGCCATCGCCGCGGTTGTGTTGGCGGGACGCTATGTCCTTAATCCGCTTTTGGGAATTATTGCGCGTACCGGTGCACAGGAAGCGATGATTGCAACGGCATTGCTGGTGGTTTTTGGTTCCGCGATGCTCATGCAGTCGGCGGGTTTGTCCATGGCGCTCGGTTCATTCCTTGCGGGCGTGTTGCTGGCTGAATCATCCTACAAACATGAACTTGAAGCCAATATCGAACCGTTCCGCGGCATACTGCTTGGCTTGTTTTTCATAGCGGTTGGGCTGTCGCTTGATATCGGAGTATTGCAGTCTCAATGGCTGGCCATAGTCGCATTGGTCATCGGCGCGATGCTGATCAAATCAGTGATGATTTTTACCGCATGTCGTTTGTTCGGTTCAGACAATAATGAATCCATTCGAACCGCAGCCATGCTTTCGCAACACGGCGAATTCGGATTTGTCATCTTTGCTGCCGCGTCCCAGAATTTCATTCTCGGAAGCAACACGACGTCTTTCCTGATCGCGATGGTTATCTTGTCCATGGCGCTTACGCCGCTGGCCGTTTGGCTCGCGGGTAAACTGATTGAATATCTCAACGTTGAAGAATCGATGGAAGAGGACTTCAATGATGTGTCCTTGTCTCCGGTTTTGATGATCGGGTTTTCAAGGATCGGGCAGGTTGCGTCACAGGCACTTTTGGCTGCAGGCGAAGACGTCACTGTTATCGACAACAATCCGCAGGTGATCAAGCAGGCCTCAAAGTTCGGCTTCAGGATATTTTTCGGCGACGGGAGCAGGAAAGATGTTCTCGTTTCTGCGGGTATCCGGGATTGTAAAATGATTTGTGTTTGTACACACATTCCTGAAGTCACCAACCGCATCATCGATCTCGTTTCGAGCGAATTCCCGGATAAACCGATTTATGCTCGTGCGGTGGACCGCCCGCATACGCTTCAGTTGATGGACAAGCCCGTAAAATTCCATACACGAGAGACGTTTGAATCGGCTCTGCTGCTGGGAAAACAAATGTTGTTGGGTCTGGATCGTGCGCCAGAGGAAGCGGATGCCATCATCGAAGATATTCGCAAACTCGACCACGAGCGGTTACTCCTCCAGTATCGTGAAGGCATTTACGCTGGGTCTGACAAATTGCATACCAAACCAGTGCAGCCAGAACCTCTGGTGCAACCGACTCATGATGCAGAAGCATTGGATGATCGGTCCCGTGAAATGGTAGCAGAAGCTAATCGCGAACAAGAAGCAGCTACCTAAAGATGGCGACAGAAATTTCTTCCAAACAGAAAGCGGTTTTTACCGAAGGCTCGACGATGCGTCATGTTTTGACGATGACATCAACGGGTGCGGTTGGATTGATATCCATCTTTTTCGTGGATGTAGTGAACCTGTTCTATATCTCACTTCTGGGAGAGCAGGAACTTGCGGCAGCGGTCGGTTTTGCTTCGACAATCATGTTTTTCATGGTCTCGCTTTCCATTGGATTTTCGATCGCAGCCACCGCTATCACAGCGAAAGCAATAGGATTAGGGGATCGTGAGGCAGCTCGCAAGAATGCCGGATCTGCGCTGATTGTAATGTTAGCAGTCGGTATTCTATCTGTGGTTGCGATTATTCCTCTCCTGCCACTTGCCCTTGACTTATTAGGCGCGACCGGACGAACGCATCAACTGTCCAAGGAATTCATGCAAATTGCGGTTTTATCATTTCCGCTTTTGGCAATCGGTATGGCGTCTTCTGCACTACTGCGCGCGCAAGGTGATGCAAAGCGCTCTATGTATGTGACCTTGTCAGCAGGGTTTGCAGCACTGATCCTCGATCCGATTTTTATCTTCGGGTTTGATTTGGGCATACATGGCGCAGCATGGGCAATTTTATTCATTCGCATCATTTTGATGTGCGTGGGTCTTCACGGTATTCTCGTTGTTCACAAGATGGTGGAGCTTCCCGATATTGCGTGGCTGTTCAAAACGCTCAAGCCTTTCATGATCATCGCCGTTCCTGCTGTACTCACCCAAATTGCGACACCGGTTGGAAACGCCTATGTCACCTCAGTAATCTCCGAGTTTGGCGATGATGCGGTCGCCGGCTGGGCAATTGTTGGCCGTTTGATGCCGTTGGCATTCGCCGCGGTATTTTCGCTTTCAGGAGCTGTAGGTCCTATCCTGAGTCAAAACCTGGGTGCTGGCCGATTGGACAGGGTCAATTCTGCCATGCGTGACAGCCTGATCTTCGCATTAATATACTGCGTTATAATGTGGGCACTTCTTGCCCTGACTGCCCAGTGGATTGTTTACGCGTTCAGTGCCGAAAACGATTCAGCCAACCTTATTTTCTTCTTTTGTTACTTTGTTGCCGGGAGCTTTATTTTCAACGGCGCGTTGTTCGTGGCGAATGCTGCTTTCAACAATCTGGGTTTCCCGATCTATTCTACTGCATTCAACTGGGGCAGGGCGACCTTGGGGATCATCCCATTCGTCTGGATCGGAAAGAGTTGGGGGCCAGAAGGTGTTCTCGCTGGTTGGGGGCTTGGCGGCGTGATTTTTGGCGTTGTTTCTGTTGTGGTTTGTTTCAGGGCAATTAAAACGATTCCTGAAAGTGAAACAGATGCGCGGGAAGCAATTCCCACAATTCCGGCCGCGAACTCTCCATTCACCTCCGGTCGTGGGGCATCGGGTTAAAGCCGTTTAGTTGACATTTTTCAAAAGTTGTTTTTGCAGGAAGCTTCAATGTCAAAGTAAGGCTCTTGCTTGTCCACGCTCCAGTATTTCAGCTCGTCCAACGGAATTGGCTTGCCTGTAACCGCACAGGTCACAAAAGCTCCAGCTGACAAAACCTGGAAGTCAGCATCAAGGTATTTCACCTTCGCTTCTGCCGATCCCGGCCCTTCGAAACGATTCATCATGGCTCCCTGAGATGAATGGTTGGATTTCTACCTACCAAATAGTCTTTCTATATCCTTCAGGTCAAGTTCGATGAAGGTTGGTCGACCATGATTGCATTGGCCAGAGTTCGGTGTATTTTCCATCTGGCGCAGCAATTCGTTCATCTCCGGGGCCTTGAGAATGCGTCCCGAACGAACCGACCCATGACAAGCCATGGTCGCAGCAACATGTTCGAGTTTTTCCTGCAATCCATCAGCTGAGCCCCACTCAGCGATTTCATCTGCAAGATCTTGGATCAATTGCTGAACATTGGTTTCGCCAAGCATGGCTGGGGTAGCACGCACCGCAATAGCGCCCGGACCAAATGCCTCCAGCTCAAGCCCCAATTTGTCGAATGCTTCTGAATGGCTTACAAGGCGGTTCACATCTTCCTCAGGTAGATCGATGATTTCGGGAACCAGTAACAGCTGTCCTGCCAACCCGTCCTGCATTCCAGCTTTCAGCTTTTCATAAACAATGCGTTCATGTGCTGCGTGCTGATCAACGATTATCAGTCCTTTTTCGGTTTGCGAGACAATGTAGTTTTTGTGAACCTGCGCACGAGCACTACCGAGAGGATAACTTTCGTTTGGTTCATCATTATACAGATTTTCTGAAACCTGCCCGCTTGGTTGAAAGTCCTGACGATAGGTTGCTTGTCCCTCTGACATGCCGGAAGGGAAATGTGTCGGATTTTCCTGCTCCAGTGGCCTTGCCCAATCTGAGAACCCTGATTGGGTCTCGCGGGCACGCCACGAGGACTGTGCTTCGGTTCTGAATGCATCCATCATTGCGTCAGCACCGGCTTGACTGGTCAGCGGGCCTTGGTTTGAAAGCGCCTGTTTGAGGGCGCCGACAATCAACCCCCGTACAAGACCCGGATCCCGAAACCGAACATCTGCCTTGGCTGGATGAACGTTTACATCCACAAGGTAGGGATCAAGATCAAGAAACAGCGCAAGTGTTGGATGCCGACCGGAAGGAAGGTGATCCATATAGGCACCGCGCACGGCACCCAGCAACGCTTTGTCCCGTACCGGGCGCCCGTTCACAAAGAAATATTGGGCAAGTGCATTCCCTCTATGGAAGGTTGGAACACTTGCCAGCCCAGTGAGATGTATGCCCTCACGTTCAGCATCGATTTCTATTGAATTTTCGCGAAAAGACTTGCCCAAAACCTGCTCAAGACGTTTGTTGAGGTCAGTTGCCGGATATTCAAGGGTAGCGCGGTCCGCGCCTGAGATCGCAAAGCGGACTGATGGAAATGCGAGCGACATCCGTTTGAACACATCGGTTATGGCATTTGTTTCCGCCTGATCTGACTTCAGGAATTTGAGTCGGGCAGGCGTGGCATAGAAAAGATCGGTGACTTCAACAACAGTTCCTGCAGTCAATGCAGCAGGTGTAGGACCTTCTACCCGCCCCCCGTGCACCGAAATCTTCCATGCATTGGGGTCTTCAGCGCGTCTTGAGGTAATTGAAAGACGCGAGACCGAGCCAATCGAAGGCAGCGCTTCGCCCCGAAAGCCGAGACTGCGAATATCCATCAGGTCATCGGACAATTTGGATGTACAATGCCGCTCGACAGACATTGCAAGGTCTTCAGAAGACATTCCATGGCCATTGTCACTCACTCGCATCAACGTCTTGCCGCCGTTTGCGGTGGTGACTTCAATGCGATCTGCCCCTGCATCGATAGCGTTCTCAACCAGTTCCTTGATCACACTTGCGGGGCGCTCAATAACTTCACCCGCCGCAATCTGGTTCACGACGGTTTCGTTGAGCCGGAATACGGAATTCGCTGGATTTGAAGTTTGTTTCGCAGTGTTTGCCATTGGGTCAGTATCGTGGAAATCATCAGAAAACGAAATTGGATCGAGCGCCCAGCCACAGAAAAATCCGTGTTGACTGATCAAATATCAACAAAAAGCCCATGTGCTCTTGCACTGGCTTGGGTTTTCGCTAGTTTGGCTGTCAGAATAGCAATTGTGCAATGCACAAAAACGGAGTTGTAGATGCTAGCGATATCAGAAGAATTTAAGATCGAAGCCAATATTATTGCTGGGGAATGGGTGGGTTCTGATAGTGGCAAAACGTTTGATGTAAACAATCCGGCAACGGGTGCGCTGTTGGGGACTGTGCCGGAATGTGGTGCGGAAGAAACCAGACGGGCAGTAGATGCTGCTGAAGAAGCGTTCAAGTCGTTCAAGAAGACTACACCCAAAGAGCGTGCTGAAATGCTACACCGCCTTCATGATGTAATCATGGAAAACCAGGAGGCTCTGGCAAATCTTCTTTCTGCAGAACAGGGAAAACCATTGTTCGAAGCGCGTGGCGAGGTGGGCATGTCTGCGGCCTACGTTCGCTGGTATGCTGAAGAGGCCCGGCGTGTTTATGGCGACGTGGTTGGTTCTCCTTGGGCAGACCGTCGGATATTGGTAACCCGTGAGCCGATTGGTGTCGTTTCCTGCATTACACCGTGGAATTTCCCGTCGTCCATGCTTGCACGGAAGATCGGTCCGGCAATTGCTGCTGGTTGCACCGTTGTATGTAAACCTGCAGAAGCCACCCCATATTCAGGCCTCGCTTGGGGCAAACTCGCAGAAATGGCAGGAATTCCAGCTGGTGTGGTCAACATCGTGACAGGTGATCCGGTCGCGATCGGTGGTGAACTGACAAGCCATCCGGCCGTACGGAAAGTGACATTCACCGGGTCGACACGGGTAGGCAAAATTATTCTTAAGCAGTGCGCAGAATCGGTCAAAAAATGCTCGATGGAACTGGGCGGAAATGCACCGTTTATTGTCTTTGACGATGCCGACATTGATCGTGCCGTTGAGGGCGCAATTGCCGCGAAATATCGCAATTCCGGCCAAACATGTGTTTGTACCAACCGCTTCCTTGCCCAAGCAGGAATTTATGATGCCTTTGTAGAGAAACTCTCAAAAGCAGCATCTGATCTGAAAGTTGGCGAATATGTTGATGAAAGTGTCCAGCAAGGTCCTCTGATCAACATGGCGGCGGTTGAAAAATGTGAGAAATTCGTCGCAGATGCCAAGGAGAATGGTGGCGACATCGCAACCGGTGGCTCACGTCATGCACTTGGCGGCAATTTCTTCGAACCGACCGTGATATCAAATGCGAACGACAAAATGCTCTTCTCACGTGACGAGATTTTTGGCCCGGTCGCGCCGGTTTACAAGTTTGAGACTGAAGAAGAAGCGCTCGAAATGGCAAACGCGACCAGATACGGTCTGGCTGCATATTTCTACACTCAGGATCTTGGCCGTACCTATCGCGTGATGGAAGGTCTGGAATACGGACTTGTTGGCGTCAACGAAGGAGTCATCACCACAGTTGAAGCACCTTTCGGTGGTTTCAAGGAATCTGGTCTTGGTAAAGAGGGCGGTTATCAGGGTATCGAGGATTATGTTGAATCCAAATATGTTTGTGTTGGCGGGTTAGGTCTCTGAGTCATTCAGCATCACAGTGAAACGAATTTCTCATCCGTCTTTCCGGTGGATGAGAAGTTTTTGTTTTGGCAGAACCGATTTACCCCCTTTCCAAGCTCAAAACTGCATGGTATCGACAATCGTCAATCCAATGGCTGAACTATATGGTTTCCGAGTCAGTCTGAGCACCAACATTTGAACGGGATTGGCATTTGCCAAGCAAGATATGAGCAAGATTATCACCTCGGGTACCGGGGATATTGCACTTACTTTTGACGATGTACTGTTGCAGCCTGGGCATTCAGAAGTCATGCCTGGTCAAGTGAGCATCGCGACAACCCTTGCCAACGGCATAGACCTCAACATGCCGATCCTGTCAGCGGCGATGGATACAGTTACAGAATCCAGAATGGCTATCGCTATGGCGCAGGCCGGCGGCATGGGAGTTATCCATCGTAATCTTGAGCCAGCGCTTCAGGCCGAGGAAGTTCGGCAGGTCAAGAAATTTGAATCCGGAATGGTGGTTAATCCATTGACCATTGGCCCGGAAGCCACGCTTCAGGACGCAAAAGATCTGATGCGTGCGCACAATATTTCGGGTGTTCCGGTTGTTGAGAACGGCGAAAAAGGTGGCCATGTTACCGGCAAGCTTGTGGGTATTCTGACAAACCGTGATGTGCGTTTTGCTTCCAACCCCGAGCAAAAAGTCTACGAACTCATGACGCGCGACAATCTGGTCACGGTTAAGGAAGGTGTGGACCAGCAGGAAGCAAAGCGTCTGTTACACACCAACCGGATCGAAAAACTTCTGGTTGTTGATGATGAAGGCCAATGTGTTGGTCTGATCACGGTGAAAGACATCGAGAAGTCGAAGCTCAACCCAAGTGCTACCAAGGATGATCAGGGCAGGCTTCGTGTTGCTGCGGCGACAACAGTTGGTGATGACGGCTTTGAACGCGCTGAGCGCCTTATTGATGCGGGCGTTGACATGCTTGTGGTTGATACAGCGCATGGCCATTCGCAAAAGGTTCTGGATGCTGTCGCGAAAGTGAAGAAGCTTTCCAATTCGGTGAAAATTCTTGCGGGTAATGTGGCGACTGGTGACGGAACGAAAGCATTGATTGACGCCGGCGCGGACGCTGTGAAAGTGGGAATTGGGCCCGGTTCAATCTGTACGACACGCATCGTTGCAGGTGTCGGTGTGCCACAACTTTCTGCAATCTTTTCTGCCGTTGAAGAAGCGCAAAAAGTGAATGTACCGGTTGTCGCTGACGGAGGCATCAAATTCTCAGGTGACATCGCAAAGGCAATTGCAGCAGGCGCCTCTGTTGTGATGGTCGGCTCTTTGCTTGCCGGTACTGATGAAAGCCCCGGCGAGGTCTATCTACATCAGGGTCGCTCTTATAAATCGTATCGTGGCATGGGGTCTGTCGGTGCAATGGCGCGTGGTTCCGCCGATCGTTATTTCCAGGCTGAAGTAACAGACAGTTTGAAACTTGTGCCGGAAGGCGTTGAAGGTCAGGTTCCTTACAAAGGTCCGGTTGCAAGTGTCGTTCATCAACTTTCCGGTGGCCTTAAAGCAGCAATGGGGTATGTTGGCGGCCAGGATTTGAAGGATTATCAGGAAAAGGCTACCTTTGTACGCATTTCCGGGGCCGGATTGCGGGAAAGCCACGCACATGATGTGGCGATTACCCGCGAAAGCCCTAACTATCACAGGACAACTTAGTTATGGAATTTATCACCTCACTTTGGACCGCTGCCCCAGTTTTGAAAACGCAGCTTGTTGTGTTGGCAATCCTGCTTCAGGTGGTGATCACGATCTGGTGCTACACCATGATGTCCGGCGCACGGGTAAAAGGAGCCAAATCCGGCACAGTGTCTCCTGATATCTATAAAGCAGTTGGTGACGCTGAACCTGAAGAAATTCGTGTCTACACCCGTCTCGTTGCAAACCAGTTTGAGTCACCTGTTTTGTTCTATGCGATGGTCATCACTGGTCTTGCAGTTGGAGTAACAAGTTGGATTACAGTTGTCCTTGCATTGATTTACATCTTATTCCGCTATCTGCATGCAAAGGAAATGGCCGGTGAACATAACGTTTTGAAGCGACGCAAGATTTTCATTCGATCATTCCAGGTCCTTCTGGTGATGGCCCTCGAGCTGGCAATCTCAACCATGTTCATGCTGGGTGCCTAGATCAAATCATGCGACTGGGTGGGCGTCTTGCGGCGGCAGCAGAAATTCTGGCCGACATTGAAAAACGAAAACGCCCGGCAGCCGATGCGCTGAAGGACTGGGGCCTTTCACATCGCTTTGCCGGTTCCGGAGACAGAGCCGGAATCGGAAATCTTGTATACGACGTCCTCCGCCAAAAATTGTCTCTTGG
>JASJDO010000043.1 GCA_030065115.1 Rhizobiaceae bacterium | reverse complement strand
GCTTCACTCAAGCCCGCCTCGGTGAACCCGATGGTGTTCCGTTCATGCTGACCCGGACCGGGTTTACGGGAGAACTGGGTTATGAAATCTTCTGCGACGCTCAACATGCGGAAACCGTTTGGGACACACTGATGGAAGCCGGAGCGCCGGATGGGCTTGTACCAATGGGATCAGAGGCGCTAGGTATGTTGCGCGTTGAGGCTGGTTTGATGATCTCAGGTGCTGAATTCGGACCGGATTCTGACGCCATGGAATCAGGGCTTGGATTTGCAGTCGACTTCAAAAAGGAAGCATTTCTGGGTCGTGAAGCCCTGGAGAGAAATTCGGGGGCCACCCGGCGGGTCTTGGTGGGATTGAAGTTCAATGGTAACGACCATCCGATGCACGGATCGCCGGTTTTTGTTGGGCGAGAACAGGTCGGTGTGATCACCAGCGCAACACCTTCTCCTGAATTGGGCCATGCAATTGCCATGGCACGGATTGCGGTTGAAAATTCAGAGTCTGGAACCGAGCTGGAAGCAGGCTGTCTTGACGGTAACTTAAAGCGCTTGCCGTGCACAGTAACGAGCTTGCCGTTTATTGATCCGACCAGAGAAAAAGCCCGCGCTTAAAGGAAGACGCGTTTTAGCGCAGTTCGTATCTTAACGGCACATGCACGGGGCTGGTGTTTCCACTATCAGGCAACCATTTCGGTTCGCCTGAATATTCAAAGCTTCTAAGAGTTTTTGCCAGTGCTGTCAGGGCAGAAGCCATATCGGTTCTGGCGACGAGTGCTCCCAGGCAATGATGCGCGCCTCCGCCGAAGCCAAAATGGATTTTGCGTTTTCTTGTAATGTCAAACATCGGCTGGTCACAAATTGCCGGGTCGCGGGCTGATGCGTGAACCAGCATGTGCAATGTATCACCGGCTCTGATGTTAACACCGCCAAACTCGAAATCTTCCATTGCTTCGCGTGTGGACCAGGTTGTGGTTGGCCATGCCCGGATAATCTCTTCGATTGCCTGCGGTACGAGAGAAAGATCATTGCTTAGGATTTGCCACTGCTCTTGATACTGGACGAAAAGACCCATCGCGAAACCAAGTTGTGAACGCGTTGTATCCACCCCGCCAAAAATGGAAATTACCACCAGATCAAGCAGCGCTTGTTCATCGGCCATG
Organism: Rhizobiaceae bacterium; assembly: GCA_030065115.1. GTDB lineage: Bacteria > Pseudomonadota > Alphaproteobacteria > Rhizobiales > Rhizobiaceae > JAALLB01. The sequence goes on along the minus strand of JASJDO010000043.1, from coordinate 25,726 downwards.
CCAGAAGCGTCATACTCACGAACCAGTCGAGCCACGTAGCTCGAATTGTCTTTCCCGGATCTGGCTCGGTCAATCAGCTCCCTCGAAAGCATCATCAATCGGTCACAGGCGGCGTTAAAAATTGGTTCATGCGATTTGCAATCAACCCCCATGGCAAGACCAAGGTCAGAGGCATCATGGGAAAGCTGATGCCATTCATTCGTATCCATGCCGAGCAGAGCGCAGATGGCCTTGCCTGCGAACGGAATCGAGAAATCTTCCATGAATTCGCAAGTGTCTGACTGTCGCAATTGACTAGTCAATTCACGTGAAATCTCATCGAATACGGGTCTTAAGCTTTCAATAAACTCAGGCGCCAATGCCGGCATGGCAATCGCTCGCAATTGTTTATGGGTGGCACCTTCTGTGCTGATGATGCTGCGGCTCCAGAACTCTGCGAACGATCCCTCCAACCCATTCGTCTCCGGCCATGCATAGCTTCCCTGACGCAAACGCTTGTCGCGGAGCAGAAGCCCGACTTCGCGATGCCGCAAAACCGCGTAGCCAAAGGGTGTTTTCGCGCACCAATGGTTATTGCGTGCTTCAAGAACTTCTTTGGAACGGGTAGAAAAACCGGGTGCCTGAAAATCCAGAAAGGGTAGGCCGCCCGGGGTCATGATCAGCGGCGCTTTTCGATCGCGTCCCAAACCAGACTGGCGATGTCGGTTCCCGAGAATTTTTTTACTTCGCGTATCCCGGTGGGTGATGTGACATTGATCTCGGTCATGTAATCGCCGATCACATCAATGCCAACAAAGATGAAGTCGTTTTCTTTCAGCGTTGGTCCGATACGCTCACAGATTTCGCGTTCACGCGGCGTCAGTTCTGTGTGTTCCGCGCGACCACCCACATGCATGTTCGAACGGGCATCGGTTTCAGCTGGCACACGGTTGATGGCGCCAACCGGCTCGCCGTCCACCAGAATGATCCTTTTGTCGCCACCGCGCACCTCCTTGAGGTAGCGTTGCGCGATTAACGGCTCACGGAACTGCTGGTCAAACATTTCCAGCAGTGATGTGAAATTCATATCCGCTTCCGGCAGTAGAAACACGCCCGCACCGCCATTGCCATAGAGCGGCTTCAGGATGATATCGCCCATTTCCTTGCGGAACTCGGCAATCGCTTCAAAGTCGCGTGTAATCAGCGTTTCCGGCATCAGGTCTGCAAACTCCGTGACCAAAATCTTCTCTGGTGCATTGCGTACGGAAGCCGGACTGTTCACCACCAGCGTATCAGGATGAATGCGTTCCAGAATGTGGGTTGTGGTGATGTAAGCCATGTCAAAGGGCGGATCTTGCCTTAGGAGAATGACATCGAGTTCCGAGAGGTTAGTATTAACAGCCTCACCCAGAGTATAGTGATCGCCGTCAGTGTCGCTGAGCGTCATCTGCTCAATCTTTGCCCGTACTTTGCCATCACGCAACTGTAGCCTGTTTGGCTCCCAGTGAAACAGTGTGTGGCCACGTTTTTGCGCTTCAAGCCCCAGGGCGAAGGTTGAATCCCCTGCAATGTGAATGCTGGACACGTGGTCCATCTGTATGCCGACTTTCAGGCTCATGAAACGCTCTCCAAATTCCGGGATTTAAGGTTTAGGATGGAGATTGTCCTGATGCAATGGGGAAGGAGAGAATTGGTTGGGTATTTGATGTGACGTTCGCTTTTTCTCAGGAACAATTCCAAGCCAATCGTTGGATTTGATTGGAAAACATCATGCGGATCATAAATTCGTGCTCTCAAAACCAGGGTATCCGCTCAATCCGGTCATATTTTGCAGTGTCAGGTTGACTCTGGCGATATCCGTGGTTCAATTGTCCGAATAATTCAATTTAATTTCTATTGGCTTAGTAAAATGGGGGATTTTATGAAGTTGATATTGCAAGTTGCAATTCTGCTTTTTGTGTTTTTTGATTTTCCTGCCGTTTCGGCAGAACCTCGAATATTACCCAATACTGTTGCAGTAGAGGATGTGGACACTGTTTCTCAAAAGCAGTCGGAACCCAGATCGTTCAAAGTATGCAAAATCACTGATCCCAATAAACGTAATTGGGGAACAAGTGGCGACTATATGCAGGAATTGGCCAGATGTATTTATGACAATAAGGAACACAGTGATCAGGAAGCGATCAGGCTCTCCATTATCGAAGATATTTATACGAAATCCTGGAGTTATGCCTGGATCAACAAAATCGCTTTTTGGTTTTCTATCTTTTTCGGAATTCTGATCATCCTCTGGCCAACCTTTGTGTCGGTCATGAGACAAGACTCTGATGAGGGTAGAGAACTCGCCTACAAGTCGGCTGGGTCTCCCAGCAAAAAGCAACGCGAGAATTCGCTTCGAAAACGCGTGCTTACGTCCGCGACTGCTCAATCAGCCGTTGCGGCTCTTGCAGCCCTGAGTTTCGCTTTCTATTCATATTACAAGGACAAGCAGGCGATTTCAGAAAATTTAATGCGCACCGCACTGTATGCTGAGGTACTCACCCCGGAACTACAAACTGAGATTTTCGACAGATTGTTGGAAATGGACAAGGGCTTTCAGTTCTCCTCTGAACTGAATGGCGAATAAAGACAACTACCGGTATAGATTATGGCAAGTCCAGATGGGTCGGTATCAGCCACCGTGGCTACTTTGTCGCTTCACAAGCGTTGATACAGTGATATGATCCAAGGCTTTCAATGCATCCAATGGAGGCCGCCATGTTCATCCGCTCTTTGTTCGCAATTTCTGCTCTGGCCTTGTCTTCCGGCGCAGCCTTTGCAGAATACAAGCTCACCATCCTGCATACGAATGACATCCATAGCCGGATTGAATCGATCAACAAATACGATTCAACCTGTGATGATGAAGGTGAGGCAGCAGGCGAATGCTTTGGCGGCATGGCGCGTATGAAAACCGCGATGGACACGATGCGTGCTGAGTTGTCGGATGGGAATGTTCTGGTACTGGATGCTGGCGATCCGTTTCAGGGGTCCCTCTTTTACAGCACTTACAAGGGTGCAGCTGAAGCCGAGTTTATGGAAGCAATCGGCTATGACGTGATGGCTGTTGGCAATCATGAGTTCGACGATGGTCCAGAAGGCCTTGCCAAATTCATCGATGCGGTTTCGTTTCCTGTAATCTCCGGCAATTTGGATTTGTCTGGCGAACCGCTTTTGAAAGGCAAGGTTAAGGATCATGTGGTTCTCGAAATCAATGGTAAGAAAATCGGGATCATTTCTGCTCTGGCAACCGATACCGTGGATACTTCAAGTCCCGGCGATGGTGTGGTTTTCGCCGATGAGATCAATAGTCTGGCAGCCGATGCTGCGAGCCTGAAAGCGCAGGGTGTCAACATCATCATAGCCCTCACACATGTAGGCCTGTCTAAAGACCTAGAGATTGCGAAAGCCGTACCAGCAATCGATGTGGTGATTGGCGGGCATAGTCACACGAAAATGCTCAATGATGGTGAAAGCGCTGCCTATCCATCTTTGATTGAAGGCAGACCTGTCGCGCAAGCCTATGCCTATTCCAAATATATCGGCAAGTTAACTGTCACTTTTGATGATGACGGGAATGTCACAGGTGCTTCTGGCGATCCGGTTTTGCTTGACGCATCCATCATTCCCGATGCTGCTATGGCTGCACGCATTGACGAAATGGGTGCGCCAATTGAAGAATTGAAGAAGCGCGTCGTGGCAAACGCGTCTGCAGCGATCAACGGCGACCGGGAAGTGTGCCGTACCGCAGAGTGTCCGATGGGCAATCTGGTCACCGATGCAATGCTCGATCGTGTCAGGGATCAGGGCATTTCAATTGCCATTCAAAACGGTGGCGGACTTCGAGCCTCCATTGACGCAGGAGAAGTCACCATGGGCGAAGTCCTGACCGTGCTGCCGTTTCAGAACACGCTCTCAACATTTTTTGTCTCCGGTCAAACCGTGATTGATGCACTGGAAGCTGGCGTCAGTCAGGTTGACGAGGTCAAAGGCCGCTTCCCGCAGGTCTCTGGGCTCAAGTTCACATGGGATCCGAGTGTCGCTGCCGGCGAGGGTCGGATACAGGAAGTACTGGTCATGGAAGGGGGCGAGTGGGTAGCGATTGATCCCGCAAAAACCTATGGCCTTGTCTCAAACAATTATATTCGCAACGGCGGTGACGGGTACAAGATGTTTGAGAATGCCGAGAACGCTTATGATTTTGGGCCTGACCTTGCAGATGTCACAGCAGAGTATTTGGCAGAACAGAATGGCTATACGCCCTATATAGACGGGCGTATTTCGAGGAAGTGATTTGCCGCATGCGGGTATAGGGTAGCCTTCCGAAAAATCTCAAAAAAACCTTCTGGTATCAATTAAGCTGTTGTTTCTTGTTTGCCCAAAAGTCCTCCGCGTCATCATACAGGATTTCAATCCCGACAATTCTTCCGGATTCGTTGTACTTCAAAAGGAGCATGCAGCCACAGTTTTCACCTAAATCTAACTCATTGTTCAAGACAACGGTACGATGAAACTTTTGCCGGACTGAGTTATCCTCTTCATAGCCGATAAGATGAACGACATTGACATCTTCAAATTCGTCTTCGGCAAATTGATACTTTAAGTGTGTATGTTTGCTGGGTTTATTCACCATTCTCGTTACTTTTCATCCTTGTGTTTTCATGATTTGGCCCATTTGCCGCGAACTTTTTTCTTTAAAATGCATCTTCCAGATGTACCGGCCATTTGCGCGGACAAACCGCGATAATGTCAAAACGGATTGAGAGTTTCGCTGCATCAGGTTGCCGTGCATGCCAGAGGTCGGCTGCATTATTGATCCGGCGTTGCGACGCATAGCTGACGGCATCGACCGCCTGCTGAACACTGGGTCTGGCTTTCACTTCGACCATGGCAACAAGGTCACCCCTGCGCGCGATGAGATCAATTTCACCGACTTTGGTTTTGTAACGTCGCGCCACAATGCGGTATCCTTTCAGCAAAAGCGCAAACGCAGCGAACCATTCAGCGCGCTTGCCTAGCCTCTCCGCTGCAATGCGCTTGTTGGACGTCACATCAATCGCCTTCCTTAATCGACAGTGCCAATTGATAGAGATCGCGTTTCGATTGTCCGGTCAGGCTTGCTGCTTCGGCAGCCGCCTTGCTAACTGGCATGGATTGCAATAACTCGCGAAGTAGGTTTTCGGGTTCAATGCGGTGTTCATCATTTGGCGGGCCGATCAGAATAACAATTTCGCCCTTGATTGCTTTGTCTGAGAAATGTTCGGACAAACCTCCCAGCGTGTCCGTCACGATCTCTTCATGAAGCTTGGTGAGTTCCCTCCCGACACAGGCCATGCGTTCAGGCCCGAATACGGAGATCATGTCTTCCAGTGTTTTGATCAGCCGGTTGGGACTTTCGAAATAGATGAGGGTTGATGACGCGCCGGAATTCGCTTGCAATAAGCTTTTACGCGCGCCTTGCTTACTGGGAAGGAACCCGCAAAAGGTCCAACTTTCGTTTGGCAAGCCGCTGGCAATCAATGCTGCAAGCGGCGCAGATGCGCCAGGCAAAGGCACGATTTTTAAGTTCTCTTCCTGCGCGGCCTGAACAAGACGAAAACCGGGATCAGAAACCAATGGCGTCCCGGCATCGGACACGACAATAACAGATTTGCCTTCCTTCACCTGATTGATGATTTTTGGCCCGACCTCATCAGCATTGTGTTCATGATAGGCAATGGTTTTTGTTTGAATGCCGAAGTGGCGAGTGAGTTTTCCGGTCACACGCGTATCTTCACAGGCGATTACATCAGCACCAGCGAGTGTTTCCAATACCCGTAATGTAATATCGCCCAGATTACCAATCGGCGTTGCTGCGAGATAAAGCGCAGGCTCTGGTTTGCGAGCGGTGAAAACACTGCCTTTGATTGTGTATTGGGTAATCGCCCTAAACTCCGTCGATCCAGTCCTTGAACCGGTGCCAGCCAACACCTGCTTTCGCATAATAGGGCCTAAGGCTGCCAAAGGGAATCTTGGATGTCATACCGTGCACAATTGTTGGAAGATGCGTTGGAATTGGGTTTTTGGAATCGTTCCCGGTCGCAAGCCAACGTGCTAACTCACGGCCAATCCATGTTGCATTGTTCACGCCATTACCGTGATATCCAAAGCCGAAATAAACCGATGGGTCATCCTCCATCCGGCCAACTGCCGGGCGAAAATCTGCGGTAAAGCAAACAAAGCCGCGCCATGCATATTCTATGCTTACATTCTGCCATTCAGGCCAGAGCTGCACCATGGATTGTCGAAGTGTCTCTGCTGTTACTTTTGCACCGAGTTCAGTGCCTTTGAAATCAGCTCTGCCTCCAATGAGAAACCGTTTGCTCGGCAACGTCCGATAGTAGAAATAGACATTTCGGGAATTCACAGCCGGGCTCTGGGTCACCCAGTTATGTGCGGCGATCTCATCATCGCTCAGAACCCGTGTAACGATGATCTGACTTTGCAGCGGGAGGGCTCGTGACCTCAGGCTTGTATGCAAGTGTTCTGGCATAAATCCATTGCCGGCAACAATCACCCGTTTCGAGCGAATTGTGTTTCCCCTCGCTGTTCGCATAACATGCAAGTCATCCTGCTTCTCCCAGGATGTGATTTCGCTATGGGGATGCAGATGCGCGCCGTGCCGCTCCGCTGCTTGAGCAAGCCCGAGGCAATATTTGAGTGGGTGCAGTCCAAATCCGGGGGCTTCGGCAAAAGCACCATGTTGGTGTGGTGCATCGTATCCGATCTCGGCAAACGCCTCTTTGGAGACCATTCTGGAAGGCAGACCAAGTTTCGTAACCTTGAATTCGCATTCTTCTTCCAGTGCTTTGAAATGGGATGGCTTTTCAGCCACGACCCATTCGCAATCACCCTGCGCTTCGAAGTCAATCGCTTCGTCGTCGGCAATCGTACGAACAAGGTCTACGGCTTCCATCTGGGCTGAGTAATATTTTCGGGTTTCCTCCAGCCCGAACTTTTTTATCAATTCCCGTGTTTCGAGTTTGGTTCCACCCATGCAACAAAAACCGCCATTGCGCCCTGAAGCGCCCCAACCAATATGCCCGGCTTCATACACATGCACATCTACCTGAAAGTCTTTTGCCAGATGGTATGCGGCCGAGAGACCGGTATATCCACCGCCGATAATCGCAACATCGCACGCAACGTCCGCATTCAATTCACAGCCAATATTCTCTCTATTCCCATCAATTGAGGCTTCCCACCAGGACGGTTGGGGTTCATCAAACTGGTAAAGGCTATCGTCAAATAGTCGGGATTTTGGCATTACGTTGCGTAAACGTCAGCTGTGGATTATAAGGCTTTCAGTTTACGGTAGGGTAATGATACTGTATCCAGCAAGTGATTTTCCCGGTTGGGGGGATAAAGGGGTAACAAATTGATTTTCTCGAGGTCTGCAGTCCCGTTTTTAAAGAACAAGATTGCACTTTTATGTATTGCAGGTTTGGCAGCCTGTTCATCCACTGACGGCGGCGTGCGCTCCGGATTTCCTGACAATAGTCTGCCGGAGACAGGTGCCAAAATTCTGACACCAAATCCGCAGGGTGAAGTGATTGGAAACGGTCAGGTACGTGTCGCCTTGCTTGTTCCAACTACCATTCCAGGAGGAGCTGCTGCGGTTGCCAAAGAACTACGCAATGGTGCTGCAATGGCGATGCAGGATTTTGGTCAGGGACGTATTCAACTCGTTGTCAAGGATACCGCAGGTCAGGCGGCTGTTGCACAAACAAAAGCAGCTGAGGCGATTACGGAAGGCTCTTCGCTTATTCTGGGGCCATTGTTTGCTGCGAATGTGAGCGCAGCCTCGGGTTCCACACAACCCGCAGCCATACCAATGCTTGCTTTCTCGACAGATACGTCGATAGCGCGTCGTGGCGTCTATCTTTTCTCATATACGCCTCAGGCCGATACAAGACGGATTATCAGCTACGCGGCCTCAAACGGAAGCCGCAGCATAACCGCGTTCGTTCCACGCAATGCAGAAGGTTTCTTGAGAGAACGTATTTTCCGTGAAGCAACGGGTCGTGCTGGCGTATCAGCAAACATCATCCAATATGACCGCACACCTGAAGGTATTCAGAAGGCAGCGGTTGAAGCGGTTCAGACCGTAAATGCCAGCGATACGATCTACATTCCTGAAGGCGGGCCGATTCCACCTGTTATACTGGGTGCACTCAGTGGTTCAGGCGTTGATGTGGGCAGCAAAAAGGTATTGGGTTCAGGAACCTGGGAGTCAGTCAAGACATCCGACCCGCTTTTGCAGAACGCTGTTTACCCGGGTCGCGACATCAGTAGCTTCAATGGATTTGCAACCCGTTATCAAAGCCAGTTTGGCGCACGTCCTGGTGTGCAGGCTGCTCTCGCATATGATGCGGTAACTCTGGCATCTGAGTTGGTGAGGCTTAACGGTGTGTCGGATCCCTATGCGCGTACCAGTCTTGAGAGCAACCGCGGTTACAAAGGTGTCAATGGCGCATTCCGTGTTCGCAGTGACGGCATCACAGATCGTGGTTTGGCAATTTACAAAATCCAGGGTGGCCGAGGTACTCTCGTGGAAGGTGCGGTTTCCAGTTTTTCAGGCAGCTAGGTCAGCTACGACTGCATCCAGCAACAAAAAGCCTTTCGGAGTGGCGCTTATTGCGCCGCTTTTTTTGGTTTGAATAAGGCCTAGTGTTTCGAGAAATTCGATTTGCTGCGGGTTGATGGGTTCTCCGCGCAAAGCTTCAAATCGCTTGGGATGAATGCCCTCGGCAAGCCGCAATCCCATCAGCAAAAACTCATCTGCCTGTTCTTCTGGCAAAAGTGTAAACTGGTCCTCCATTCCATGACCGTTTACCATGGCCTGCTGCCACCATTCTTCAGGATTTTTATGAGTAGACGTTGCCAGTCTCTTTGTACCACTGGTCAGGCGACCATGCGCTCCAGGACCGATACCGGCATAGTCCTGACCGCGCCAATAAACGAGATTGTGTTCACACTCATGACCAGGCTTGGCGTGGTTTGAAATTTCATACGTCTGGTAACCTGCATCTGCCGTGATGGATTGTGTCAGTTCATACAGTTCTGCGGACGGGTTCTCATCCAGTGGGTTCAGTTTGCCAGCTTCATGCAGATCAAAGAAGCGTGTGCCTTCTTCAATCGTCAATTGATAAAGTGAAAGATGACCGGCAGACAAATCAATAGCTTGCTTTAGTTCCGCTTCCCACTCTGACGCCGTCTGATTAGGGCGCGCATAGATGAGATCAAACGACATGCGCGGGAATACCGCTTGGGCAATTTCGATCGCACCAATTGCTTCCGATGCGTTGTGAAGTCGCCCTAGAAATTTCAACTGGTCGTCCTGCAGCGATTGAATGCCCAATGAAACGCGGTTGACGCCCGCTGTGCGATATCCTTTGAACCGTTCAGCTTCAACGCTTGACGGATTGGCTTCCATGGATATCTCGGCATCTGTTGCCAGGGACCAGTGTTTTCCAATGGTGTTCAGAATCGTTTCAACCGTATTAGGCGCCATCAGCGATGGCGTGCCGCCGCCGAAAAAGACACTGGTTACAGTTCTTGAGCCGGATAGTGACGCTATGTGCGCAATCTCCCGCTCATAGGCTTCGACAAACGATTGCTGGTCCACAGGATTGTGCCTGACGTGGCTGTTAAAGTCACAATAGGGGCATTTGGCAGCACAAAATGGCCAATGCACGTAAACACCAAAGGCATTGTCGGGTGGCAGGCTCATTCGTTTTCACTTTGCGAAAGACAAGTGCGGGCGAGAAGCGAAAACGCCCGGGCGCGATGGGAAAGTCCGTCATCGTCGCTGTTGGCATCCCATCCGTGTTTCTCTTCCGCACTCATTTCACCAAAAGTGCGGTCGTACCCAACAGGCTTGAAGATCGGATCATAGCCAAATCCTGCATCCCCAATCGGAGGCCAGACAATTTCTCCGTCAACTTCACCACGGAAAAATTCCAAATGTTCATCTGGCCATGCAAGGCAGAGAACGGCTACAAATTTGGCGCCCCTGACATGCGGTTCCGTAGCACCTGCCTTTTGCAACGCGGTTTCCACTTTCTCCATCGCCATGAAAAAGTCACGGCCTGAACCATCTTCCTTTTCAGCCCAGTCGGCTGTGTATACTCCCGGAGCATTCCCAAGAGTTGTTACACAAAGTCCTGAATCATCAGCGAGGGCAGGCAAACCCGTTGCGCGGGTTGCAGAAAGCGCCTTGATCGACGCGTTCTCTTCGAACGTGGTACCTGTTTCCTCCGGTTCCGGCAGGTCGAGCTCGGCGGCTGACTTGGCGCTGAATCCGAAAGGCGCGATCAGGTCGTTGATTTCACGCACTTTGCCTGCATTGTGGCTGGCAACAACAATTTCGCGCTCGCTCAGTGTTCGCATACAAAGGGCCTCAGGTGTTTTCATTCTGCATGGCAACGAGCGAAGAAATGCCGTCGGTTGCAAGATCAAGCAGGGCGTTGAATTCGTCCCGGCTGAAAGGGGCGCCCTCGGCAGTACCCTGAATTTCAACAATGCCACCTGTTCCAGTCATGACAAAATTGGCGTCGGTCTCTGCATCTGAATCCTCCGCATAGTCGAGGTCAAGAACCGGTGTTCCCTTATAGACGCCACAGGAAATTGCAGCCACATTGTCGGTCAGCACCTTGTCAGAAACCATATCCCTGGCTTTCATCCATTCAATGCAATCACGCAACGCGATAAAGCCTCCTGTAATGGATGCAGTTCTGGTTCCGCCATCTGCTTGTATTACATCACAGTCAACTGTGATTTGGCGTTCACCAAGCTCTTTCATGTCCACGACTGCCCGGAGCGAGCGACCGATCAAACGTTGAATTTCGCTGGTGCGGCCAGATTGCTTGCCGGCACTTGCCTCACGGCGCATCCGATCATGGGTTGAGCGTGGCAGCATCCCGTACTCCGCAGTTACCCAGCCAGTCCCGCCTCCACGCAACCAAGGCGGCACCCGCTCTTCCAAGCTTGCCGTGCACAGCACATGTGTATCGCCAAATTTTATAAGGCAAGAACCCTCGGCATGTTTTGCAAAACCGCGTTCGATGGTGACTGCGCGCATCTCGTTGTCTGCACGTTTGGAAGGACGCATTGAAAACTCCTGAAAAACTGAAAGTGCAGTCTTGTAGACCGTTCGCTTGCCATTGGCAAAGCCAGAATTTGCTATTAAATTCAGATAATCTGTATGATCTGCGACGTGGCGCCTTGAATGAACAAACCGACTGGAAATTTACCGTTTTCTGAAAGCCCGTTACAGGAGCTCGATCAGCGTTCGCGCGAGATTTTCCGCCATATCGTGGATTCTTATCTTGATACAGGCGATCCGTTGGGTTCGCGCTCGATTTCAAAACAATTGGCGGTCAATCTCTCCCCGGCGACGATCCGTAATGTGATGTCTGATCTCGAATCGCTGGGTTTGATCTATGCGCCCCATACCAGTGCAGGACGCATGCCAACGGATCTGGGTCTGCGGTTTTTTGTCGACAGCTTCATGGAACTGGGCAACCTTGGGAAATCGGAACGCCAATCAATCGAAGCGCAGATGAAGGCTGCCTCCAGTGAGATGACCTTTGACAATGTGCTTTCAGAAGCCAGCCAATTGCTTTCCGGTCTTTCTCGTACGGCTGGTCTTGTGGTCACCGGGAAAGCTGATCTTCGTCTCAAACACATTGAATTCATCAGGTTGGAGCCCACCAAGGCGCTGGCCGTCATCGTTGGCGAAAATGGCTCTGTTGAAAACCGGATCCTCACCCTTCCAGTTGGGACAACAGCATCGACCCTGATTGAGGCAGCCAATTTCATCAACGCAAAGATTGCAGGCCAGACCATTGCCGAAGCGAACAAACTGATTGGCCAGATGCATAACTCGGCCCGCATGGAACTCGATGAATTAAGTCAGAAACTGGTGAATGCCGGGATCGCGACCTGGGCTGGGACCACGGAAGGCCAACCCGGGCAGTTGATCATTTCCGGTCACGCGAACCTATTGGAGGACCTTGAAGCCAGCGATGATCTGGATCGTGTCCGGCAATTGTTCGGTGAGCTGGAAGCCAAAGAGAATTTCATGAAACTGCTTGAACTCACCGAAGCAGGGGATGGTGTCCGCATTTTCATTGGCTCCGAGAGCAAACTCTTCTCAATGTCAGGATCATCCGTCATCGTTGCGCCTTACAAAGACAAGGAACAGAAAGTCGTTGGCGCGCTTGGAATTATCGGGCCGACAAGGCTTAATTATTCCAGATTGGTGCCGATGGTGGACTATACAGCCAAAGTAATCAGCAGGATATTGCAATAGGCCCTTGATTTTTGGGTCACAAACCCTGATATCCCAATCAAATCCAAATTCTATCCGGGAATAATGTTGATGAGCGAAGAAAACGAGCATCAAAAGCCAGAGGCTGAAAAAGTTGAAACTCAAACTCCAGAGGGCATAGAAACCCTTAGCGAGGAAGAGTTGCTAGCCGCGATTAATGGTGAGGAGAATGAGGCGCCTGGGGGTGAGGGGTTTGCCAACCCGCTGGAAGCGCTTGCTGCCGAAAACACCCGTCAGGAAGAGGAAATCAAAGGCTTGAAGGATCAGCTTCTTCGGACCGCTGCGGAAATGGAAAACCTTCGCCGTCGCACCCAAAAAGATGTGGCGGATGCGCGCGAGTTTTCGATTTCAAAATTTGCGCGCGATATGCTTGGTGTCGCGGACAATCTGCGCCGTGCACTGGAGCATGTGCCGGAAGAAGAAAAAGACAATGCTGGCTTAAAAACTCTTTCCGAAGGGGTGGAAATGACAGAGCGCGAATTGTTGAATGCGCTTGAAAAAAACGGAGTTTCGAAAATCGATCCTGAGGGGGAGAAATTTGACCCGAATTTCCACCAGGCCATGTTCGAAGTTCCCAATCCGGAAGTTCCAAACAATACAGTCGCCCAAGTGGTTCAGGTCGGTTATGTCATCGGCAGCCGAGTCTTGCGTCCGGCGATGGTAGGCGTGGCTAAAGGTGGCCCCAAGGCTGAACCGAAGCCTGTTGAGGATGAGCCGGAAGCCTAATTGTTAGGTTTTAGTATTTGTTCAGCCACCTCACGATACTACTTTCATAAGAGTTCGAGCAAGTTTGCTTTGGCCGACGAAATTTGAGGAGGAACTTTGACATGGATGTAATGAGTCCAGTCAAACGGTTGGCATTGCGCTGGTTTAAACATTTCAGAAGCAATTTTCTGTTTGAAGTCGATAAGGACCCGGTAAATGATGAGTTCATAGGATCGATTCCTATCGGCGAAAATGGTAAATGTATTGAGCTTTACGAGAAGAATATCTCGATCAGTAGCGAACACTTCAGCGGCAACATTTCTTATCGAGATATAAGCTCCTGTGACAAATGCTATATCTTTCTGAATGAAGATGGCTTGAAGCACGTCGATATTTACAATGACATGGATTTTATTAGAAGCTTAACCGAAGATGAGATTTTGGATCTGAAACGAAAAGAGAACGGCGTCATCATTCGTTCCGCTGGGCAGGATATTTTAGTTTTAGTTGAAAACGAAGTTAGAGAAACAGTTTGGGAAATAGGCTCTTATCTCAGTGATTTTCTTAGACGTGTAACGGTCACCAAAGCATGGCAAGATTAGTTGAAACATCGCCACATAGATTTATCTTCGCTTCTTGATATCTCATTTGTCTGAAATTGTTCAAACCCTTTGAGGATGAGCCGGAAGCCTAACTTTCTTTGCGATTCCCATTTGGCTATAACAGGCGCATAGAATGAATCGCAGGCGCGTTTATGCCAAAGAAAATCATCAATCTTGAAAAGCTGATAGACAGCAAGGCTTTGCGTGAGCAATTGACCGCGTTGACACACGATCACGGCATGGATGGGTCGTCCAACAAGGTGCGCTCGGAAGTCCTGTCTATCCTCAAAAAAGCTTCAAAAGACGGGCGGGCCCACGCCCGTGATCAATTGTTTGAAGACGGTGATGGTACGGCTTGCGCATGGCGAATTTCGCACCTTCAGGATGAACTTATTCGCGTGATCTATGACTTTGCGGTCACCCACGTATATCGCGCTCAAAACGCTTCAGATGCGGAACAAATCGCTGTGACAGCGGTTGGCGGTTATGGCCGCGGCACCCTGGCTCCCGGGTCTGACATCGATTTGCTGTTTCTCTTGCCTTACAAGCAAACCGCTTGGGGTGAGCAGGTTGTTGAATATGTGCTCTACATGTTGTGGGACATGGGTTTCAAAGTGGGACATGCAACGCGAAACCTGGATGAGTGTATTCGTCTGTCGCGCGAGGACATGACCATCCGCACTTCTATCCTGGAACTGCGTTACCTGCATGGAACCAAAGAACTGGCTGACAAATTGGCAAAACGGTTTGCTGATGAGGTTGTTGCAAAAGGCGCGAAAGATTTTATTGCAGCCAAGCTTGCTGAACGTGACGATCGACACAACAAGGCAGGTGGCTCACGATATCTGGTGGAGCCCAATGTCAAGGATGGCAAGGGTGGCTTGCGCGACCTTCATACCTTGTTTTGGATTGGCAAGTATTTTCATAATGAAGCCAAAACCCACGGTTTGGTCAAAGCCGGAATGTTTACCGAGAAAGAGTATCGCCGTTTCAGGCGGGCCGAGAATTTTCTTTGGACGGTCCGATGCCATATGCACTTTCTGACGGGCAGGGCAGAGGAACGGCTTTCCTTCGACATTCAAAGGGAAATCGCTTCTGCATTGAACTACGGACCGCGAGGTGGCCTTTCCGGTGTTGAACGGTTCATGAAGCACTATTTTCTGACTGCAAAGGAAGTTGGTGATCTGACCTTGATCGCCTGCGCCAAGCTTGAGGAGCAGGAAGCCAAAGATGTCTCTGGTTTCAACCGTTTGATCAAGTCTGTGGTGCGCAGGCAGCGCAAAATCCGCGGGACCGATACGTTTATTGACGATGGGGGCCGGATCAACGTCAAGCATGATAAAGTGTTTCAGGAAAAGCCGGTCAACATGATCTGGTTTTTTGTGTTTGCAGAAAAATCAGGTCTGGATTTCCACCCCGATGCAGTTGAGCTTCTATCGAAATCTCTGTCTTTGGTCGGCCCGGAATTGCAAAAAGACCCCGAAGCCAATGCACTGTTTCTGCAATTATTGACCAGTAAAAAGGGCCCGGAGCGCATGCTGCGCCGAATGAATGAAACGGGTTTCTTGGGCAAATTTGTTCCAGCCTTCCGCAAGGTTGTCGCGATGATGCAATTCAACATGTATCACCATTACACAGTGGATGAGCATCTCATTCGCTCTGTCGGTGCCTTATGGGGCATCGAAAGTGGCAAGCTGGCAGAAGAGCATCCGCTTTCCAGTGACCTGATGCCGATGATCAAGGACCGGACGGTTCTCTATATTGCGCTGTTTCTTCACGATATTGCCAAAGGCCGGAAAGAAGATCATTCCATCGCAGGTGAGCGGGTTGCACGGCAAGTCTGTCCCCGCTTCGGGTTGGATAAGGAGCAAACCGAGCTTGTTGCATGGCTCATTCGCGAGCACCTCACCATGAGTACGATTGCGCAAAGTCGTGACATATCTGACCGGAAAACCATTCAGGATTTTGCAGGCATCGTCCAGGAAGTCGAGCGGATGCGTTATCTCGTTGTTCTGACAGTGTGTGATATCCGAGCCGTTGGTCCTGGCGTCTGGAACGGCTGGAAGGGACAATTGCTGCGTAATCTCTATTACGAGACAGAATTGTATCTCAATGGCGGATTTTCAAAAATTCCACTGCAAGCGCGTGTTCAAAGCGCCAAGGAACAGCTTGCAGATGCATTGGCGGATTGGGATGAAAACGACCGTAACAAAATCATCAATCTGCCATATCCTGCATATTTTCTCGCTACCGACCCGGAAGCACAGGTTCGCCATATGCGATTATTGCATGATATGAACCAAAGCGGTCAGTTTCTTGCAACGTCGGTCAGCACCAAACAGTTTGAAGAAATCACCGAAATTACAGTTGTGGCACCAGATCACCCGCGCCTATTGTCCATTATTGCAGGTGCTTGTGTCGCCGCTGGGGCGAATATCGTTGATGCACAAATTCACACGACGAATGATGGCCGTGCATTGGACTCGATCTTTATCAACCGTGAATACGACAGTGATGAGGATGAGGTAAGGCGCGCAAGGCGGATCGGAAAACTGATTGAAGAAGTTCTTTCCGGCAAGGCAGAACTCCCAGAAGTGATCAGTCGCAACCGCTTGCTTCGCGGACGACACAAGGCGTTTTCGATTACACCAAAGGTTGAGATCAACAATGATTTCTCAGACGCCTTTACGGTGATTGAGATTGAATGTCTGGACCGGCCCGGCCTGCTGTCAGCACTCACTGAAGCGTTGGCCGACCTCAATCTGGACATTGGTTCCGCGCATGTGGTCACATTTGGCGAAAAGGCCAATGACAGTTTCTATGTACGCGACCTCGTAGGCCACAAGATCGACAGTCCTGCTCGCATCAAGAAAATCAAAACCCGTTTGACCGAGGTCATGGCTCCTGCAAAGAAAAAGGAAGCAGCGTGAGCCTGTTTCGCAAATTTGCGTCTGTCGGCGGCGCTACCATGGCAAGTCGGGTGTTAGGCTTTGTTAGAGAGGCAATGATTGCGGCCTTTCTGGGAGCTGGACCAGTGGCAGACGCATTTTACGCAGCCTTCCGTTTCCCTAATCTGTTCAGAAGATTGTTTGCCGAAGGGGCCTTCAACTCTGCCTTCGTACCCCTGTTCGCGAGCGAACTCGAAACAGGAGGACGCGAGGCGGCTCGGGAGTTTGCCGAGAAAATCCTGTCATTTCTCTTGCTTGTCTTGCTTGGTGTTTCGGCACTTGCCATGATTTTCATGCCGTTTTTGGTCGGAACCATCATCGCGCCGAAATTTATTGAAGACCCCGATAAATTTGACCTAACCATTCTTCTGACACGGATCATGTTTCCCTATCTCGCTGCGATGTCGGTGGTTGCCATGCTATCGGGGATTTTGAACGCATTCAGACGATATTTTCTTGCAGCCTTTGCGCCGGTAGTGCTCAACGTGATTTTGATTGCGGTCTTGGTTGCAACCGGCCTTAATGGTTTTGAGCATCGAGACATCGGTATCGCGATGGCTTGGGGCGTATTTCTGGCGGGGATCATGCAATTATTGCTTTTGATCTACGGTATTCGAAAAGAAGGCTTTCCACTTTCAATTCGCGTGCCCAGACTATCCCCGTCTGTGAAGCGTTTGCTGGTTCTGGCACTGCCAACAGCGCTTGCTGGCGGGATCACGCAAATCAACCTTCTGGTCGGTCAGATTATCGCCTCAGCTCAGGCTGGAGGTATCGCGATCATGAATTACGCAGATCGTTTGATGCAATTGCCCCTGGGAATCATTGGAATTTCAATTGGTGTCGTTCTGCTGCCAGAACTCACCCGTGCCCTTGCTGGAGAAAACCGCAAGGAAGCGATGCAATTGCAGAACCGCAGCCTGGAATTCGGACTTGGTCTTACAATACCGGCTGCCGTGGGACTTTTCATGATTCCTTTGCCGTTGATTACCCTCATATATGAACGGGGAGCATTTGACCGAGAAACGTCTGAACTGACAGCACAGGTGTTGGCAGCCTTCGCCATCGGATTGCCTTCTTTCGTTCTGATCAAGATTTTCCAGCCGTCCTTTTATGCCCGACAGGACATGAAAACACCAATGTGGTTTTCGGGCGTCAATGCCGTGAGCAACATCATTCTGGCTTTGGTTCTTTTTCCGATTTATGGCGTTGTCGGGCTGGCACTGGCGACCAGTGCGGCGGGCTGGATCAATGCGTTTCTGCTGTGGTTCGTATTGGTCGGCGGAAAGCATTTTGATTTCGCTGCATCCACGGTTCGAAATCTGTCGCTGATATGCATTGCCAGTGTGGCGATGGCAGGGGTTCTGTATGTGGGAGATGCATATCTCTCGAACAGTCTGGTTGACGGGCGCCTCCTGCTGCGACTCGGAACAATCGGCGGATTGATCATCATATCTGCAATCGTTTATTTCGCGATTGTGATCATGACCGGGGCAATTCCCCGACAGCAATTGGCCCGAATGTTCAGACGAAACTGACCCCTTGCACAGCGCGGGCTTCTCCGCCATAACCCGCCCAACTTCACTCTTTGAAAGAAACCAAAATGGCTCAGCCAACCAACCGTGTATTTTCCGGCGTGCAACCTACAGGTAATCTGCATCTGGGCAATTATCTGGGTGCTATACGAAAGTTTGTGGCGATGCAGGAAAGCCATGAATGCATCTATTGCGTGGTGGACCTTCATGCGATTACTGCTGATCTGGTGCAGGATAATCTCAAACAGCAGACCCGTGAAATCGCTGCTGCGTTCATTGCCTCGGGAATTGATCCCAAAGCACACATTATGTTCAACCAATCGCAGGTCCGCGAGCATGCCGAATTGGCCTGGTTGTTCAATTGCGTTGCCAGAATGGGGTGGTTGCAGCGCATGACCCAGTTCAAGGAAAAGGCGGGTAAAAACGCACAGAATGCCTCGGTGGGCCTGTTCACCTATCCAAACCTGATGGCTGCAGACATTTTGCTTTATCGCGCGACCCATGTCCCGGTTGGCGATGACCAGAAACAGCATCTGGAACTGACGCGCGATATTGCTGCCAAGTTCAACCATGAATTCGCAAAACGCATCAAGGAAACCGGCCACGGAGGCGACGGATATTTTCCGATCACCGAGCCGATTATCGAAGGTCCTGCAACACGGGTTATGTCTTTGCGTGATGGCTCAAAGAAAATGTCAAAGTCTGAACCATCGGACATGTCGAGGATCAATCTGACGGATGATGCGGATGAGATTGCCAAGAAAATTCGCAAAGCCAAAACCGACCCTGATCCGCTGCCCGACAATCTGGATGATTTGAAGGGGCGACCGGAGGCTGAAAATCTTGTAGGGATTTATGCAGCTCTGAATGAAGTCACCCCAGACGCAGTGATATCTGAATTCGCAGGACAGCAATTTGGAGCATTTAAGCCCGCATTGGCCGACCTTGCTGTGGAAAAACTTGCGCCGATCAATGCCGAGATGCGCAAATTAATGGATGATAAGGCCCATATTGACAGCATTTTGGACGATGGAGCCGCAAGAGCGCGTGAAATTGCCCAGCAAACCATGAAAGAAGTGCGAAGCATTTTTGGCTTTCTTGGCTAATCTCACTGGTGTAGATTCAATCGTCAAACAAAAGCGGTGAGAGTGAGATGGTTAGTAAGCGGCTAAGTCATGAGGAAGGACATAAACGCAAGTTTCTTTGCGTGGTCGATTCCACAACAGAATGCGAGAAAGCCGTCTTATACGCGGAACGCCGCGCGACCAATACAGGCGGTGCATTGGCACTCCTGTATGTGTATGAGCCAGAAGATTTTCAGCATTGGCTGGGCGTTGAAGAAGTGATGAAGGCTGAAGCCCGTGAGCGCGCTGATGAGCAATTAGAAAAATACGCCCAGTTTAGTCGTGAACATGGCAGTATCGACCCTGAATTGATCTACCGTGAAGGCCGCACCCAGGAGCAAATCCTGGAATTGGTCGAAGAGGATCAGGATATTGCGATTCTGGTTTTGGCGGCTGGTGATGGGAAAGATGGTCCCGGACCGCTTGTGGCATCTCTGGGAGCCGCAGGAAGCGCATTTACAATTCCTGTGATTGTTGTTCCTTGTGAAATGACGTTTGAAGAAATCGACAGCGTAACCTGAACAGGTTTCCAGCATCGGCACCCCTTGATTCTTGGTTTCAAAACGCCTACTTTTGAATCATTCCAAACTAGAGTGGATTTTGATCCGCGCCACGGAGCCAGACATGTTTATTCAGACAGAAGCAACACCGAACCCGGCAACCCTGAAGTTTTTGCCCGGTGTGCCTGTTTTGCAATCAGGTTCAGCAGATTTCAGAACCCAGGATGAAGCCGCCGCATCCCCTCTGGCCGAGCAATTGTTCAGGATTCCCGGCGTTGCGGGTGTTTTCTTTGGGTATGATTTTATTTCTGTAACCCGAGAGGGTGACGAGGAAGATGGATTCGATTGGCAGCACCTCAAACCGGCCATCTTGGGCACAATCATGGAGCATTTTGTAACTGGAAAGCCGGTTATGAAAGAATCGTCCATGGATGATGCAGATGTCGAAGAGGATTTCGATCCGGCCGACTCGGAAATTGTGAATACGATCAAGGAATTGTTGGATACCCGGGTCCGCCCTGCAGTGGCCCAGGACGGAGGGGATATTACGTTCCATGGTTTCCGTGAAGGGATTGTATATCTCCACATGAAGGGCGCGTGTGCTGGCTGCCCATCATCAACGGCTACTTTGAAACACGGTATTCAAAACCTGCTCAAGCATTTTATCCCTGAAGTCCAGGAAGTGCAGCCCGTAGGGGTTTACATCTAGTTGTCCGTCCGGTGTCTTTGCTTGCGATAGATACGTCCGCAAATCTTTGTGCTGTTGCTGTTTTGGATGGTCAGAACGGCACGATTATGGCTGAGATTTCAGAGGATATAGGCCGAGGCCATGCGGAAGTCCTGATGGGGCAGATTGAATCTTGTCTGCAAGAAGCGGACGTGACCTATGATGATCTCACGCGCCTGGCAGTCACTATCGGACCCGGAAGTTTTACGGGTGTACGCGTTGGAATGGCAACGGCTAAGGGCCTGGGGCTGGGGCTGTCCGTTCCAATGGTTGGTATTTCAACTTTGGATGCGGCAGAAAAGCATGCGCAGGAACTCGGCACTTCCGGTCCCATTTCCGCATTGTTGGATGCCAAGCGTGATCAGGCCTTCTGCAAATTGCCCGGCGAAGCACCTTCTGTCTTTTTGTATGAAGAATTGACGGAAAAACTTGCGCGTTTCGACGGGGTTCTTTGCGGGTCTGGGGCTGCAGAGTTTCTAAACCGCAGTGGAGCAAGTCTGGAAGTTGTTCATCACGAATCCGCCGCACCAATTGCTTGTATCGCCCGCCTGGCAATGGACATGCCGATATCGGGGGAAGGACTTGAGCCCTTGTATTTGAGATCGGCAGACGCAAAAAAGCAAACCGGTTTCGCTTTGCCCAGAGTGGGAGCCTGAACCATGTTGGGGGGAGCGTTTAAGGGCCTACGCAAACCGGTTTCCCTCGTCGTGGAAGATGCAGAAGAAGGGGATGTTTCCCATCTTGCTGACATACATCGCGAAGGCTTTACACAAGCATGGAGCGACGGTGAACTTGCCAAACTGATCGCCAATGACAGCTATTTCTGTCTGGTTGCCCGCGAAAAGGGCAAATCCGGCAAGCCACCTTCTGCTTTTGTATTGGTCAGAACTGCAGCGGATGAAGCAGAAGTCATCACCATTGCAACCCGAAAATCTGTCAGGCGCAAAGGAGCTGCCAGACAATTGCTGGATGCGGCAGTCCGAAAGCTGCAGGCAGATCGGGCCATATCGCTTTTTCTCGAAGTTGATGAAAACAACGACCCGGCAATCAGCCTTTACCGCAAACTTGGTTTCAAAACGGTGGGAGAACGCAAAGGCTATTATGCTTCTCAGGATCGTGAAAAACCGTCCACTGCGCTTGTCATGCAACGTGATCTTGGATAGGCAGTAGCCGAGGAAGCACAGGTAGCCAAAGTGACGATGTCTCTTGAAGATCAATGTATTGCCAAAGGCTTGAGGATGACAGGCCAGCGTCGTGTGATCGCCAAGGTTCTGGAAGAGGCGACCGATCATCCTGATGTGGAGGAATTGTACAATCGTGCCTCCCGCATCGATGACAATATTTCGATTGCTACGGTCTATCGCACGGTCAAATTGCTGGAAGAAACCGGTGTCATTGAACGACATGAGTTTCGGGATGGTCGCGCGCGTTACGAGATCGTTCCGGAAGATCACCATGACCATTTGATTGACCTGAAATCGGGCCACGTTATCGAGTTTGCGAGTGCTGAAATCGAAGCGCTGCAGGAAAAAATCGCCCGTGAACATGGTTACAGGTTGGTAGATCATCGCCTCGAACTTTACGGCGTACCACTCAAGAAAGCCGATTCTGACGAATGATCGCGCGCGTCAGGCTGTTTCTCGTTCTGGGATTTATGCTTCCGTTGACCATCTTTTTGATGCCTGTTCAGTACTTGGCAATCAAATTGAACCTGGGTCTGGCGCGGCGCTTACCCGTTGTTTGGCACAGGCTCATGACCTCAATGATCGGTCTCAAAATCACACGTCATGGAAAATTCGCGAAAAACCGCCCGTTGATGTTGGTTGCAAACCATGTGTCCTGGTGCGACATCCTCGTTCTTGGCTCCCTTGGTGAAGTCTGCTTCATTGCTAAAAACGAGGTGGCGACCACACCTTTCGCAGGGCTTCTGGCCCGTTTGCAACGCTCGGTATTTGTTGTGCGAGAGGAAAAACGCAAATCTGGACAACAAGCAAGAGAAGTAACCGAACGGTTGAAAGATGGTGACACAATTGTGCTGTTCGCCGAGGGGACAACCGGAGATGGCAACCGCATTCTTGAGTTCAAATCATCTCTTTTTGGCGCTGCGCAATATGCTTTAGAAGCGCCAGAAATAGACGCTGTGTATATCCAACCTGTGTCGATTGCGTATACCCGTCTTCACGGCATGCGGATGGGCCGAATTCAACGTGCCAGAGCTTCATGGCCCGGAGACATTGAACTTGCGCCTCATGCATCAGAGTTCATGAAAACGTCTGCCTGGGATATTGAGGTAAGCCTTGGAGAGCCATTGGTATTCGATCAGTCAACGCGGCGCCGCACGATAGCAAAACAGGTCCAGGGCCAAGTGCGCGACATGTTCTTGATGTCAAACTATGATCGCATGTGAAATGACTAGAAAACGCGGCACTTGAATCTGTTTTCTTTTCACAAAAAAACCGCTAAAACGCGATGAAGTTAAGCGACAGGCATTCCCGACATGGAAGAAAATCAGCAGGACCGCAAAAAGGTCTTCGTCAAAACCTATGGATGTCAGATGAACGTCTACGATTCAGCGCGTATGCAGGATGCGCTGGAACAGGATGGCTATGTCAAAACGAACGAGATTGAGGATGCCGATCTTGTGCTTCTCAATACCTGTCATATTCGCGAAAAGGCTGCTGAGAAGGTTTATTCAGACATCGGCCGGATCAGAAAATTCAAGGATGCCCGCGCTGAAACAAATCGTCCGATGCAGATCGGCGTAACGGGTTGTGTGGCACAGGCGGAAGGCGGCGAAATTCTCAAACGCGCCAAGGCGGTTGATCTTGTTGCTGGGCCGCAGACTTATCATCGCCTGGGTGAGATTGTTCGGCGCGCTGAAATGGGCGAACGTCCAGTCGAGACAGAATTCGAAATCGAAGAAAAATTCGAGCAAATGCCACTGGCCACGAAAAAGCAGGTTCAGGCGCGTGGCGTAGCAGCGTTTCTGACAGTTCAGGAAGGATGTGACAAGTTCTGCACTTTCTGTGTCGTGCCTTATACGCGTGGCGCTGAAGTCTCCCGTTCGGTAGATCAGATTATCACCGAAGCCCGTTCTCTGGTCGATGCAGGGGTGCGCGAAATTACGCTTCTCGGACAAAATGTAAATGCCTGGCATGGTGAAGGAAAGGATGGCCGTGAGTGGGGGCTTGGTGAATTGTTGCACGCTTTGGCGGAAGTCGATGGTCTTGAGCGTCTGCGTTATACCACCAGCCATCCGGTTGACATGGATGAAAGTCTCATCGCAGCGCATCGCGACCTTGAATGTCTGATGCCTTACCTTCACCTACCAATCCAGGCAGGATCTGATCGCATTTTGAAGGCGATGAACCGTCATCATACGGTTGCCGACTACATGCACATTATTGAACGGATGCGCGAATCGCGGCCTGATATCGCGATTTCCGGAGATTTTATTGTTGGGTTCCCGGGTGAAACGGAAGAAGAGTTTGAAGAGACACTGCAAGTTGTGCGCGATGTGAACTATGCTTCTGCCTTCTCGTTCAACTATTCTGCCCGTCCCGGCACGCCTGGCGCTGATATGGATAATCACGTGCCTGATGAGGTAAAATCTGAGCGTCTTCAAAGACTTCAGGCCTTGCTCAACCAGCAACAACTCGCGTTCAATCAGGCATGTGTGGGACGTGAGATGCGTATTCTTCTTGAAAAGAAGGGACGCAAACCCGGTCAGCTGATCGGCAGATCACCTTGGCTTCAATCGGTTGTGGTGGACGAAAAACTTGGCAAGCCAGGTGATTTGGTACAAGTTGAGGTGACAGATGCAGGGCCCAACAGCCTTACCGCAATCGGGGTCTTGAGTGATGATGTTGACAGGAGTGCTTATTGAGTAGCAACACACCTAAATTTGGCGAAATCCGCAACGATGTGGAACATGACCAGATTGCACTGGAATTCAACGACAACGCACTCGCTTCTCAGCTTTTCGGCCAGTTTGACCAACATCTAGCAATGCTTGAACAGCAATTGCACATTGAAGCTGCTGCGCGCGGCAATGAAGTCGTGTTGAATGGAGAAAGCACTGCCATCAGGCAGGCAAAGGTGGCGCTTGAACATCTTTATAGCCGTCTTGAAAAAGGCGACGACATCGTTGCGGGGGATGTGGAAGGTGCAATCCGAATGGCAGCGGCTGATAATCAGTTGATCCTGCCAGACATGGAAAAAAGCGGCATGCTGTCCATGGCAAAGATTGGAACACGCAAGAAAGTCATTCAGGCAAGGACCCCGACACAAGATGCATACATTCGCGCGATGGACCGGTTTGAACTCGTGTTCGGTGTCGGCCCGGCCGGAACGGGCAAAACCTATCTGGCAGTTGCCCATGCAGCAGCCTTGTTGGAGCGCGGTGCTATCGACCGGATCATCCTGTCACGACCTGCAGTTGAAGCTGGCGAGCGTCTGGGTTTCTTGCCCGGCGACATGAAGGAGAAGGTCGATCCTTATCTTCGTCCGCTCTATGATGCATTGTATGACATGATCCCCGGCGACAAGGTGGAACGCGCTATTCAGTCCGGGGTGATCGAGATTGCGCCTCTCGCCTTCATGCGCGGTCGTACACTGGCAAATTCCGCGGTGATCCTCGACGAAGCCCAGAACACGACCTCAATGCAGATGAAAATGTTTTTGACCCGCTTGGGTGAAAACTCCCGCATGATTGTAACCGGTGACCCGAGCCAGATCGATCTGCCGGGAGGCGTCAAGTCCGGCCTGGTGGAAGCGCTTGATGTTTTGAAGAATGTGAAGTCGGTCTCCAAAATCCGCTTTTCTGGCGAAGATGTGGTACGTCACAAACTGGTTGCCGAGATCGTCAACGCCTATGACAAGGCACATAAAAAGCAGAGCTCCACTGAATGAGCGTGCCGCGCATTGATGTGAATTTCGCTGATGATGCACCTGAGGTTGAACTGAACGTCCGGGAAATCGCGATCACGGCAATCGCTGCTGCAAATGAATATCTCGACATGGAGCTTCATGAGCAGGCAGAACTTAGCGTTTTGGTCTGCGGAGATGAGACCATTCGTGGTCTTAACCATCAATGGCGCGAGAAAGACAAACCGACCAATGTTCTTTCGTTTCCCAATGAACCGGACGGAGTTCTGTTGGGAAACGAAAGAACATTGGTCGGTTTGTCTTTCTCGCG
>JASJDO010000189.1 GCA_030065115.1 Rhizobiaceae bacterium | reverse complement strand
GGCTCTCAACCGTGTGTAGAAAAAGATGAACATTGTAAAAACAAGCATTTTGCTGGCTGCGATGACCGCTCTCTTTATGGCGGTCGGATATGCAATTGGCGGCCAAAGCGGCATGATCATCGCTTTTGTCGTTGCCGCGGCAATGAACTTCTTCAACTATTGGAAGTCAGATCAAATGGTGCTTCGGATGCACAATGCGGTCGAAGTTGACGAACGAAATGCGCCGGAATTCTATGAAATTGTAAGGCGGCTGGCTGAAGCTGCCGACCTGCCAATGCCGGCCGTTTACATCATCAATACACCACAGCCCAACGCCTTCGCGACAGGCCGAAACCCTGAAAATGCTGCTGTCGCTGCAAGTACAGGACTTTTAAACACTCTGACCATGGAGGAGGTGGCAGGCGTGATGGCGCATGAGCTCGCTCACATTCAAAACCGTGACACTCTCATCATGACGATCACTGCCACCTTTGCCGGGGCCATATCCATGTTGGCCAATTTCGCGATGTTTTTTGGCGGAAGCCGGGACCGTCCGGGCGGGTTTATAGGAACACTGGTACTAATGATTGCCGCCCCTTTCGCAGCAACAATCGTCCAGATGGCGATCAGTAGAACGCGAGAATATGCAGCGGACAAACGCGGTGCAGAAATTTGCGGCAATCCGATATGGCTCGCAGATGCTTTGGAGAAAATTGCCACAGGCAGTCAACGCATACCCAATCATGCAGCGGAGAAGAACCCTGCGACTGCGCACATGTTCATCATAAATCCGCTTGGCCAGTTTCGCAGGGATAATCTCTTCTCTACTCATCCGGATACCCAGAATCGGATAAATGCATTGGAGCAACTTGCACAGGACTGGAGAACTGACCAGCACTACTCGGATGACAGTTCGTCTGAAGGCCCTTGGGGAAATGGTGGAGACAATGAATTCCATACGGATGACATGGACGAAACCAGCTCTCATCCCTGGGGAAGATCGGGCGGCAAGCAGTGATCTCAAGTTCCTCGCGGCCTGAAAGATCACACCAAAAAGGCCCACCCAAAAAGCCCGGGCTTTCTGCCCGCATTGTTGCAACACGATTGATCACACGCGTCGTTGACGATGGAAAAAATCTCGACGCTTTGTGCGACCGAGCACATGGCTCAAAGGATTTTCTTGATCTGGAAATTCGGGACCAGAACCTGGCGCGTGCCATTGCTATGACCGTATTGCGCAATCGAAATCTTATTGAAGCCGTGCTGCGCTCCTTGATGGATCGACCGCCTCCAAAACGCGCGCGCCTGCTCATCCATGGACTGCATGCGGCCATCGCCCAGATATTGTTTATGGATGTTCCCGACACGGCAGCTGTAGATCTCTGTGTGACCATGATCGGGTCAGATGAAAGAACGTCCAGATTCAAGTCACTGTCAAATGCTGTGCTAAGAAGATGCGTGCGGGAAAAAGAGGCCCTTCTGACCGTTGACCGTTTTAAAGCCATTGATCCGTTCCCCAAATGGTTCTCCAGGCGCCTGAAAAGCGACTATGGCAAGAAACGCGCTTCGGCAATATCAAAGATGATTGCACAAAGGCCCGGGTTGGACATTTCCGTCAAATCTGATCCGGTAGGGTGGGCCAATCGTTTAAACGGAGAAGTTCTACCTACAGGCGGAATTCGCTTGAACACAGACACGCCAGTTCACGATCTTGAAGGCTATAGTGACGGCGAATGGTGGGTGCAGGATGCTGCAGCTTCAATTCCGGCCCAGTTGATCAAGGCAGATGTCAGAAGCAAAGTGTTGGAACTCTGTGCGGCACCTGGCGGGAAGACAGCACAATTGCTCAACGCAGGATATGAAGTGACTGCCCTTGATATTTCCAAATCTCGCCTGGCGCGTTTAGAGGAAAACCTTGATCGCCTTCAATTGCGGGCAAAACTGATCAATGCTGATATCCTGGAATGGGAGGCGGATACGCTTTATGACGCCGTCTTGCTGGATGCGCCGTGCTCTTCAACCGGCACAATCCGACGGCACCCGGATGTCCTCTGGAGCCGCCGGAATGAAGAAATCAGTGAATTGGCAGAACTCCAGTTCAAATTGGTCATGAAAGCCTTCGAGTTTCTCAAACCAGGTGGAATGCTGGTATTTTCGAATTGTTCCATTTTCAAAGAAGAGGGTGAGGACCTACTCGCTCGAGTTCTGAAACTGAACAATGGAATAGTTCATGACAGGTTAAACTCCACCGATACCTTTGGATTGTCCGAACTCATAAACGGGCAAGGCGCATTGCGAAGCCTGCCAAACGAGTTCTCGGATTCTTCGGGTGCACTTTCAACCGGACTGGACGGATTTTTCGCCTGTCGATTGGTCAAACCCCATTCTGACAGCTGATGTTTTCAACAGGTCATCAGGTATTTGGCCTTTTTGGCCTGTGAAATAGAGAGTACCGTTGCTGGAATGGTGGAAATGCAATTCCGGTAGTCGGGGAAATTGATGGCATTGCTGGACAAGCCAAAGCTGATCTCAATATCGGCAGGAAGAAAGTATCAGTCTTTCCGTCGAGCGCTGAGGCGTGGCGTGACTGCACTGACCGGGTTTTCTGCATCAGTACCCGACCAAATCAGCATTGCGCCGACAGATTTACGCACGCCAGACACACAGATTGTGCAGGAATTTTATCAAGGACGATATGTTCTGGCGGGCCATACGGTTTTTACTGAAGGCAAAAGTCCATTTAGCATCGAACATGCCAGCACAGCGTGGATGCGAGAGCTTCATCGGTTTGGATGGCTGAGGCATTTTTCAGCCAGCAAGGAAGGTTTGGCGATTAATAATGCCCAAGCAACCCTAAATGACTGGTTGGAAGGCCTCTCAATGCGTCACGAGACGGTTGCCTGGGACATTGAAATAGCATCTGAGCGCCTGATCTACTGGCTGTGCCATTCCGATATCCTTGTTACCGGTGTGAACCATGAATATTATCGTATGCTGATGCGCGCGCTTGGAGCACACGTTCGCTTTTTGAAACGCCATGCGCCAACCGCTCCAAGCGGCATGCAGCAATTGTTGAGTTATCTTGCACTTTCATATGCATCTATCTGTCATTCCAATCAGCTTAACTCACTGAAGTTTGCTCGAGAAAAGCTCAGTTCAGAGCTCGATTGGCAGATTTTGACAGATGGCGGACATATTTCGAGAAACCCCCAGGCAATTGTGAAACTGCTTGCACTGTTGTTACCCTTCAAACAGGCATGTGTCGCGGTAGGAGTTGAACCGCCTGCCGGCGTAATCACTGCAATAGAGCGAATGCTTCCTGCCTTGCGTTTCTTCCGATTGGGTGATGGAAATCTTGCTCGGTTCAATGGAGGCGGTGTAACCGAAAGCGACCTGCTCGTGACACTGCTTCGCTATGATGAAATGCGGGGAGAGCCCATCCAGTATGCTCCCAAATCAGGATATCAAAGAATGACCCTGGGTTCAGGGATTGTGATTCTCGATGTTGGTGACGCACCGAAAGGCGAGCTTTCTTCCGAGGCGCATGCTGGTTGTCTGGCATTTGAATTTTCACAAGGACAATCATGCATCCTGATTAATTGTGGAACGCCTTCAATCATTGAAGATGATGCGGTTGCCGTCTGGCGGTCAACGGCGGCACATAACGCATCTGTACTGAATGAGACCTCGTCATGCAGGTTCGAAAATCGCAGTGATTCACCGGGCAAGATCAACGGCCAGATCCTGACACCCAAACTCGGTGTGGAAACAGAACGCAATGAGATCGGTCATGCGGTTCAGATTACAAGCGCACATGTCGGCTATAACCGTGATTTCGGCGTACGACACCAGCGGACACTGACCTTGGAAGAAAATGGTACTAAGCTGTCCGGCAACGACTGGTTTACAGCGCCAGACAAAGGCGATCTGCGCTATGCCATAAAAGACAAGGTGAAAATTCATTTTCATTTGCATCCCGACATTCATGTTGCAAATGAACTACCCGAGGAAAACGCGTTTATTCTTGTCGCAGGTAACTCTGAACAGTGGAAATTCTCTTGTAAAGAAGCTAAGCCTTCCTCAGAAGAAAGCATCTTTTTTTCTCACCTGTCGGGCACCCGAAAAACCACACAGATCACCCTCAGCTTTGAAGCGGGAAAAGTTCCAGAAGTTAGCTGGGTGCTAGAGAAAATTTGATGCCTTATGGCAATAACATGATGTTGGGTACTTCCAATGGCACCAGTAGTGAAAAATCATGTGATCCCGGATCACTCTCCTGTTCGCACGGCTTTACTTTCGGTTTCGGATAAAACAGGCATTGTAGAGTTTGCCCGGGCATTGACCGAGCTTGGCGTAAAGCTACTTTCAACTGGCGGCACCGCAAAAGCGATTGCGGATGCTGGCCTTCCGGTTCAGGACGTGTCAGAAATCACGAATTTTCCGGAGATTATGGATGGTCGCGTGAAGACCCTGCACCCAAATGTGCATGGTGGACTGTTGGCTGTGCGTACCGACGAGAGCCACCAGCAGCAGATGGAAGAGCAGGCCATAGCACCGATCGATATGGCTGTGATCAACCTCTATCCCTTCGAAGAAACTGTTGCGAATAACCCCAGCTACGATGCCGGCGTTGAAAATATTGATATCGGTGGACCGGCGATGATCCGCGCGGCAGCGAAGAACCACGGATTTGTAACTGTTGTGACCGATCCCGCCGACTATTCAGAGATACTGGAGCAACTTGGTTCACTTGATCAGCAAACAACCTATGAACTGAGAAAACGCCTTGCTCAAAAGGCTTTTGCGCGAACTGCAGCCTATGACACAGCAATTTCAAATTGGTTCGCTGAGGAGTTGAACATCAATGCTCCACTGCACCGGGGTGTGGCCGGTAAACTTTCAGCAGAAATGAGATATGGTGAGAATCCACACCAGTCCGCCGCATTCTATTTGACAGGTGATAGCCGGGAAGGCGTGGCAACAGCGACCCAAGTTCAAGGCAAGCAACTTTCATATAACAACATCAACGATACTGACGCCGCATTCGAACTTGTTTCCGAGTTCAATCCGGATCACGGCCCCGCTGTTGCAATCATAAAGCATGCAAATCCATGCGGCGTGGCTCGCGGAATTTCTCTGGAACAGGCCTACATGAAAGCGCTGGCATGTGACCCGGTATCGGCTTTCGGCGGAATAATTGCACTTAACCAGACATTGGACGCAGCTGCCGCAAGCGAGATCGTGAAGATTTTTACCGAAGTGATCATCGCACCAGATGCAAGCGCAGAAGCGCGGGAGATTATCGCTGCTAAGAAAAACCTGAGACTGCTGACGACGGGCGGATTGCCGGATCCT
>JASJDO010000188.1 GCA_030065115.1 Rhizobiaceae bacterium | reverse complement strand
CACCAGGCTGCAAGTCCTTCTTGGCAAGCGCACAAACTTCGGCAAACGGTTTGGAAAGTGGCACCATATCAGCTTTGCCATACAAGACTGACCGGGCGCAGGTGAGCGGCACCTCAAGTGAAGTCAGATGAAACGGACGATGAAAGGTGAAGTAAGGCCCTTTGCCCATCTTCAGGTCTTCCATGCGTTCGGTGATGCGGGGGTGAGACATGTCAGCGATCACAAAGACTCCAGGCGCCACGCCCTTTCCAACCGAATAGTCGACACAACCTTTTTGCGAAAGCACGCCCCCATCTTCTTGTGGGATCAGGGTTGACGACAAGTCTTCCAATGCAGCTGCAGGGCCATGCATGCCCGCCGTATCCGGTACAAGCCCGGTAGCATTTGCAATCGCGCACATTTCCACCATGGTTTTAGAGCCTTCTACAAACTCGACCAGCATGCGCACATTCATGTTGCGGCGGTCTGCTTCAGCTTGGTAATCATCAGGGACAGCATCAAAATTGAGCGGGTTGTTCTTGCCCTTGCCAGCGCAAACGATTTCGTGGCCCATGGCAGACACGAATTCGATCAATTCCATACAGGATGAAGGCTCGTCTCCGGCACCAAGCGAATAAACTACACCCAAGCGCTCAGCCTCAGATTTGAGGTAAGGTCCGATACAAACATCTGCTTCGACATTCATCATGGTCAGGTGTTTGCCATGTTCCATGGCGTGAAGACCAAGTTCAGCGCCAACCGAGGGGATACCTGTTGCATCAATGACTACGTCAATCATCGGATTTTCAGTAATCATTTTGCTGTCGGATGAAATGGCCATCTTGCCCATTTCTATAGCGTCAGTCATCGCAGATTGCGTGCTTACTATTCGGCCAAGATCACTGTCACCATAGGTGACTTCGAGGGCCTTCTCGGCACGACTCAATCCCCTGTCAGAAACAGCGGAAACTTCAATGCCTTTCATATGGGCAACGCGGGCAATAACGTCAGTACCCATTTCCCCACATCCAATAAGCCCTATTCGGATAGGATTGCCGGTGTCGGCCCGTGCTTCAAGATCGCGTGCAAGGCCTGTCAGGGCAACATTGGTCGGCATTCAAGTATCTCCGCTTTTCTTGACACTATCATGTGTAAAAAAGGAAAAGCAATTGGGATAAGCGTGTGAAATGTGGGCATTTATTCGCTTTGTAACTTTTCCCATTCGATACGAAGTTGTTGAGCTTCGCTTGAAAAGCTTTTGCCTGTCGGTTCCCAATTTTCAATGCGGTCGATCCGGAAATGTCTGAAACCCTCTCTTAGCGTACACCAGGCAACCACAAGGATTGCGTCAATATAGTAAAACAAGGCAATGGGTTTGATCACCCGTTTGGTCTTTTTCCCTTTCAAATCCCGGTACAGAATTTCCAGTTCCTGTGCATTGTGAATGATTTCACGCAATCGCTCAGGCAAGCGCGCGCTGGTGGGGATCTGGTTCCAAGTTGAGACATGTAGTGCATTTCGCAATGTATTTTGGTCGGCGGAGACATCCGAGATCTTGGCCGCAACGCCGCCGGCTGCTTCCATCAGACCCCGGTCACCGCTACGCCCAAGCAATGATAGACCGACTGAAATTGCCTCCAATTCATCTCTTGTAAACATGAGCGGGGGCAGATCATATCCGGATTGCATAACGTATCCGATGCCAGCTTCTCCATTTATTGGAACACCGCTTGCTTGCAACGAAGCGATGTCACGGTAAATCGTGCGGACATTTACCTCCAGCTTTTCAGCAAGGTCTCTGGCAACAAGCGGCGTTTCCGCCTGCCGTAACAGTTGGATAATATCAAAAAAACGTGCAGATCGGCTCATCCAATAATCATAGCACACACTACTGACACATACATGTCAGTAGTGATTTGATAGGAGTGACCAGCTTCAATTGAAAGGTTCTGAAAATGCTTGCTGATTACAAGGCCAAATCCGGGAAATTTGTTCCGGTTTTCACGCTGGAGATCCAGATACTTGAAGATGATGCGGACCGCATTCTGGATGCGATCATGGAAGTGCATCCGCTTCCCTATGGCCGTTATCATCGCAATGCGTCGGTCTCTGGAGTTGGAAAGGAGACTACTATGCCGCAGTCGAATTCAACCACAACAACGCACAAGGATGGGTATGAACCCGGCACCGCCATGACCTATCCGATGGTGGAACTGAAAATCTCGATTGAAAGGGATCTGGCATTGTTGGAAAAGGTGATGGACGTGATCCATGATGTTCATCACTACGAAGAGCCCGTTATCTTTCTGCGTGAAGACTGGACCAGCCGCTCGGCATACAATCCGACACGGGACAATCCAAATCGGTGGTGGAACAACGGTAAGGGTCTTCCTGAAACGGTAAACCTGGTGGAGCAGAAATAGATGTCTGTCATCAGTCATATTACACTCGGAACCAATGATCCCGCGCGAGCTGGCAGCTTTTATGATGCAGCTCTTGGGGTTCTTGGATTCCGCCGACTACCAAAACCTGAAGGAAAACCGCCAGCTTATGAAAAAGGCGGAATGCCGACCATCTATCTCTATATACCGGAGGATGGCCGTCCTGCGACATGGGGAAATGGGACGCACATAGCGTTCACCGCTGAGACCAGAGATATCGTGGATCAATTCCATCGCAACGCGCTTGCCTCAGGTGGGACGTGCGCCGGTGAGCCGGGGCTGCGACCGCATTACAGTGAAAACTATTACGCGGCTTATGTTCGCGATCCAGATGGAAACAAGCTTCAGGCAGTTTGTTACGAAGAGCCAAAACAATGAAAATTCCTCATTCGAAAGAACAATCATAAGGGAACCCAAATGATAAAATACTACTACCCAAACGGCGATCATTGTTATCGCGCGCTTCACACAACGCATGCTGTTTATCATGATGAGCAGAGAAAACTGATTGCCCGGGCAATGAAATCGGACAACAGTGAACTCTATGAATTTGAGATCACCGGGTTTGAATTGGTCGAGCCCGGAGTGCGGTGTACTTAGAGCAGTTTGAGTTCAATCGGAGAACGATTGGACTCAAATGCGTGAACCAATTCAGTGTGATAACGTGTTGTTTCGGCTATTTCTGACCGCTGAGCGATTTAAACCGCTTCTTTCATGCTTTCTTCGAGATAAATCTCGCGCAGTTTTGCCACCACATGGCCGGGCTTTCCGTCACCAATGGTGTTGCCGTTAATTTCGACTACAGGACACACGAAAGCGGATGCAGAGGTGAAGAAAGCTTCTGAAGCATTTGCCGCTTCCTCTTTGGTGTAGGGGCGTTCTTCAACCCGCATTTGCAGCAGTTCTGCGCAACGCAACACCGCCTTGCGGGTAATACCATGAAGGATTGAATTGGAAAGATGGCGTGTCACCAGCGTGCCATCTTTCGTCACAATCCATGTGTTGTTTGATGTGCCTTCATTGATGAAGCCGTCTTCTTCCATCCAGGCATCATCCACGCCTTCGGCTTTTGCCATCATTTTGGCCATGGATGGATAAAGCAATTGGGTGGTTTTGATGTCGCGACGACCCCAGCGTTGATCAGGAACTGTGATCACACGAGCACCGGTTTCGTACATCGGATTGGCAAGGGGGTCTTTCGCCTGCGTAAAGAGAACCAGTGACGTCGGTGTCCCGGCAGCGGGGTAGGCAAAATCACGGTCGGCCACACCGCGTGAAACCTGCAGGTAGATCATGCCGTTTTCGAGATTGTTTTCTTCAACCAGCTTCTTGTGAATGTCCAAAAGGCTGTCCATCCATTCCGGTTTGTCCATACCCAATTCATTGAGCGAGCGTTCCAGACGTGCCATGTGACCTTCAAAGGCGATCAGTTTGCCTTCAAGGACGGTTGTCACTTCATAAACGGCATCCGCCATCAGAAAACCGCGGTCAAAGATCGATACTTTCGCTTCCTCTTCTGGAAGGAATTCGCCGTTCACAAAAACAGTTCTGGACATCCTAAATCATCCCCATAATGCGCTATCAGGTGGAAACATCGTTGATCCTACATATCGAATACTATGTTTCCTGTCTTCTGCCAGAAGCAGTGGACCATCCAAATCTACAAAACTGGCACCCTGGGCCACAAGCGTTGCGGGCGCCATGCCAAGCGAAGTTCCGACCATGCATCCGACGAAAATCTTGAATCCCATCTCTTCAGCTTGAGCCTTCATTTTCAAGGCTTCGGTCAAGCCACCGGTTTTATCCAGCTTGATATTGATGACATCATATTTGCCGTGAAGTTCATTCAAACCATCTGTTGTATGGCAAGATTCATCGGCACATAAAGGCAAGCCAATGCCGGCTCCAAGAAGAGCGCTATCATCTGCTTCAGGCAGAGGTTGCTCGATCAATGCCACATCAATCTTCTCAAGAGCCGGTTGAAGCTCTAACAAAGTTGGCACTTCCCAGCCCTCGTTCGCGTCAACCATAATGGTCGAGTTTGGCGCGCCTTCACGAACAGCTTCCAGACGAGGAATGTCGTTCGGTGTGCCGAGTTTCAATTTAAGCAAAGGGCGAAACGCGTTTGCCTTGGCGCTCTCTCGCATTTGTTCCGGTTCTTCGAGTGAAAGGGTGTACGCCGTTGTCAGTTCTTTTGGTTCTTCTAATCCAGCCAGTTTCCAGACAGGTGTGCCGTTTTGTTTGGCTTCAAGATCCCAGAAGGCACAATCGACTGCATTACGCGCCGCTCCTGCCGGCATGATATCTTGCAGCGTTTCACGGTTTACATCTGTTGGTAGCGCTTCGATTTGCTGAATGACACTCTCAACGCTCTCTCCATATCGCGCATAGGGAACGCATTCGCCCTGTCCTGTGTGCGTCCCGTCAGAAATCTCGACACGCACTACATGAGCATGTGTTTTCGTGCCGCGAGAAATGGTGAACGCGTTTGCGAGTGCAAAACTCTCGCTATAGCTTTTGATTATATTCCCCAACGCCGTCATTCTCCCGCAATATGGCGTCAACCGCCTCAAACATTTCTATTTTGCGAGCGTCTGACACTGGGCTTTCAACCACGACTACGAGCTTTGGTTCGTTGGATGAGGCCCTAACGAGACCCCATGTTCCGTCCTCGGCGACGACACGCACGCCGTTGACGGTTACAAGATCACGGATCGATTGACCAGCAACTTTCTCGCCATTGGCCTGCATGTCTTCAAACCGTTTCACGACTTTGTCGACTACATCATACTTGGTTTCATCCGAGCAATAGGGCGACATGGAAGGCGAGCCATAGGTTACAGGCAATTCACGGCGCAAGTCAGCCATGGTTTTGTCGGGGTTGCGCTCCAGCATGTCACAAACGGCGAGTGCAGTAACAACCCCATCATCA
>JASJDO010000187.1 GCA_030065115.1 Rhizobiaceae bacterium | reverse complement strand
TGAAAATGGGAATTTCACCAGCTTTTTCATTGGGCAGTTGAAATTTCCTGAAAGTTCAATATTTTCGGGAACGATATAAAGACGGCGGCTAGGGATAAGATCATCCTGAAGAGGTAATCGCATGATACGTTCGGCAAAATACTCTATTGGACAGGTTGTAAAACACCGGGTTTATCCGTTTCGTGGCGTGATTTTCGATGTCGATCCGGTTTTTGACAATACGGAAGAATGGTACGAGGCCATTCCGGAAGACATTCGTCCAAAGAAGAACCAGCCCTTTTATCACTTGTTCGCCGAGAATGATGAAACAGAGTATGTTGCTTATGTTTCGGAACAGAATCTGTTGGAAGATTCCACCGGTGTTCCGCTTAGACACCCGGAAATCGACGAAGTTTTCACAATTGGTGAAGACGGTGAATACCGGGCACGCGAATCTTATCAACACTGATTGAATTTGTTTCGAACAAAAAAGGCGCTCCATTGGGCGCCTTTGTTATTTTTGCGGGGGCGTTAGTGGCTTAGTTATTGGTGCCAGTTTCCAGCTCTTCGGCTTTTTTCTTTAACTGATCGGCCAGATTCTGCTGTCGCGTCGCCTGGTCTTCCAACTTCAATGGTGGCCCATCATATGCCGCAGTAAAGCCTTTCAAGGTGATCGGAACCGGGTTCTCCTGACCTTGAAAGTTGATGGTTTTTACCTCAACACCCCCACCGCGCTTGAAAACATTGACCAGGTTGTCATCAAGCCGGACTTCCGCATTGCAGCCTTGGGCTCGGCAGAACAGGTACGGAATCGTCGTCGCACGCTTGTTGTCTATGGTCAGTTGGATGCCCTGCGGGAGCGAGCGCCCTGTGGGTACGATAATCTGAAACACACGGCGCTCAACTTTTCCGGTAACTTCTACCAGATTTAGAGTAGTCAGATTTGCACCGTTGTTGGCAGAAATTCGGAACTGAACGTTACAGATTTTACTGCCATCCCGTTCGTTACATGTTTTAAACCAACCAGATGCCGTCGCTTCAACTCTGCCACTTTGTTGTGTTTGTGCAAAAACCGCAGTTGAGGCCAGAGAAGCAGCCAACACAATCGTTGAGCATGTTATTTTAGAGAAATTTGTCATTTTTCCTGCTTCCCTTGCAATCAATTGTCAGAACCGGAGGCGTCACCAGACCTGGCTTTTTCCTGAGCTTCCTGCAACTTTTTCAAGATGTCAGAAGACTTCTGTTGCAGTTCTTCTTCAAGTTTTTGCTGGCGGGCAGCAAGCTCATCGCGTGCAATTGCCTCTCCGTCATACGCTTCAGCAAAACCACTCAACGTCAGTTCGATCGGGTTTTCTTTTCCCTGCCAGTTGACCGACTTGATATTTATGGTGCCGCCGGATTTCAGATCAGCGACCAGATCATCTTTAAGCGGTAGTTCTGCCGCGCAAATGCGTGGCGTGCAGAATGAATAAGGAATTGTTCTTTCTTCCTTCTCTCCGATTTTCACTTTCAGACCCGGAGGTACCATACGCCCTGTTGGCACTGTGATTTGAAAAACCTTGCGCTCTGTTTCACCGGTAATCTCCGCAAGATTGATAGATGTGATTACCTGACCTGTAGAAGCAACAGCCTGATACTGCACATTACAGATTTTTGTGTTTCCCTGATCCGAGCAAGCCTTGTACCAGCCGCTGGACTTATGGGTTTCCTGTGCCATTCCGGCGGTCGCAGACATGCCTGTTGCCAGAGGAATGCTGACAAACACTGAAAGTGCAACATGACGAATTTGCATAGACTTCCCTTTTTGTTTCACGCGGCAGACTAAGTCACCGTTTCATGCAGAGCTTACCGAATAGAAATATGCTCAAAATTAGACAACAATCGTTCATTCTTAGATTTGACCGTGAAATAGCCTGATTTGAAGGAGATTTCCAGCCTAAAGCCATGAAATTCCCACGGTTTGTGGTAGTGTTTGATAATGCAGATTCGAATTTCAGTACAACGCTTTTCCATTCTCCTTGTGATTGCGCTTTTAAGTGCCGGTTTCTCGTATCCA
The DNA here is from genome assembly GCA_030065115.1 of Rhizobiaceae bacterium. Taxonomy (GTDB): domain Bacteria; phylum Pseudomonadota; class Alphaproteobacteria; order Rhizobiales; family Rhizobiaceae; genus JAALLB01. Next base: position 3,360 of record JASJDO010000187.1, on the reverse strand, counting down.
ACAGGTGCTGAACCTGCACATGGGATAGCCATGCATGGCAAACCCGCACTTCCGGCCGACTATAAGTATTTTCCGTATGTCAATCCTGATGCCCCCAAGGGCGGCAAAATCACTTATGGAGTACAAGGCACATTCGATTCGGTAAATCCGTTCATTTTGAAGAGTATGCGGACCAATGCTCGCGGCAGTTGGGACCATCAATTCGGGCGGCTTGTATTTGAGAGCCTGCTGTTCCGATCACGCGATGAACCTTTTACTATGTATGGCCTGCTGGCTGAAAAGGTTGAATGGCCCGACGATCGCAAATGGATCGAGTTTACCCTAAACCCGAAAGCTCGTTGGTCTGACGGTGTGCCCGTAACTGTTGAAGATGTACTGTTCACCTATCAGCTTCTTACGGAAAAAGGTCGCCCGCCCTACAATTCACGCATGAAGAAGATCGAACGGATTGAGAAAACCGGTGATCGGAAGGTAAAATTTACATTCAACGAAAATGCGGACCGTGAATTTCCGATGATTATTTCGCTCAGTCCGATATTGCCAAAACATGCCATTGATTTTGATACGTTTGATCAGTCTTCGCTGGACAAGATGATAGGTAGCGGTCCGTATACAATGGATGTAATCGAACCAGGCAAGTTCATCACTTACAAACGCAACCCGGACTATTGGGCCAAAGACCTGCCCTCCCGCATCGGCTTTGCAAATTTTGATGAGGTTAAGGTCGAATATTACCGGAACTCGAACACGCTTTTTGAAGCGTTCAAGAAAGGCCTGTTCGATGCTTTCCCGGAAAACGATCCGGCAGCTTGGCGCAGAAATTTTAATTTCCCAGCGATGACCGATGGCCGGGTTACCAAAGACGCATTTGAAACAGAAACACCTGCCAAGATGCAAGGCTTTGTTTTCAATACACGGCGTGAAGTTTTTCAAAACCAAAAGTTGCGGGAAGCCCTGATTGCGCTGTTTGATTTTGAGTGGATCAACCGCAACCTCTTCTTTGGCGCATACCAAAGAACAGTCAGTTTTTGGCACGGTTCAGAACTCTCCTCACATGGCATCGCAGCCAGCAAAAAGGAGCTGGAATATCTTGCTACATGGATGGATCGTGTAAAGCCAAAGGTGCTGAAGGGAACCTATGAACCACCCATATCTGACGGTTCGGGTCGAGATCGCAAAGTGATGCGACAAGCGTTCAAACTGCTTAAGGAGGCTGGTTACAAGCGCAAAGGAGAAAGACTGGTCAACTCCAAGGGCGAACCATTGCAGTTTGAAATTCTGACACGGTCTTCACGGCAGGAAAAACTGGCAATCGCATTTCGCAGAAGTCTTGAGAAACTGGGCATAGAGGTTTCCATCCGAACCGTGGACGATTCACAGTACCAGCGGCGTGTGCAGGAATATGACTACGACATGGTAATGCAGACCTATACTGCTTCGCTTTCTCCGGGCATCGAGCAGATCTGGCGTTGGGGCAGTCGCTCGAAAGATGTGCCAGGTACATTCAATTTCGCTGGAGCTTCAGATCCCGCACTGGATGCAATGATTGATCATATGCTGCAGGCGAAAACCCGCGAAGATTTTGTGGATGCTGTGCGCGCTTATGACAGGCTTTTGATTTCCGGTGACTATCTTGTTCCTCTATTTCATATTGATGAACAATGGGTGGCCCGTTGGGATTATATCAAGCGACCGGAAAATACCTCTATTTACGGATATCAGTTTGAAACCTGGTGGGATGGTCGAGCGGAATAATCGAAAGTTGAATGTATGGCTGACAAGCAAATTCTCGAAATTGACGTAATCTCAGATGTCATGTGTCCATGGTGCTATATCGGGAAAACAAATCTGGACGCGGCCATTGCAGAGGTCGAAGATCTGGATGTGGTTGTGCGGTGGCGCCCCTACCAACTGGACGGCACATTACCAAAAGAAGGACTGGATCGAGCCACCTATCTTAATAACAAATTTGGTGGTGAAGAACGGGCACAGGAAATCTATGGTCGTATTCGCGATGCGGGCAAGGCCTTGGGAATCGACTTTAATTTTGAGGCGATGAAAGTGTCTCCAAACACCCTTGATGCGCATCGTGTTATTATGTGGGCGGGGGGTCAAAGTCCGGAAATTCAGAACAAGCTTGTGGAGCGGCTGTTCGAAATATTCTTTCTTGAAGGTGGCAATATCGGCTTGGATGAAGTGCTGGTGCAAGCTGCGGAACATGCCGGGATGGATTCCAAAATTGTTGATGATCTGCTGAAGAAAGACGACGACAAGGACCGTGTCTCGGGTGAGATTGACCATGCGCGCCAAATGGGCGTTCAGGGCGTGCCCTGCTTTATCGTCGATAACAAATATGCGGTCATGGGTGCGCAACCTCCGGAGCAACTTGTAGGTGCGTTTCGCCATGCAATTGCCGAGCGTGAAAAAGCCGACAATTAGCCGTTCGAGCTGATTTTGGCGAATTTCTGGGCAGCAAGATAAAGCAGCAAACCGGCACTTGCCAGAAACATCAGAAAGACCAGAACCGTATCATACCCGCCTGCCTGCCAAATTAGCGAACCGGTGAAAGGTGCAATTGCGCCGCCAATAAAGAAAAACGAAGCAAGCATGCCCGACTTGGCACCGTAATTTTCGCCCCCCAAAATCTCCCAGGCCAGTCCCGGCCTGATGATGCTAACCACGCCATGGGCCGCACCGAAAAAAATTGCAAACGCCGCAATGAAACCTGGGCTGTAACCAGCCAACATCAACATCACGGCGGAAACACCCATTGCAAAGAAAGAACAGATCGCGACCAGATGATTGGACGCGCGTTCACCCGCGGCAACCATGGCAATTCTACCCGCCACCTGCATAGGTCCAATAAAAGACGCGGCCAGAATGGCCACGTCCTTGAGAACGTTACGATCTGCCAAAATGGCGAGCAGATGATTGACCGTCATTTGCTGTAACATGGCTCCGCACGCAAACCCCAACCCCAGACACCAGAATTGCGGTTGGCGCAGAAACGCTTTGCTCGTGTTAATTTCCGATTTGTTGTGGTTCAGATTGGCCTCTTCCCAAGGATCTTCCTCAACCGATTTCGCGCCGAGATAGTTTAAAGGTGCAGCAAAAAGAACAGCAATCCCGCAAAAGACCAAAACTGAAAAACGCCAACCGTTCGCCTCTGCCAAAGTGTTGGCCAATGGAAAACTGATTGTGCTGGCAAAACCTGCCATGAGGGTGATCGTGATAATGGCCCTGCGTCCGGCCGGCCCTCTTGCACGGGTAATGATGGCAAAACACGGTTCATACAAACACCCGCTGATCATCATGCCAATCGCAATCCAGACAGCATAAAATTGCCAGACTTCGGAAACC
>JASJDO010000186.1 GCA_030065115.1 Rhizobiaceae bacterium | reverse complement strand
AATCACCACCGCATGACCGCCCGACTTGGATACCTCTATCATGGTTTCCACATCATCAAGATCGCGATATGTCAGAACACCATCAAGGTCTTTACCCGGAAGCGGAATGATGAACGGATCAGAGCCTGTGGCAATCACCAGCTTGTCATAGGAGCACTCAATCCCGTTATAGCTCGTAACGATTTTCGCTTCCCGATCAATGTTTGAAATTGCAGAGGATTTATGAAGCGTGATCTTTCGTTCGGCATACCAGTCATCGTCGTGCGTGATGATATCCTCGTAGATCTTCTCGCCGGACAACACAGGCGACAACATCAAACGGTTGTAGTTTACATGGGGTTCAGCATTGAAGATCGTGATTTCAAATGCATCTCCATCCTTCTCGATCAGATCTTCAAGCATTCGGCCCGGCGCCATGCCATTGCCAATAACGACTAATTTCTGTTTCGCTGTCATTCCGCGGCCTCCACTACAGTTGACCGTTGCCGCGCGATTCTTGCAGCACGTTTTTCTTCAATCGAACGCAATTGCTCATCCGTCGGATTGGCCCCACCTTCGTAAGCCTCCAGGAAGTCAAGAAGCTCTTCGCGATAGGCGTAATAATCGGGATGGTTCAGCAATTCTTTACGGGATCGAGGGCGCGGAAGGTCTACTTCCATGATATTGCCGATTTTGGCATTCGGCCCGTTTGACATCATGACCACACGATCCGCCAACAAAATGGCTTCATCCACATCGTGAGTCACACAAATCGCGGTGACTTGCGTCCGCTTCCACACATCCATCAGTACATCTTGAAGTTCCCATCGTGTCAGACTGTCCAGCATTCCGAATGGCTCGTCCAACAGCAGGAGTTTTGGAGACAATGCAAAGGCGCGGGCGATACCGACACGTTGTTTCATACCATTGGAAAGATCTACTGCGGCACGGTTCATGCTGTCGGCAAGGCCAACACGTGAAAGATAATACTCACACACGTCGCGTTTTTCAGCCTCACTTGCCAGCGGATAAACCTCGTCAACGCCGAGCGCTACGTTTTCGTATGCTGTTAGCCAGGGCAGAAGGCTGGGTGCCTGGAAAACGACGGCTCGATCAGGACCCGCGTTCGTGATATGCTTGCCATCCAGAATGATTGATCCTTTGGTGATCTCGTTCAGGCCAGCTGCCATAGTAAGCGCTGTCGATTTACCGCATCCAGAGTGACCGATGAGCGTAATGAACTCGCCTTTGTTCATCTTCAGATCAACATCTTCAATGACTGTGAGCGGGCCTTTCGGCGTGGGATAAACCTTTGTTAGCTTCGAGAACTCAAGATACCGATCTTCGCGTGGGCTGGCTGATGCTTCCTGATATACCTTGGGTAGCTCATCGCCCTGGAAGAATGGAACTACATTGGGCAATTCAATATCACGGTCAAGTTCGGCACCACGTTCGGAGCCTACCTCCATAAGGTATTGCGTGACTCGCGCTCGAAGACGAATAAACTCGTCACTGGAATTCATCGCGGCTCGATCACGAGGCCTGGGCAAATCCACTTTGAACTCGGGACCAAAAGTTGCATCCGGCCCTGGTGTTAGAGGTATAATACGATCAGCAAGAAGAATGGCCTCGTCCACATCGTTCGTGATAAGAATGATGGTCTTCTTTTCTTTCTCAGAAATCTCAGCGAATTCATCCTGCAGCTTCGCGCGTGTAAGGGCGTCGAGAGCTGACAATGGTTCATCCAGCAACAATACTTCCGGCTGCATTGCCAGCGCACGGGCTACAGCAACTCGCTGACGCATGCCACCCGAGAGTTCCGCAGGCTTGCGATCCCGCGCATGGGTAAGACCAACCATATCGATATACTTATCGACAATCAGTCTGCGCTCAGAAACAGGCTTGTCAGAAAAGACCTGATCGACTGCCAATGATACGTTTCCGTTGACGCTAAGCCATGGAAGCAAGGAATAGGATTGGAACACAATGCCACGCTCAGGTCCGGGCTCAGTTACTTCCTTACCTTTGAAGATCACGCCACCAGCATCGGGTTTGATCAAACCGGCGAGTGCCGAGATCAGGGTTGTTTTTCCTGATCCCGAGAACCCAACGATTGCGATGAATTCGCCCTCTTCCACTTTCAGGTTCACATTTGAGAGAACCTGATTGCGATCCGCACCTTCCCTGTAGTGTTTTGACAGATTGGAGATTTCCAAGAAACTCATGGTTTGCTCCTATCGATTTGCCGAGAAGGTAAAGGCACGCTGCAGGGCATACATCAACCGGTCGAGCATGAAGCCGATCAAGCCAATAGTCAGAACTGCAACCATGATCTTGGCAAGCGATTGTGAAGAGCCGTTCTGGAATTCATCCCATACAAACTTTCCTAGCCCTGGGTTCTGCGCAAGCATTTCCGCAGCAATCAAAACCATCCAGCCCACACCGAGTGACAGGCGAAGGCCTGTAAAGATCAAAGGCAGCGACGACGGCAGTACAAGTTTTGTTATGGTTTTCCATGTTGGAAGCTGAAGAACGCGGCCCACATTCATCAGGTCTTTGTCAACTGATGCCACACCGAGAGCGGTGTTGATCAGCGTGGGCCACATGGAACACAACGTTACAGTGATCGCGGAAATCAGAAGCGACTTCGGCATCCACTCCCATGGATTTGCATATGTTGCAGAGACAATCATGGTCACAATTGGCAACCATGCGAGTGGCGAGACCGGTTTGAAAATTTGAATGAGCGGGTTAATCGCCCCATTGAAGGTTTTAGAGAGCCCTGACGCAATGCCCAAGGGAACCGCGATTGCCGTCGCAATCAGAAAGCCAAGACCCACCGTGAAAAGCGATGTGATGATCTGATCAATGTACGTCGGCTTGCCCGTGTAGGTGCGATGCTTGACCCGATCTGCCTTGCCGGCTTCAATTAGCTTGGCATTTCGAGCATCCTGTCTTTCATAAAAAGCGTCCGCCTTGTCACGTTCGCGTTTGTGATCTTCCCATAAGTTACCAACCTGTTCCCAGACCTGAACCGGACCAGGAACCGCACCCAATGAAGTTTGCACCTTTGGCGCAAGAACTGCCCAAGCAAGCAAGAACGCCATAATCCCGATTAGCGGGATAAGTAGCACTCGCTTGAGTTCGCCCAATTGTTCCTTTGGACTATCCCCTGCCCCAAGCTTCAGGAGTGGCACAAGCCAGGCAAAACCAAGCGCCTCCAACCATCCACTTGCCTTGTTGATCACAGAAAATATCTTCTCTTTGTTTTGACTGGGTTCGACTTTTTCAACGGTCGCACTTGCATCAGACATGTTTTCTATCCGGTAATTTTTGAAAATGAAGGGCCAGGCAATAAGTGCCTGACCTGTTTTTGGAGAGTGATGCGGATCAGCCGCCTACAACTTCACTACCTTCAACCGATTGACCGGTTTTAAGGCCAATGGTCAGTGAGTCGATATATTCGTTCGGCTTTTTGCCGTCATAAGCAATGCCGTCGATGATATCTGCAGCAGGTGTCGGATCCTTGTAACCATCCGTTCCAAACGGGAAGTCAGCTTTTTCAACGTGGCCTTCCTCGATCAGCATCTCAGCAGCTTTCATATAGATGTCCGGGCGATATACTGACTTGGCAACTTCATCATACCATGCATCTGGTTTGTGCTCGGCAATCTGTCCCCAGCGACGCATTTGCGTGAGGTACCAGATCGCGTCTGAGTAATACGGGTATGTCGCATAATAACGATAGAACACATTGAAGTCTGGAATCTCGCGCTTATCACCTTTCTCAAACTCGAACGTTCCGGTCATGGAGTTGGCGATCACGTCATAATCCGCACCCACATATTCAGACCGAGACAGAATTTCGACCGCTTCAGGACGGTTTGCATTATCGTTCTCATCCAACCATTTGGCAGCCCGAATGAGCGCTTTGGTCAGAGCGAGCGTGGTATTTGGATATTTCTCGGTGAATTCCTTCGTCAGGCCGAACACTTTTTCCGGGTTGTTTTTCCAGATTTGGTAGTCGGTAATGACAGGAACGCCAATTCCCTTGAAGACTGCTTGCTGGTTCCAAGGCTCACCTACGCAATAACCGTAGATTGTTCCCGCTTCAAGCGTTGCTGGCATTTGCGGTGGTGGCGTCACTGACAGCAAAGCCTCGCCAAGAATTTGGCCAGAAACATCGGTAGGTGAATAATAACCCGGATGGATGCCACCAGAGGCGAGCCAATAGCGCAATTCATAATTATGGGTAGAAACCGGGAAAACCATACCCATGTTGAACGGCTTGCCTTCGTCAATGAAGCTGTCCACAACCGGTTTTAACGCATCCGCCTTGATCGGATGCACCGGGCGTCCATCGTCCATTTTTGGCACATTCGGCTTCATCATTTCCCAAATCTCATTGGAAACCGTGATGCCATTCCCGTTCAGGTCCATAGAGAACGGCGTCACAATATGCGCCTTTGTGCCAAACCCGATAGTGGCCGCAAGTGGCTGACCGGCGAGCATATGCGCGCCATCAAGTTCGCCTGTGATCACACGGTCGAGAAGCACTTTCCAGTTCGCTTGTGGCTCAAGCGTTACAAACAGGCCTTCATCCTCAAAATATCCTTTTTCATAGGCAACAGCCAAAGGCGCCATATCGGTCAGCTTGATAAAACCAAATTTCAATTCGTCTTTTTCTATGTCTAAAAGCTCAGCGCGGGCTTTGCGCGGTGAAAGCACGCTCGCCGCCGACAATGTCGCCGCAGCACCGAGACCCGCGAGAAATGTGCGCCTTTGCATGCAGGTGCTGTCCTTGAGCGATTTTACGGTAGAAGAAGTCTTTTTGGTCATTACGATCATCCTTGAATGAGAGAGTGGCTCGCTACGATTGAAAATAAAAAGCCGCCAACAAGCAGGCGCGATCCATATTGGAACAAACGCTAGCTGATTGGCGGCTTTGCCTTGGGATATCCGACGTTGGATATTGAACTTGAAGCCTTCCGTAGGCCTCCATCATTAATGTCGAGTCAGACGATTCATTTCAAGGATAAACTGTTGCACTTTGCTGCTAATAATGAAGCTATGTGTTGCTATTTTTGCAACGCCAGTGAATTTGCATCAGATATGTTACTTGGCGAAGGAAGCGACATAGGAATCCACATCGTCGGGATCAAAAATCTTGCCATCGAAGAAACCATCGGGACCCAGTAGCAAGCGACCGGTTGAACCAACGGCGGTCTCGACCGTCAACGCACCCTCCACCTTCATGTTGGCAGATGGTACTGCTGCGCCGGTATCTTTTAAGGCAGCCCGGTATAAATCTGGCCTATATGCCTGTTGAGCGACGTTCATGTTTTCCGATGTGTGCTCAATTTGCTTCCAACGCACCATTTGCGAATAAAACCAGAGCGCATGGCTTTGCCAGGGGAAGGTTGCAGC
>JASJDO010000042.1 GCA_030065115.1 Rhizobiaceae bacterium | reverse complement strand
TCCAGTGCTTTACGGCCAGTTATATCGACAAGACCTTTGGCGAATTGTTCTTGGGCCGCCTTGTTGCCCTTGCACGCAGTGTAGCAGAAGATAAATTCAAGCCGGTCGCTTATCACGAGATTATGCCGGCTTTTGAGCGCGAACAGGTTACCAACCTATGGAATGATACAGCGGTAAAATATAATTACGAAGGCGGCCTCGTTGGCATGATGCAAAAGTGCGCCGTGCGCGACCCGGCCCAGACTGCACTGATTTTCCGTGATGAGGAAATCTCCTTCGAGGAGTTCAATGCACGGGTTAATCAGTTGGCGCACAAGCTCATGGATATGGGCGTTGGTAAAGATGACTTTGTCTGCATCTGTATGGAGCGCAGCATTGAATTGGTGGTTGCCATCTGGGCTACAATCAAGGCAGGTGGCGCATATGTACCGCTTAACACGGCAGATCCTGATGCTCGCATAGCTGAAATTATCTCAGATTGCGAACCCAAGGCGGTCCTTACACAGGAAGCCTTGGTTGAAAAACTGCCTGCCAGTGATGTGCTCGTCGCGGTAGAACCGGGCGCCACTAATCTGGACGAATGGAGCAAGGAAGATCCCGATTTTCTCCCAGACCCAGATGCTCTTGCTTACATGATTTACACATCAGGTTCGACCGGAAAGCCAAAAGGCGTGACCGTTGAACACAATGCAATCCATAACCGCGTTGTCTGGATGCATGAAGAGTATGGACTGACATCTGAAGATCGTATTCTTCAAAAGACCCCCTACACTTTTGATGTGTCCGTGTGGGAATTCCTGTGGTCTTTCGCCTATGGCTCTACGCTAGTGGTTGCAGAACCAAACGGTCATGTGGCCATGCGCTATCTGTATGACGTTATGGAGCGCCACCGCGTAACCCATTTGCACTTCGTACCGTCGGTGTTCAGACTGTTCCTGATGCTTCCGGAATTGGACAAGCTGCCAATCAAGAAACTCTTCTGCTCAGGCGAAGCGCTTGGTTTTGACAGTGTTGAGACTTTCTACAAAAAGGCAAATGCTGATGCAGAAGTTCATAATCTTTATGGACCGACTGAAGCTGCAGTCGATGTGAGCTACTACCACTGCAAACGCAATCCGAGTGACTCAGTAATTCCAATCGGAAAGCCTGTTTCAAATACAGGACTGTATGTGCTTGATAAAAACGACCAGCCGTTGCCGGTCGGTGTGCCGGGGGAATTGCATATTGGTGGTGTTCAGCTCGCACGCGGCTATTGGGCGCGTGAAGAGTTGACCAAGGACCGGTTTGTATTCCCAACCATGCTCAATGGTGTGGCGCATGAACGTCTCTACAAAACCGGAGATCTCGCCTTCTTCAGACCTGATAGCGAGATCATCTATATGGGCCGCAACGACTTCCAGGTGAAACTCAACGGCGTTCGCATTGAGCTTGGAGAAATTGAGGCTGTTATCCGTGATGATGAGGCCACGCAGGATGTGGTTGTGGTTGCTGAGGAAAACCAAGGGAACAAGACCCTCACAGCTTACGTTGTTTCAGAAAATCCGGGACCTAAGAAAGCTGATGAATTGCGCACCATGATCGCAGATTCCAGACCACCCTATTATGTCCCACGTGACATCAAGTTCCTTGAGAAAATGCCACTGACAGCGTCAGGCAAAATCAACCGCAAGGTCTTGCAGGCGCAGCCAGAAGTCGTTGTCGAGGAACTCCAGCAAGATGAAGTGAAAATGGCTTCCTGATCCATATCAAACGTATTGAGTAAAAAAGGCCGGATCAGCAGATCCGGCCTTTTTCACATTCGAAATACGAATTTATTGTGGAGTATTGCCCTATGCGGCGGCCCGATCAATATCGACACCCTTGTCTACCAACAAGTTGCGCATGTCACCAAGGTTCTGCATAGAAACCATTTCAGACATTGAAAAACGGACGCCAAATGCGGTCTCCACAGCAAGCATAAGCTCGATATGGCGAAGCGAATCCCAATTTTGGGTATTCAATCCACTGGATTCGTTGGACAATGTGTTAGGGTCAATATTCAGCACACCGCCCACAATTTCAAAAAGTTTCATTTCAAGTTTCCTTCCCTAATTCAGGCAGGGCCTAATTTTCCCCTGCCGGCCACGCCGTTAAAATTGATAGTACAAGAATGTTGAGTTGGTTCCGATCATTACAAAGGACACGACGAATACACACGCTACGATTGCTCCCCAACCGGGTTGCGGACGCCATGAAAAACGCTTTACCCAATCACTCAACGATGTCGGTTTCTCCGTAGTGGAGTACCATTGTGCCGATGTAATTTCCTGAGAGTTTGGTGTTAACAACACTATTGCCCAGAAAAGAAGCAAGAGAGGTGCAACTTCAATCAGCGAAATCTGGACAGTTTGTTCCGCCAAACCGTAGCCAAGCAGGTTGCCGCCAAACATCGTGGCAAGGATTGTACCTGCAGTCCCGACATCCGGAGAACGGAAGATAACAAGACCAGACACCACTACAAGCATGGTGAGAATCCAGCCCATTGGCTTGCTGATCTGAGGCATATTGAACTGACGCCAAGCGTTGTTGATGGCAATCGCGAAACCATGCAGCAATCCAAATAGAACAAACACCCATCCGGAGCCATGCCAAATACCTGCGACCAGCATTGTGAGGACAATCGGCCATCCACCTGAACCGATGAATTTTCGGACTGGTCCATGCCCGGAAACGATAGAGTTTCTCATTGCGCTGACCGACATCGGCGTGAACACATAATTTGTGAAGAAGCGTGTCATGGTCATATGCCAACGCTGCCAGAAATCGGAAATGCTTGTTGCCTTCAACGGTGAGTTAAAGTTCAGCGGAAGCATCAATCCAAAGATCGCGCCCAAACCAAGCGCCATGTCAGAGTAACCTGAGAAATCGAAATAGAGCTGGAAAGTATATGCCATGGCACCCGCCCATGCGGTCACGGCATCCAATCCCTGGCCACCTGCCACACCGTTAAATACGGTGTTCGAATAGGCTGCAATACTATCTGCCAGCACAACCTTCTTGAAAAGGCCGATTGAGAACATTGTCAGTCCCATGGAGATGCGTGACAAATCAAACAACGGCGCTCTTTGAGACTCCATTTGACCAAAGATTTCCTTTTGGAGAACAAGCGGCCCCGCAGTCACACAAGGGAATAATGATGCAAATGTCAGATATCTGAAGAATGAATGCGATTTGACTGTGCCACCGTAGCAATCAACCAGATATCCGATCTGGATAAAGGTGTAGAAGGAAATACCAATTGGCAAAATGATGCTCGCATGGGAAAAGTCGGTCCCTACAAACTGATTGCTAATGTCAAACAGGAAGTTGGTATATTTGAAGTGTCCCAATGCGATCAGGTTACCCACTATACCAAAGGCCAACAGTGACTTGGACGTAGCAGCCGTTTCACGCGTTCGGATTATGAGATTGCCGACAACAAAATTGGCTACAATAGAAATCACCAAAATGCCCAGCAGATCTATTCCAAGTTGTGCGTAAAACACCAGGGAAACAAGTCCCAGAATTGTATAGGCAGCGTTCCAGCCGCCAATCCTGTACGCCATTGCAAAGGCAAGGAATGCCAAAGGCAGGAAGACCAGAATGAACTCGTAAGAATTAAAAACCATGAACTTGCCCTGCTCTAGCTTTAGTTAGTCTGATTTGACGTTTGAGATTGCCTTGGCGTCCGCCCGTTTGCAGCATCATACTGCCCAAGTAGCATTCCAAGACATGCCGGGTTTCCGTGTTCGGCATCGATATACTGATCAACGCGACATCCGACTGATTCCGGTGCAAAACCGCCAATCGTTGCAAAGCCATATTTCTTTGCCCAATTTTGGGTGAGCTCTTCGACTTTGCGCAATCCCTCACGATAAGGTGTGTCCTTTACTTCATCCCAGAACAACGGGTTGAACTGCGGATGGGCCAGAGTGACGCGGACGCCTTTCTCCACAAGGAAGTCAAACAAGGCTTCAAGATGTTGGACACCCTTAGGGTCGATGACTGGAGGACTGTTTTTCTTGGCCTCAGCAAAGCTCAAAGATTCTTTTCGAGCGCGTTCCTGATCAAACAACCGCTTATGCTCACCTGACCACAGGATCGAACCTCCAGGGAGAAGGGTATCAAGGCCCTCAAAGTTTCGTTCATTGGTTGCATGGGGCATCACATCTGCTGTGAGATGCGTTTTGGCCTGAGGAATGAGCAACTTCAAAGAAAGCAATTCTCTCCAGGTCTGATATGGCAAAGTTTCCCACCAGCTGTGCGGCTCCAGACCAATGCGATTGGCGAAGTCACGGTAGTATTTAATGCCGGGATACCAGAGGAAATCAGTCCGATCTTTTACCGGTGTAAAGAGGTTGTCACGAATGGTGATGATCATTTCCTTTGGAAGACGATCATGACGCACCCACATCTCGGTCACTGCAAGCATGTCTTCATAGTAGTCGCGATGAACGTGTGAGTTATAGAAATCATAGCCTGGTAGCAATTCCACATGCGCTTCCTGCCAATGACTTGCACCAAGAACCACCACTTCCGGTGTCTTGTCCATACGCTTGATTGTTTCATTGCGCAGATCACGAATGTTGATGTTGAGATCGAAAACACCAAAGTTTTTGCCTTCAGAATGCGCTTGCGCAACGTCAGCAACCATCTGATCATCAAACAACATCGGGTAGAAATAGCGGTTGGCCTGCCAAACTGACGCCGCTCCTATTGCCGCGATTATCAGGAATGTTGCAAGAAAGATTCCAGGCCTGCCAACGATTGCAGTTGTTGCAGCATTGAGCTCTCGCTCCAGACGATCCAGCAGCGCCCTGGCGTCAGAGACCTTGCGAAACATCTCACTGCGAACTTCCGGGTCTGCAACGGTATTCGGCTCGAACGGAATAGGAGTAATGTTATTCTCTTGCTCCGGTTCTATCTTCAATGCGGTATTACCGCTGATTGCGCCTGATATGCGCGGGGGATTTGAATTGTTGTGGTGCATCATCGTATTGCTCGCTGGCTGCAGCTTTGTGTTCTGCATGATTGAAATAAATGAATTCAACTCATGCAGTGTTGAGTTGGACGTAAGTTTGGGATTGCAAACGGTTTCAAATTCAGGTTGCGGCTCGTCACCCTGCTCAACAACCACGCCCTTGCGGGTTTTCGTGATGAAAAGGTCAAACAATAACGGCGCACAGAACATCGGAATTTGGCAAATGCCAACATAAACTGCAACCTCCGGCCCAGCGGTCGCACCGACGAGTCCAAAGGTCAAACCGACATTTCTGAAGCTTGCGAGGACCGCTGCAGTCTCTGCGGCAAGGGTACCAAATTTCGACATGACAAGCCGTGTCAGAAATGCAGTAAATGCTACAACCAGAATGGCTATTGTGAGGTACTCGACGATCCTGCTGGAGTTGTTGTTGATGCTCTCAACCACTTGATATTCAAGCGCAAAACAGAAAATTATGAGAGAAATCACAGAGCCCCAACGACCAAGCTTGTCTACAGAGTCTTTCTGCTCTTCGGTCCAATTAACGATCAACTTTCGTGCAACAAAGAAAATTGCAATTGGCACAAATAAGAACCAAAGCAACCGCTCACCAAACTCAAATAGATTAAGATCAACCGGTCCGGCGTGCAGGACAGTAAATATTGAATAGATTGAAATCGGAACCGCGATGGTCGACAGCACAACCGTTTGAACAGCAATCCGTTGATCAAGCCCCATCAGCTGAACAAGCGTTGGAGATGCAAACAGTGATCCACTGGTTAGTGTAAGGACAATGAAATAGATGATCTGCTCATCAACATTGAGTAACCGGCAGATCAGAATGGCAAATGCCGGTAGCATGAACTGCTGCCAGAAAATCAATGACAGTACAATCGGATGGAGCTTTAGCAATCGATCTGCCTGTATCCGGGCAAATGGCAACAGTGAAAAAAGCATCACACAGAATAATGACGGCAACAGGAACGGCGCGAAATATGCCGACAACTGCGGCAAATAAAACGCCAACACCACTCCCAGCGCGAGCAAGAGGCCTGCCAAAGACTTTTCATCTTCCGGTCGCATACGGCTAATCACGTCAATCCACCTTATAATATGAGGCAACAGTGGCGTACATCACGAAGACCCCCCTTCGGCCCTTTGTCACTGGTCGAATAATCTCGAGCAAATCTGTAATAGGGGTAAAGAAATTTGATTAACTATCGATTAATGCCGGGTTTTCCACTTCCCGGCGCTCAGATTGGATAACCAAATTTAAACAATGTTCGGATAAAGTGACCCACGTAATTCAGATTATTGTAATTTAGTGGGCAATTTTTGGGGGAACAGACATGGCATACAATTCTGGTATCTTGGCCATGGAGCAGAACAACAGTATGGCCGATGATCTATTTCAAAACGGATCGCTGTTGGAAGCAGTTGATGCCGGCATCGCAATATTTGATGCTGACCTGACGCTTTTGAACTTCAACCAGAAATACAAGGAGCTTTGTGGATATTCCGACAAGGACCTCTTTTCCGGTGTCAGCCTGAAAAAACTCATCCGTGTTTCGATGAACCCTCTTCAATACAGCGCGAATGAGATTGAATCTGCAATCGACACGACTGTGAACAGGCTTAAGCAAGGCGGGCAACGGTTCAACTTCAAAACCGCGCATGGTGGCTCGATTACGATCACCCGAAATCCGCGCCCGGACGGCAAGATCGTGGAAACAGTGCGTCGGATGAACCTTGAACTGGAAAATTCACCTGAAACCAGCGGACTGGAACAAATCGCCAGGCTGGCACATTCGCGCATGATGATCACGATGGATGCGATTGGAGACGGATTTGTTGTTTTCGACGCGAATGACTCACTGACGGTTTATAACCAGAAATTCGTTGATTTAAACCCACTCGTGACCGACCTCATAAAGCCGGGAGCGCATTATTCAACAATACTTCGGAAAATTATCGAAAGAGGCGGCATCATCAAGGATGGTCTGTCGGATGACGAAGTCTTTGAAAGAGAGATGTATCGCCACAAACACCCCGGAGAGGCTTATGAGCGGCAACTGGCTGATGGTCGCTGGGTCCGTATTATCGAAAAGCGTACAGATGATGGCGGTATTGCGGGTATTCGATCCGACATTACTGAACTGAAAACCCGAGAAATCGAAGTCGACAAGATTTCCAAACGTCTCAACGCAACCACATCGCAGTTCAGTATTGCGTTGAACAACATGATTCAGGGATTGTGTATGTTTGACAAGGACCAGAAACTGATCCTCTGCAACGAGCAATATCTTGAAATGTATGGTTTTTCGCCTGACGTGGTAAAACCCGGCATCCTTCTTTCTGACATCATGAAGTACAGTATTTCGCTCGGCAATTATCGTGACGAAGACGCGCAAGCTGCGCTCAAAGCCCGTCACAATCCCAAGCGTCTACAGAACCGTACAACCATCAAACAATATTTGCGTGATGGACGCGTAATCGCAGTGATGAACGAACCCATGGATAATGGCGGCACAATCGCCACCTACCAGGACATCACAATGGTCGAACGCCATGAAGAACGCTTGCGTGCTTACAATGACAAACTTACCCGCTCAAACAAAGAGTTGCAGGAATTTGCATATGTGGCATCACACGACCTTCAGGAACCTTTGAGGAAGATTGAGGCCTTTGGCGATCGCCTCATGAAAAAACACTCTGCAATACTGCCGGACGATGGCAAGGTTTTCGTTGAACGTATGCAAAATGCGTCATTCAGAATGCGCCAGCTGATTAATGATCTGCTCAGTTACTCGCGAGTAACAACCAAAGCGAAGCCGTTCCAAAAGATTGATCTAAATGAAGTCGTATCAGGCGTACTTTCGGATTTGCAGATTCGGTTGCAGGAAATCAATGGCACAGTGAATGTATCCGCTCTACCGACACTGGATGCCGATCAAATACAAATGCGGCAGTTGATGCAAAACCTCATCTCAAATGCACTGAAGTTCAAGAAGCCGGATATCGATCCGATCATTCATGTTTCTGCAGAGGAGTATTTTGTCGAAAGCGAAAGTTCAGAGAAAGTCAAATACTGGCGTTTGAAGATTGCTGACAACGGCATTGGTTTTGACAACAAGTACAAAGACCAGATTTTTACAATCTTCCAGAGGCTTCATGGCCGCATGGAGTATGAGGGAACCGGCATCGGTCTTGCGACCTGTAGAAAAATTGTGGAACGCCACAATGGCACAATCGATGCGGAAGGTATCCCGGATGAGGGAGCGACCTTCATTGTAGATTTACCAGCCTATCAACACAAAGATCAGGAAAACACATAATGGCAAAGGGTGATTCAGTGAGAATTTTGATTGCAGATGATGATGAAGATGACCGTATGCTTATATCTGATGCCTTTGAGGAGGCGCGATTAAACAATCCGGTGGATTTTGTTGAAGACGGTGAGCAGCTGATGGATTATCTGCAGCGTAAAGGCGATTATTCCCATCTGACTGAAGCGCATAAACCCGGCATCATTCTTCTGGATTTGAACATGCCAAAAAAGGACGGACGCACAGCGCTTCGTGAAATCCGGGAAGATCCGGAACTTAAGAACATACCGATTGTGATCCTTACTACATCAAAGTCGGAAGAAGACATTTTGAAGACCTATCATCTTGGCGTGAACTCGTTCATTACCAAGCCAGTCACTTTCGACCGCCTCGTGGAAGTGGTTCAAGTTATTGGAAAGTACTGGATTGAAATCGTGGCGATTCCCGCAAACGTTTAAGCTATTCGGCATTGGCCAAAAGCGGCCAATGCCCTACCCGTTCCGCTCAGAACGGCAAAGATGCAGACAATTTTTTCCAATCCGATAGGGATTGGTTAACCAGCATTAGAAACCAGATGTTATTCAAAACATCATATTTCCTCCTAAAATCAATCTGATAGCTCTTCAGGCCACCCGAAGTTAAGTAAACTTTATCCAACGAGATGTAGGTTGCCCTTGGGTTAAGCAGGGGAAAGTAATGTCGAGAGAAACCAAAGTCCTGGTTTTAGACGATGATCCTGATGATATCTTCCTGATCGAAGATGCCATCAATGACATTCCGGATTCGGAATACATCGTTGAATCTACTGTCAGCCCCAATGAGGCCGCTGACCTGCTCAGTAAAAACGATATCGATGTGGTATTCTGTGATTACTACATGGGTCAGGTCACTGGCATTGAGTTCATTGCAGAACAGCGCGAGCGCGGAATTGACATTCCGATGATCCTGTTGACGGGAATGACAGACCGGTCTGCGGACGAGGCAGCGCTCAAGGCGGGTGCTTCAGACTTCATTTCCAAAGTGGATGTTGATCCGGATACGCTTGACCGTGCCATTCGATATGCGGTTGCAAATGTGAGGCGCCAACGTGTATTCCGTTCCGTGCTTGAAAATGTCAATGCTGGTGTCGCCCTCATTGACGAAGACTTAAACCCCACAATCTGGAACCCTGAATTCGAAGCTATTTCACAAAATGCAGGGATCGAACACGATGAGGACGCGATCGTATCGTTTGCAAGGCGCGTCCTGACTGAATCGAAAATGCTTCACGTAAACAAACGCGTTTACGAAAAAAAGGTGTCTTACACTTCAGACAAAGCAATGGTTCTTTTGCTACACGACGTTACCGAGCATATTGAAGCATTGCGCGAACGCCAAGAAGCTGAGAACAAAGCCGCACATCTGGCAATGAACTGTTCATTGACCAATCTTCCAAACCGCAATTCATTTGCAGAAAAAATGAAGGAAGAAGTGGAGCGCGCTCAAAGAGATAATTATACATTTTTCCTCATGAACCTGGACCTGAACAAGTTCAAGGAAGTGAATGATGTTTACGGTCACCAGACTGGCGACAAACTTCTCAGCGCAGTTGCACAAAGACTTAATTCCATTTGTGGACCAGACGTCTTTCTTGCCCGGCTGGGCGGAGACGAATTCGTTGCCATACAACCCAGGTTGCCGGACGATGCAGTGGATACGCCCAAAGTCGCGCAAGAGATCGTCGACTGCATGGATCAGCCGTTTGATATCGACGGAATCCATCTTCAGATCGGGGTAAGTATCGGTGTCTCCAAGTTTCCGGACCACGGCAGGACAACAGAGGAACTGATGTCCAATGCTGACACAGCAATGTACCGTGCCAAACGAGAATCCAGCGAACGCGTTCATGCCTTCAATGAGGAGATGGACCGAAAGATCCGCGAAGCGCGTATGCTGAGCCATGAACTCACCAAAGCTGTTGAAGCTGGTGAGATCGATGTTCACTTCCAGGCACAAGCCAATGTGGACGATGGTGCAATAACGGGGTTTGAAGCACTGGCGCGATGGAAACACCCCGAGTTGGGCTATGTGTCACCTGTACAGTTTATTCCGCTTGCTGAGGAGCGTGGGCTGATCCGACAACTGGGAAATCTTGTTCTTCACAAAGCGTGTGATCTGGCGGTGAATTGGCCTGAAGACAAACGCGTAGCGGTCAACGTTTCGCCTGTTCAGATCCGCGATACCAATCTTATTGAAAGTGTTCATCATGCATTGCTGAAATCAGGTCTGCCAGCAAAACGTCTTGAACTTGAAGTCACAGAGAGCGTTCTGATTGAAGATCAGAGCCGTGCATTGTTCATTCTCAGAAGCCTGAAGAACCTCGGCGTATCGATTGCGTTGGATGATTTTGGCACGGGATTCTCCTCCCTCTCGACCCTCATTGCCTTCCCATTTGACAAGATCAAGATCGACCGTTCATTCGTTGAGAATTGTAACAAGAACAGTCAGGCAGCGCTTGTGACGCGTACCATTATCAATATGGGGATTCAGATGGGATGTCACATCGTGGCCGAAGGCGTTCAGAATTCAGATCACATCGATTTTCTCCGAGCCGAAGGATGTCAATCGATGCAGGGATATCTGATCGGAAAGCCGGTACCTGCTGACAATGTTTATCACTATTTCGATGACAATCTAGAAATTTGTGCTGAACCGAAGATGGCTGTCGGCAGTCGTTAGTCGATTTTCACTCTGGCTGAATTCAGAAGATGTACATCACAAAACAAAAGCCCGAACTGACACCAGCCCGGGCTTTCTCAATCAGATTATGATTTAATCTTAGTTGGTTGCAGGCAACCAGGCCTTCCAGGTGCTTTCGTTGTCAGCAAGCCAAGCGTCAACAACTTCTTCCATTTCCTTGCCATCAACATCAATTGCATGGATCATTGGAGCCTGCATTTCGTTGGTAAGGCGGAAATTCTTGATCAGCTCGATCATTTCAGGATGGTCTTCAGCAAATTTGGGATTTGCATAGTTGAAGGTGACATCTGTCGCCCAGCCAGTCGCTGGCCATTTTTCTTCTGAATGCTCAGGAAGTTCAACTTTTACCAGGTCAAGAGCTGCATGGATCCAGTGTGGCTCCCAGGCATAAGCGATAAATGGCTCACCACGTTTGTAAGCGGCTTGCATTTCTGCCCAATGAGCAGCTTCAGAACCAAGCTCAACTGCTGTGTAATTCAAGCCCAGCAATTCCATGCGCTTGTTGTCCTCACACTGCCAAGCCGCAGTTGGACAACCCAGCAGACGGCCCTTCTCGCCTGTTTCCAGTGTTTTGAAAAGAGACGCATATTTGTTCATGTCTTTCCATGATTTAAGATCCGGCGCCTTTGCATCAGAACCTTCCACCATGTATTTCGGCACGTAGTAGCTCGAAACACCAACAACGCCAGAATCTGAAACTTTGAGCATGGAACCATCGCCACCATACTCGGTCACATACTTTTGGATTGTGGTTGAATATGAAGGCCAAAGCTCACAACCATAATCAAGGTCACCCGCGCGGATGGCTTCATCACGGCCTGGTCCTGAAGGCATGGTGATGCGCTTGACTTTGAAGCCCATTTCACGTTCAGCAATCTGGTGAACGATTTCACACATAACCGCACCGCCGGTCCAGTCGTTTACAGCAGATTTGAGCACACCACCTGCTTGCGCTGGTGTCGCCGCAAAACTGATACTGATAGCGCCCAGGCCAGCCAGCGTTGCAATTGTCTTATTGGATTTCATCGTTTCTTCTCTCCCTTAGAAACTAAGTGCTTCCCGTTTTAGGATCCGAATTCCCGGTCCCTTTTCAAGAATGACGCAATTCTAACCACGTCAAACATGCTTTGTCGATTCACAAAGTGCACCAAGGTTTACAAGCCCAACGCGCGGCGTTGGTTCTTTGTCCATCCTTGGGTCAAACGGTCCAGCATAATGGTCAGTAGGACGATGCCAATACCGGCAGCCAAACCACGCCCCATATTGGCAACATTCATGGCATGATACACTTCTTTGCCAAGTCCCTCACCTGCCACTAGCGGCGTGATCGCTTGCATGGCCAATGCCATCACCACTGCCTGATTGAGACCGAGCATGATGGATGGAGATGCCATCGGCAGTTTTACCATGAACAAAGTCTGCAACGTGCTGGAACCATAGGAATTTGATACCTCGTCGATCTCCGGCGGCAATTGCCGCAATCCAAGCGTGGTAAGGCGTATCACTGGAGGGATTGAATAAATCACCGTGGCGATGATTGCAGTTGTCTTGTTCCCGCCGAAGAAAAACAGCGCGGGTATCAAATATACGAACGCCGGCAACGTCTGCATTGCATCCAGTATCGGTCGTAAAACAGCATCAGTGATCTTTGAATATGCCGCCACAATTCCCAGAGGAACACCAATCGCGATACAAATCAAAACGGAAACGGCTGTGCCAGCTATTGTAAAGAGTGAAATCTCCCAAAGACCAGCAGCAGCAAGAAAGATGAGAAATACCAGCGTTGTCAGGGCGAAACGCATATTTGTGGATACCCAAACAATCAAGGTCAATGCGGCCATGACATACCACCACGGCAAACCAACGAGAAACTTGTCCAGTGGATCAAGAAGGTAAAGGAACACAAAGCTTCGGATGAACTTGGTCACTGCTATGAATGTAGGATTGATCGTCAGCCAATCGATCGCGAAATCAATCGGCTCGCGGATGGAATATTCCCAGGCACGAGGATAGGAATTCATCCACTTCACCTCGGGACCGATAAGATACACCACCGCCAAAATCAGACTGCCAATCAGAAGAAAGGGTTTTGGCGCCAGCCAGTCTGAAAATCCTGGCGAAAGCGGTTTAATGGATTTCGCAAAATAATTGGTGATCGCGATTCCAACCGTCGCAAACGCATTCCATACAACACCTATGGGCATTTCAATTGCACGAGCCAGCGGATTCGCATCCCACTTCTGAGGCAGCAGATAAAATCTTGGCCCATCGCCGTAATGGGCCATTTTTCCTGACGACACTCCGGTTACAGCATAGCTCAACCGGTCAAAGATGATGGCCATAAACACAATCGCAATGCCACCTTCGAAGGCCCAGCCAACTTTAAGTTTGGTCAGCGCTTTCCATACCTGCTCTCCCAAACCACCACCGCCAATAAATACAGCGAGCACAGCCAGACCTAATGCCATCATGATGGTTTGGTTCACACCTTGCATGATCGAGGGCAGAGCTTGCGGTAGCTTCACCTTCCATAACATTTGGGCTCGGGTCGAACCATAGCTCTGAGCTGCTTCAACCATAGTCGCCGGAACCTGACGAATTCCAAGACTGGTCAAACGAATAACCGGAGGGATCGCATAAATGATGATCGCAAGGGTTGCAGATGGCGCCCCAACGCCGAAAAAGAAGATTGCTGGAATAAGATAAACAAAAGCCGGCATGGTTTGCATCGTATCTAGGATCGGTCGAAGAAATGCTTCGAAGCGCTCACTTTGCGATGACAAGACACCAAGGAGTATACCCAAGACGACCGAGAAGCTGACCGATACCGCCATGAGGCTGAGTGTGGACATTGCTTCATACCACATGCCCACCATGCCCCAGAAGCAAACACCCACCACCGCCAACAATCCAAGACGCAGACCACCATAAGCCAAAGCTGGCAAAACCATCGCCAGAAGCACAAAGACCCAGGGAAGTTCCCAGAGGACCTCTTCCAACCATTCTAGAGGCACACGAACCGCATCGGAAATTGCACGTGTGATATGGCGGATGTTTTCTTCCATCCATTTCTGCGCGTCGTTTATCGTTTCAACAAAGGGAAATGAATCAATCACCGCCTGTGGGAACACCGATGTATTCTTTGCGATGCCATAAACCAGCAAAGAGAACAAAAGCCCCAACAAGGACAGCACCAATACTGTGTAATTGCTGCCACGATACGTAAACAGGCCCTTGTTGACAGTGGATTGCTCGACCATAGACATTCAATTTTCCCTCCAGAGGTGGAAATGGTACGTGCAAGCCAATTCAATGACAATACAGAATAGCCCTATTCACAATCAAAGTTGTACAATTTGTTCAATTGCTTGCATCGCGAAATCACCTGTTGTTTTATTGCGCAAAACCAGTGGCTAGAAAGCTGGTAAGGGGAGACACAAAGAATATGGCAGCTGAACCCAAAATTGTTTGCAACAACATTTGGAAAGTATTTGGCCCAAACCCGGAACGGACCATGCAAACTATGGATCGTTCGCTTTCACGAGCAGAAATCCAGGAACAGACCGGACATGTGGTAGCAGTAAAAGATGTCTCTTTCAGTGTTGAAGAAGGCGAGACATTCGTTGTCATGGGTTTGTCGGGATCGGGTAAATCCACTTTGGTCCGCTGCCTGTCCAGACTAATCGATCCCACGGAAGGGCAAGTGCTCATCGATGGGGACGACATCACCAAAGTCTCACATAGCGAATTGAAGGACTTGCGCCGAAACAAAATGGCAATGGTCTTCCAGCATTTTGGACTGTTTCCCCATCGCAAAGTTATCGACAATGTGGCTTATGGCTTGGAGGTGCGCGGAGAAGGCCGTGAAGAGCGCTACGGTAAGGCGATGGAGGTAATTGATCTTGTTGGCTTGAGCGGTTGGGCTGATCATTATCCGCGGGAATTGTCGGGCGGCATGCAACAACGAGTGGGCCTTGCCAGAGCCATGGCAGTTGAGCCTGAAATTCTTCTGTTCGACGAACCCTTCTCTGCACTTGACCCACTCATCCGGCGCGAAATGCAGGATGAGCTTTTGGACCTGCAAGCACGTTTGAAGAAAACCATGGTATTCATCACGCATGATTTTCTCGAAGCCATCAAAATGGGTGATCACATTATGATCATGAAAGATGGTGCGATCTCACAGATGGGCACGCCCGAGGAAATTGTCGCCAACCCGGTTGACAAATATGTCGCCGACTTCACAGAAGATGTGCCGCGCTACAAAGTTCTTTCTGCAGGCAAAGTGATGCGCTCGACAAAACGTGCAAAGCTCAAAAAAGGGGAAGCTTCAGTTTCAGAAGACGCCAAGATCGACAGTCTGATTGATTTGGTTGCGGATACGGACACCCCCTTGCCAGTTGTTTCCGAGGCAGGCAAACTGGTTGGAGAGATTGACCGTTCGATCATAATGAAGGCGATGAATACCAGAATATAGTCAAAGGGTTTGTTCTGGGTTCCTCGCCGGTTTGGAGGGAAAGCCATGCTGGACAAACCGAACTACCTGACCAATTACGAAAAACCACTGGTTGCAGAACCGGAAGCGTCGTTCACCCTTCCTTCCTATCTTTATACTGATCCTCAGGTTTATGAGATCGAGAAAGAGCGTATCTTTTATCGAACCTGGCAGTTCATCGCGCACAAGAGTTCATTTGGGAAACCGGGCGACTATGTCACAGCCCGTATTTGCGATCAGAATATATTTGTCATGATGGGCGGCGATGGTGAGTTGCGCGCATTTTACAATGTATGCCAGCATCGCGCACATGAACTTTTGCCTGAAGGCAGCGGCAATGTGAGAAGAGTTATCGTTTGCCCCTATCACGCCTGGACGTTTGAGCGCGAAGGCGCCTTACGTGGTGCGCCACGTTCTGAGAAGAGACCTGGCTTCAATAAGGCAGACTATTCACTGAAACAAATTCGTCTCGAGATGTTTTTGGATTGCGCATTTATCAACATGGATGATGATGCGGTTTCTCTAGCTGAAATTGCTGGAGATCTTGAACGGGATGTTCGAGAGAAAATCCCTTTCTTTGGCGAATTGAAACATCCGCGACGCAGCGAATTTGGACAAAGCCACATCAAGGCCGGCTGGAAGGTTGTCGTCGATAATTATGTCGAGTGCTACCATTGCGATCATGCCCATCCGGATTTCGCGGATCTGATCTGCATGGACACTTATCAGCATGACACGTTTGACCAATGGGCGCGGCAATTGGGAACAGATATCAAAAACGACAACTCTGCCTATGCATTGACTGGTGACGAACCTTATCTGCAATCTGCCTTTTGGTTTTTGTGGCCAAATACGACAATTAATATTTTGCCCGGAACTCAAGAGTTGAACATTGCCTGCATTCGCCCGCTTGGGCTGGAGGATTCTGATTTCGGTGGGGTGACCCTTTCAACCACCACCGATTTCAACAAAGCGCGTGACAAGTATACCGCTGAAATACTGGTGCCCGAAGATATTGATCTGTGTGAAAGTGTCCAACGAGGGCTAAGGTCAAAGGGCTACAGTCAGGGTCCTATGATCGTTGATCCTGAGCGTTCGGGACGTGGCGAACATGCCATTCATCACTTCCATCGCCTGGTGCAAAAGTCTCTTTCCTGATTCATGCCTTTTAAAACCCTGAAGCTAAGCGACGACGTTTCCGTCATTCAGGAAACGGGTGTTGCCAATTTCATGCGCTGCAACATTTGGCATGTGAAGGGCCGCGACTTCGATTTGGTCATCGATACAGGGATGGGGCTAGATCCATTGAAAGAATGGGTCATGAAGGATACTGATCGCCCTATTAAAGCAATCGTCACCCATTGTCATTTTGATCACTCAGGCTGCTTGCATGAATTTGACGAGCGGCTTGGTCACCGGGCCGAAGCCGATATTCTGGCAAACCCCTCTAACCCTAAAATGGTCTACGAAGGGTCCTGGACAAGAATCGGCATTGTCGATCTCAACCAGCACCCGGAATACTCATCAGAGACTTTTCATGTGAAAGCAGCTCCTCTTACGGCATATCTAGACGAAGGTGATGTGATTGACCTTGGCGATAAGGCGTTTCAAATCCTGCACCTTCCAGGCCATTCACCCGGCTCCATCGGCCTCTGGGACATGGCGAGCAAAACACTCTTCAGCGGCGACGCATTATATGATGGCGAATTGCTGGACAATCTCTATCATTCTGACGTTGACGTTTACTTGCAGACGCTGGGGAGGATCGAATCACTGGGCGCAGAGATTTTTCACGCTGGACACTTTCCATCCTTCGGCGAGGCCCGCATGAGAGAAATCATTCACAGCTATCGGTCTGGTTCAAATTCACTTGGTGATATTAAACGTTGGTTTGAAGACAACAAACACAGAATGAGAAACATTTTTGGTGACCAGAATTGGGAAAAAGCTCTGAAATAATCTCAATTTCGCATCAAAACCAATCAGGGTTTCGATGGCTTCCAAATTTTCGTTATTTCGCTGATACAAATGTACCAAGCTCTGGACAGGCAACCATTGCTCCCTTAAATTCGATTTTGGAGATAGTGCCGCGACAAGTGGCCATGGGAGGAAAACTTGGAAGCAATCCAATTGCTCATTGGCGGCGTGGCCAATGGCTGTGTTTATGGGCTGGTAGCACTCGGATTTGTACTAATCTACAAGGCTACTGAATCAGTAAATTTTGCGCAGGGCGACATGATGATGCTCGGTGCGTTCTTAACCCTACAATTTGTCAATGCCGAATACTGGGCAATGCCGTTTTTGGTCGGCGTGACACTTGCGACCATCATCATGGTTGTGCTGACTTACGGCATGCAGGCAGTTGTAATCCGGCAATTGTTCGGTCAACCGCAATTTGCCGTGGTGATCCTGACGATTGCCATTGGTTTTGTTCTGCGGTTTATCGCGGGCTTCATTTGGGGGCACGAGCCGCTTAACCTTGAGACCCCCTTCGCTGGCATCAATGTCAGTTTTGTGGGGCTGGCGCTTTCAATGGACGAAGTGTTTGTAATCCTAGTGACCGTTGTTCTGATGGTCATCCTCTACCTGTTTTTCCAGAAGACAAAACTCGGCGTTGCCATGCAGGCATCCTCGCAAAATCAATTGGCTGCTTATTATATGGGTGTGCCGGTACAACAGGTCCACAGCATGGTTTGGGCCCTTGCAGGCGGCATCGCAACCATTGCGGGCGTCATGTTCGCAGCACGCGGCGCGATTGATCCTTCACTCGGCTTGTTGGGTATTAAAGCTTTCGCAGCTGCAGTGATCGGTGGCTTCGGCAGTCTGCCGGGCGCATTGGCTGGCGGCCTGATCATCGGTATTATGGAGCCGTTCGCTGGGCGTTATTTCCCAGCCGGATACAGTCAGATCGCGCCATACGCAGTGATGTTGCTTGTATTGGTCTTCCGTCCGAACGGCCTCTTCAGTCAAATTCAGGCGAAGAAGGCTTAAGCGATGCGGATACATTTCAAAACAAAGTACCAACAGGACGTCCGCCTTTTCGAAGACGGTTGGACAATGGGTGTATACGGGGTACTCATCGTTGTTGCGATTTTGATGCCCTTTATTCTGGACGAATATTTACTGGGCGAACTTATCTCGATTTTGATCTGGTCCATTGCGGGCATGGGTTTGATGATACTGGCAGGCCATACGGGCCAGGCCAGTCTGGGGCATGCTGCGTTTCTCGCCTGCGGTGCCTATATGGAATATTGGCTGCAATCCCAAGGCGTTCCATTTCTGATCTCTCTGCCGCTTTCTGGTCTTTTTGCCGGTATTGTGGGGGCAATCATTGCCATTCCCGCCATACGGATGTCCGGCATCTATCTGGCGATTGCCACGCTCGCTATGGGGGTGATTGCAGAAGATATCATCATTTTGCTGCATGACTATACAGGCGGCGTAGAAGGTGTGTTTGTTAATCCAATCTTCCTGTTTGGATTGGAAATCGAGCGTTACAGCACACCGGATTTGTTTTATTGGCTTTGTCTCGCGGTAACCGTGTTGGTGACACTTGGCTATGCAAACTTGCTTAGGTCCTCGACCGGACGGGCTTTTGTCGCCATTCGGGATTCAGAGATATCTGCTCGCGCCATGGGCATTAATGTCTCGCTTTATAAAACTATCTCGTTTGGCATTTCCTGTTTCATTACCGGTATTGCCGGCGGCTTGCTTGCGCACTTTCTGGGCTTCTTCAATTATGAAGCATTCTTGATCCTGATCTCAATCCAGCTCCTGCTCATGATCGTGATTGGCGGAATGGGCTCAATTCACGGCGCTTTCTTTGGGGCGTTTGTTGTTGGTTTTGTTCCGCAGATCATCACTATCATCAGCGAGCAATTTACCTCTCAGGCTGTGCCCGGCTTGAACACCGGGATTTTTGCCGGTCTGCTGATCGCGATCATGCTGTTCGAGCCACAGGGCATTTACGGCATGTGGGTTAAAACCCGAGTTTGGTTTGAACTGTTCCCGCTGGCAAGAAAAGACATGTTCAAGCGCCACAGAAGCTACCTCAAGACGGAGCGGATGAAATGAGTATTCTCAAAGTCAACGATGTCGCCAAATATTTCGGTGGCGTGAAAGCCGTAGACGGTATTTCGTTCGAGGTAGAAGAAGGCGAGGTCTTCACCATCGTGGGCCCAAACGGCGCGGGCAAATCTACCATCTTTAATCTGATTTCCAGATTTTATGATCTTACCCGTGGCAATATTGAATTCATGGGCAAGGAAATTACCGGTCTGCGCCCTGATCAAATTGCACCTTTGGGAATTGGTCGCACTTTCCAGAACATCGAATTGTTCGACCATTCGACCGTGCTGCAAAACTTGTTAGTGGGGCGTCACACAAAACGAAAGACCTCATTTTTTGAAAACGTCTTCTTTTCTCCGCGCGTAAATCGGGAGGAACTTGAGCATCGTGAATCTGTTGAGGAAATCATCGACTTCCTAGACCTTCAACCTTACCGAAACAAGATGGTTGCTGGCCTGCCCTATGGTGTACGGAAAGTCTGTGAGATCGGCAGAGCTTTGGCGTCCGGCCCGAAGATCCTGCTTTTGGACGAGCCTGCTTCGGGTCTATCGGTTGAGGAAACACAAGATGTGGCCTTCTGGATCGAAGATATGAAACGTGACATGGGCCTTACGATTTTGATGGTTGAGCACGATATGTCTCTGGTGAACCAGGTTTCTGACCGTGTATTGGCCATGGATGAAGGCAAGCCTGTTGCGCTTGGCACGCCAGAAGAAGTGCAATCTGATCCTCGTGTGATTGCTGCATATCTGGGTGAAGAAGTGGAGGCTGCATAATGGCAAAATCTGCTGTAAAGAAATCGCCTGAAGCGGCGCAAGAACCGCTCCTTTCCGTTCTCAACGTTGAGACCTTTTACGGAGCAGTTATGGCTCTTCGGGGCGTATCGATGGAAGTTCAGGAAGGTAAAATAACCACTATCCTGGGTGCGAATGGCGCTGGCAAAACCACATTGCTCAAAACTATCTCTGGCGTGCTTGACCCGAAAAAGGGGCAGATCCTGCTCAGCGGCGAAGAAATTCAGGGACGCCAACCGGACCAGATCGTGAAACGGGGCGTTGCGCATGTTCCGGAAGGGCGTGAAGTCTTCCCGTTTTTGTCGATCCATGAAAACCTGCTGATGGGTGCATATACCCGATCCGATCAAGAAATTGCAGACGATATTGAATTGGTGTTTTCATATTTTCCAATTCTGAAGGAGCGTCGAGACCAGCAGGCGGCTTATCTCTCAGGCGGGCAACAGCAAATGCTTGCTATCGGTCGCGGATTGATGGCGAGGCCCAAGGTTCTTCTTCTGGACGAACCTTCGCTTGGCCTGTCTCCACTTCTGGTGCAGGAAATCTTTGGCATCATTCGACGTCTCAACGCAGAACAGGGCGTCACCATGCTGTTGGTGGAGCAGAACGCCAACATCGCGCTGAAAACTGCCGATTACGGCTACGTGATGGAAATCGGGCGGATCGTCATGGATGATACGGCGGACAAGCTGTTGGCGTCTGAGGACATTCAGGAATTTTATCTCGGCAAGACCGGCGACACGCAACGCGAACAAAAGCGCTGGAAGCGCAAGAAGACCTGGAGGTAGAAGATTATGAATCAGCATGTTTCCAGTTTGAACGATCCAAAGGAAATCGATTACGGCTCGCACCTTGGTTGCGATACTATGGCGAAGCTCTTCCGGCAACAATGCAAACGCTATGGCGACCGGATTGCGCATCGTGAAAAAGACTTTGGCATTTGGCAAAGCTATAGTTGGGCTGAGTACTACGAGCGTTCCAAAGAAGTCGCTTATGGCATGCGGGAACTTGGATTGAAGCGCGGCGAAGTGGTTTCAATTCTATCTGAAGACAACAAGGAATGGCTCTATTTTGATATGGCGGCAACCTGCTCCGGCGCCATTCCATCCGGCGTGTACACAACAGATTCAGCCAGCCAGCTCGCGTATTTGGTGAATGATTCCGGGACGACAATACTGGCAATCGAGAATGATGAGCAATTGGACAAGTTTCTGGAAGTTCAGGACGAGATGCCAACGCTCAAGAAAGTCATTGTCTTTGACAAGGAAGGCTTGCGTGATTTCAAACATGACAAGGTCATGTTTTTAGATGAACTCTACAAATTAGGGAAAGAAGCGGCAGCAAAAGATCCCGACTGGTTTGACACAGAGATAGATAAAACCGAGTCAGAAGACATTCGCATGCTGATCTATACGTCAGGCACCACCGGAAAACCGAAAGGTGCAATGATCAGCCATTCCAACATTATTTTCCAGATTAACTCCGTCTACCAGATGATCGACAGCAACGAGAGCGATGAGCAGCTTTGCTTTTTGCCTTTGTGCCATGTTGTTGAACGCTTGTTCTCAGTTGAAACGCAATTGGCGACCGGCATTACGGTCAATTTTGCGGAAAGCACAGAGACAGTTTTTGAAAATCTGCAGGAAGTCTCACCGCATGTGTTTTTCGCGGTGCCAAGGGTTTGGGAGAAAATCTATTCGCAAATCTCAATTATGCGAAAAGAGGCGACCCCAATTGGGCGCTGGGCGTTCGACAAAGCAATTGCTGCAGGCCGAGAACGTGCCAAGTACCAACTTGAAGGCGAAGCTGTACCGAGTGGCGTGGAAACGAAATACAAAATCTGGGACGCACTGGTTTTGTCTAATGTTCGCCGCATGATCGGGATGGACAAGCTCCACCGAGGCGGGACCGGTGCTGCGCCAATTTCACCGGACATTATCGAATGGTTTTGGGCGATTGGTGTTCCGGTGGTGGAAGGATTTGGGCAGACTGAATCCTCCGGTGTTGCAACCATCAATACGGTGACACAGAACAAGCTTGGCAGCATCGGCTTCAATATTCCGGGTGCAGAAACCAAAATAGGTCCCGATCAGGAAATTATGCTTCGTGGACCGCACGTCTTCAAGGGATATTGGAACCAGCCTGAAAAGACGGCTGAGACCATTACAGAAGATGGGTGGTTGCGAACCGGCGACATTGGCAGTGTCGACAACCAAGGCTTTTTCAAAATCACCGGACGGATCAAGGACATCATCATCACCGCTGGGGGTAAAAACATCACACCAGCCGAGATTGAGAGCGCGATGAAGTTCTCGACCTACATTTCAGATGCAGTTGTGATTGGAGACAAGCGCAAATACCTCACCTGCCTGATCATGATTGATCAGGAAAACGTTGAGAAATTTGCGCAAGACAACCGCGTGCCCTTCTCAAATTTCGCCTCACTTTGCGCGGCCCCCGAGGTGGTTGAGCTAATTGGCAAGGAAGTTGCAACGGTCAACAAGCAATTCGCACGCGTGGAGCAGATCAAGGATTTCCGCCTTATTGACGTTCTGCTCACTGCAGAAGATGATGAACTGACACCAACCATGAAGCTCAAACGCAGTTTCGTTGAAGAGAAACATAAAGGGCTTATCGATTCAATGTATTGATTGAGCCAGAAATTCGAGAAATAATAAATCAACCCGCCTGTGGGAGCAGGCACAAAGGAGGAGAAATATGAAGAAACTTTTACTCGCGACAGCGACGGCAATTACTCTGGCACTATCGCCAGCACAGGCCGATACAACACAGGGTGTTACAGACTCTGAAGTTGTCATTGGTGGTCACCACGACCTTTCCGGCATTTTTGCCGCGTTTTCCGTGCCTGCTGTTACTGCTGCCAATCTCTATTTTGAAGAGATTAACGCCAACGGTGGTGTACATGGGCGCAAGATCCGTTACGTCACCGAAGACCATGGCTATCAGGCACCAAAGGCGGTTCAGGCAGTCAACAAGCTGATCAACCGTGACAAGGTGTTCGCAATGCTCTTGTCACTCGGCACACCAATGAATATTGCAGCTTTTAAGCTTCAGGAACCGAAAGGCATTCCAAATATTTCGCCGCTGACTGCTGCACGTCAAATGGTAGAGCCACCAATCGACAATCGCTATGCAGGTACATCGTCATATTATGACCAGATGATGCGAGGCGTGCCATGGATGAAAGCGAACCACGGTTCGTCGGTCGTTTGTGCAATGTATATTCCTTCGGACTTCGGCAAGGAAATTCAGGCTGGTGCAAAAGATGCCGCCGCTGCTGAAGGCATGAAGTGGGGAACAGAATCTACCCACAAGCCAGATGAAACTGATTTCACCGGTGCGCTTGGCAAGATGAAAGAAGCAGGCTGTGATTTGGTGAGCACTGCTCTTGGTGTACGTCAAACAATCACGCTTCTCGGCACAGCCAAGAAAATGGGCCTTGAAGGCATGAACTTCCTGGGTTCATCCGCTTCTTTCCACACTGCGATTGCAAAAGTACCTGGCGGTATTACTGAAGGGTTCTTCGCTGGTTCTGGTTGGCAAGACCTTGAAGCCCGCGTGGGCGATCCGGAAGTGGGAGCTTGGGTGAAAAAATACACCGAAGCGACTGGCGAAAAGTTTCCGGGTTCAGGTGCACTTCTTGGACGCAGCGCGGCAGAGCTTTTCGTAAAAGCGCTTGAAGCTGCCGGTCCGGATCTCACTCACGAGAGCTTCCGCAATGCGATGGAAAGCCTTGAGTTTGAAGACAAAATCGCAGGCACCAAGGTGAAAATGGGCCCTGGTGACCACGTGGCTGCGGATGAGGTATTCATCTCTCAAATCCAGGGCGGTTCTTGGAAGACACTTGTTGAGTTGAAATAGTACTCAGCTCCTTGGAGGAGGAATGGCCGGCGCTTTCGGGCGCCGGTTTTTTTATACCTGTTTCATTGCTGCTTATGACCTGATGTGAAAATTGCAAAATGTAATTTATTGCTTTGAGCAAAAAGCTATGTCTTAACGGGTCTAACAATTTTTCTATGCACTATTGTGGTGGTAATGGACAGCGACATTTCAAATACTTTTGAAAATAATATTTTTAAGAAAGCACTTCAAATTTGCCTTAAAGTTCCTTGGCTGCTTATTGCATCAATTCTGATTGTTCATGCAGTTAAAGTAATTGAGAACCGCCCCCTTTTTGAAGATAATTTCTTTCTCAACGCAGTATTATATTTCATCCGCTTTTTTATTTTAGCACTTTTATCATACAATGCTTACTGCCTCGTACTGTCGGCGAGCTTCCCTGCACTAGAGAGCCCAGTAGACCGCTTTAAGCGATTTTTTGGGCGATATATCGTAGTGCATTTTTCGGTAAGTTTGTTCAATCTTATTCCAGGAACGATTATTTTGTCTCTGAATCGCGCTGCTGTTTGGAATGCATGGATCACAGATAGCGCGTCAGTTGCTACATACTTCATGTCAATAACGACGATGAAGCAAATATTTGAGTTGTCAGTTTTGTCCTTAGTTGGTTCATGGCTAGCTGCCAGTGTTCTAAAAAGCGATACTACTTTGTCCGAAGCATTGAAAAGAGGACGCAGTCATTTTTTCTGGACACTCAGCAGACTATTAGTAGGCCCCGGTCTCATCACCATACTATTTACTGTTGCTGTGTCGGTGGTGACTCTTATTAATGGAATGGAAAGATATTATATGAGCAAAATTGTTTCACCTTTCAGTATCCGGATTGGATTGGAACTCCTTTCGCCTCTTGTAACTGTATACACGGTAGTGCTGATAGCCGTAGTAATATCAAGAGCATATCTGATTTGCGTTGGCAAAAATCGAATAGACTAGGCTAAAGACTGTTTTCAGCCCATACCCGCCTCCTAATATTACAATCTCAATGTCCATCTTGAGCTCAAACCAGCCATTTTCAATTGGCACGACCTACCTCAAGAGCAATGCTCACAATTTCCGCATCAGATAATACGCGCCCGGCGAAATGCCTTTTCGGACATTTTCCTGCACGGCTGGCATCAAGATATATAGTCCTTTTTCATCAGGCACACGATATTCATGCTTCTTGTCATGAGCGATCAGTTCATTTGGCTCAAGCTTGTCAAAACTTGCGTATTCACGAGTCAGGGTAAAACTCTCCGCATCACGGACCTTCACATGTTCCAGCACCTCAAAAGATGGCCGCTTCTTTTGCTTCAATGGCTCTTTTAGTGTGATCAGCCCATAGTGCGAAAGGACCGAGAGCACGACGTGTTCTGCGATATTGACTGCTTTCGTTGAATAATGCTCGCCTGTTTCCACCACCAGCGACGGCACGCCCAAATCATTCATCCATTCAATCAGCGTTCCTTTCACAATGCCTTTGAAACCGTAGATCGGCACCACCGGAACCATATCGGCCAAATGTCCTGCTTCCGGAAAACACACAGAAAAGGCGTGTTTCATTTCTGAGCTTGTAGAGTGAAAGTCGATTATCTGGTCAAGCTTAAGTTTCGGCATTGTGTTCGCCAGATATTGTGCGCGCGCCAAATCATCCTTGGCATTTGCCTTGGCGAGTTGTTTTTCGGTGAACATGCGGTTCATGTCGGATTTCACGAAACGCCTGTCGAGGAGTGCAGCTTCCTGATTGCCATCGATGAGAAACAGGGAGCCTGCTACGATTTCATATTTTTTCAGCACGCGGTGCACTGCTTTTCGGCCACACAGTTCATTGCCATGCACATTGCAGACTAGACCTATACGAGGCCCTTTCTGGCCAGACTTGATCTCCACGATGCCCTGACCGTGTGTGACATATTTCATGGTTTTCTCCTATAGGGGCCAAAAGACAAGAATCGCCGGCACGGCTGCGCCAATCACAATAAATTCGAGCGGCAAACCCATTTTCCAATAGTCGCCAAATGCATAGCCACCCGGCCCCATGATCAACGTGTTGTTCTTGTGACCAATCGGCGTGAGGAATGCGCATGACGCGGCAATTGCAACGGCCATCAAAAACGGGTCAGAATTAACTCCCAACCGGTTTGCAATATCAACCGCAATCGGCGCGCCAATTACCGCTGTGGCT
>JASJDO010000041.1 GCA_030065115.1 Rhizobiaceae bacterium | reverse complement strand
CATATTCAGATCGCTTCTCTGCTGATTGTAGCGATGGTCTTGAGGAAGTGGTCAATTCTCTCGGTGACCGTGTGGAGAAAATCCAAGCGCCTGAGTATTTTTCTGATTTGCCGGAAACCCAACGCGTCATCCATGAATATGAGATCAATATGCATTTGGGTGAAACCTTCAAAGAAGATTGGGATCAGATAAGCGGTACATTGAAACCGGTTATTGAACGCGCAAGACAGATCTCTTCCGGTGAATACCAACATGCGCTTGGTGTGATGGAACAAGTCGAAGACTTTTTCAGCCAGTTCTTCATGGATTTTGATGCAATTTTGACCGCCTCGGCTACGGGTGAGGCGCCATTGATTTCGGATGGTGGAACAGGCGATCCGATATGCAGCACTATTTGGACATTAGCCGGATTGCCGTGCCTGAGTTTGCCAATTTTGGTTGGTGGCAATGGTCTTCCAATAGGGGTTCAACTTGTTGGTAATCATGAAGAGGATGACCGTCTGCTCCGAACAGCCCGGTGGATGTTGACTCAAATTTCTTAAAGTGTGAAATCAGGATTAAGGGAATAGACAAATGTTGGATGCAACCACACAGAAAATAATCGGCATTATTGCAGCTGCCTTGATTGGTATTTTTGTGTTCGCACTTGCTGAATCCATTTCCTCCGGATTTGCCGGATTTTATGGTGGCTTGCCGTTCTGGCTGATTGTTCTCTTCGTTATGGGTCTTGTGATCTATGATTTGATTGAAGAGTGTTTCGGTATGACGCCGGGCGTCAGTCGCTTATTCCAGGTGTTTGCGATTTTTGCCTGTGGCGCTGCTTTCACCTATGCATCATGGGGCGCATCCACATTGTTCGAATCTGGAACTGGTGTTCGAATAAGGTCGCTAGGCACCTCCGACAACCCATATCTGGTTGACGGTTTTTGGCCGCAATTGTTTTGGTATGTGGCGGCAGTTGTTTTCGCGATCGGTACAGTTTACCTCGGTCTGCGGAAGCTAAACCAAAAGCCGGCTGAATAAATCTTATGACCTCAAAACCTGTTCTTTGGATCACACGTCGCATCAGCGATGCATCAATCGAGCGCGCGAAGAAGTCTTATGATTGTATCATCAATTATGAAGATCGCCTGTATTCTGCTGATGAGATAATAGAAATGAGTTCCAGGGTAGATGCTATCCTGCCCTGTCACTCTGAGGTTTTTCGCGGCGATACTGTGGAAAAGCTTCATCCTCGCGTTAAGATTATCGCAAACCACTCCGTTGGTGTGGATCATTGCGATATCCCCGCATTAAAGGCCCGTGGCATTGCGGTTACCAACACCCCCGATGTTTTGTCTGACGCGACAGCGGAGTTAGCTTTTTTGCTCATGCTGGGCGCAGCAAGGCGTGCTGTCGAAGGCGATCGCATGGTCCGCAAAGGCGAATGGGATTTTTGGTCGCCGGCATTCATGGTTGGTAAACAGGTTTCGGGCAGTCGTATTGGAATTATCGGCATGGGCCGGGTTGGTCAGGCTATGGCGCGCAATGCCAGAGGGTTTGGCATGGAGGTGCATTACCACAACCGGTCCAGACTGTCAGACGATAAAGAGATGGGGGCTGTGTTCCATGAAGATCTGGACAGTCTTCTTGGGGTTTCGGACTTTCTCTCCCTTCATTGTCCTGCGACACCTGAAACGACAGACCTGATGAATGCTGAGCGAATTGCGATGATGCCTGATGGTGCTGTTTTGGTGAACTCGGCTCGCGGTGCCTTGGTGGACGAGGATGCCTTGATTGTCGCGCTTGAAAGCGGAAAATTGTCCGCCGCTGGCCTCGACTGCTTTGTTAGCGAGCCGGGTGGCAATCCGAAGTTTTCAAAATTGGATAACGTCTTCATGTTGCCGCACATTGGTAGCGCCACTGTGACTACTCGCGATGCCATGGGCTTCCGGGCACTCGACAACCTTGACGCGTTTTTCTCAGGCAATGAGCCAAAAGACCTGTTGTAAAGTCGAGAAACAAAAACACGCAACTCGGTTTTGGATCAGCGACTGCTTTGTACCACCAGCAGATATCGCAATGGATTTTACAATGTCCAACTAGGGCTATGAGCTGTCGTTAGTCGTGGAAGGACCGACTGAATTGAGCTGAAAGTCGGGTATGCGGACGAAGCGATATTTTACAAGTACTTGACTTATGGCAAATATCAAATCTTAAGTAGCACCAAATTTTTTACTAGAATTTCCGACCAGAATATTTGTGAAAGATGTTTCTAAATGAAATCAACCATTGCAATATTAGTCTTCCTTTTTGGTATTGTGTTTGCTTCATTATCCAGAGCAGATGATGACATCAGCATTGCCATTGATGCTTGGCTTGATGACAATGATCAAGTTGCAATACCATTGCTTTCGAAACTGGCGAATGCAGGTGATGAAGAGGCAATGATACTTCTTGGCCAGATCGCACGTCGCCCCGGTGAGTTTTCCCCCTTCATGCATTCACTTTCAAAGAAAGAAAGGTCTAGTCTCATCAAAGCATCAAAAGGTCTGTTTGGTGAGTCATGGCTAAAGCGTGTTGACGCCAAAAAGGAGCTTGCGGGAGCACTATTAAGCATTGACGATGTCCCAAATCGCTTCGCAGGTGCTTTATTGCTGCTTGAGCTCGGAGAACGGGGACAAGCTATCCGGTCATTTCGGAGATTCGAAGTTTCGGGTGTTATCCCGGAACACTACCTGAATTCTATTGAGGCGGTAGATTTTCCAAAAGAATTGGATGCTTTTAAGTGGTATGTTGCAACTATCACTGGGGACCCAAATCGAGTTCTGAAAGAGGCACTAGCTGATATGGCCGATAGCCCGTTAAGTACATATCGATATTTTGGCTACATTTCTCACCTCCTAACAAATAAGGGCCAATATGAGAAAGATTTGAAGCTCGCCAGAACTCTGCTCAATGGAGATAGTTATCCAAGAAGCGGTGAAACATGGAGCGAGATGAATAGTTTTAGTGATAAAGCATATGAGATTTACAAAACTGCACCTGAACTAAAACCTATTGTGAATGTCTGTGCGAAGATGTGTCCAAGCGAAGTCAATGCCTGTATGAGAACAGGCTACAACCTGCTTGGTGGGTATGCTGGCATTATGGATATTCAATCACCATCCGAAACAATTATTTCCTCAGAAAAATACTTTGAGAGCAAAAGGTTCAGTGTTGATATGTTGCGGCGTATGAATGCTGAACAAATCCCATTTTGGATCAACAATCGCCCGTCTGTTGTTAACAAATGCATCGCAAGAAAAGTGTATTTTTCGAGCCCAAGGACCCATAGGTCATTTGATAAAAAGCACAGGTCATTTCTCGGAATTTTGTAGATTGATACTATGGCGAAATAGTCCTCGCCTTGGGCTCAATCCAGCCTTTCGCACGGGCATAGATTATGTGTTGATCTCTTCCGCAAGCATTTCGAGTTCCAGCCACTCGTCTTCTTTTTCCGACAAAAGCGTCTCTCGTTTGCCCAATTCTTCCGCCCAGGTGTTAAACTTTTTCGGGTTTTCATCATAAAGACCCGGTTTTGCCAAAGCCTGCTTCAGCTTTCCAATCTCAAATTCCAATCGCTCAATTTCCTTTGGAAGGGTTTCAAGAGCGTGTTGTTGTTTGAAGCTGAGTTTGGGTGAGCTTTCTTGTTTTGCAGGCTCTGGCTTTGATCTGGATTTTGGTTTGGTTTTTTGTTTTTCGACATCGCGTTTGGGTGCCGCTCCCCGTTGGGCCAACATGTCGGAATAGCCGCCAGCATATTCGTTCCACCGGCCATTTCCCTCGCTTACAAGAACAGAAGTACAGACACGGTCCAAAAAATCCCGGTCGTGGCTCACCAGCAATACTGTTCCCGGATAGTCCGCTAGAAATTCCTGTAGCAGATCGAGGGTTTCAAGATCGAGATCATTGGTCGGTTCATCAAGAACCAGAAAGTTGGATGGTGTGCGCAATCCGCGCGCAAGGGTTAGCCTGGCCCGTTCGCCGCCAGAAAGCGCATGGATGGGTGTGCGGGCTTGCTCCGGCAAAAACAGAAAATCCTGCATGTAGGAATAGACATATTTGGTTTCTTCACCGATCACGACCTGATCGCCACGCCCATCGGTCAGCGCATCTTTCAAGGTCCAGTCGGGTTCGAGCATTTCACGTTTTTGGTCAATGACGAAAGGTTCGAGGTTTGCACCGAGCTTGACCTTGCCATCATCCGGCTCGAGTTCTCCTGTGATCAGTTTCACCAATGTAGTCTTGCCGGATCCATTGGGGCCAACGATTCCCAACCGGTCGCCGCGTGACATGATGAGGGACAGGTCTTTGACAATTTTCAGGTCACCGAAGCTTTTGGAAATGGAAAAGAGTTTTGCCACCAGTTTGCCGGAAGTTTCCGCTTCAGCCATGGTGATGTTGACGCCACCCTGAACCTTCCGTTCTGATGCTTTCGTCTGGCGAAGGTTTGCAAGCTCACGAACACGGCGCATGTTTCGTTTTCGCCGCCCCGAGACGCCATGCGTTATCCAATGCTCTTCACGGACAATTTTGCGAGAAAGTTTGTGCCGATCGACTTCTTCCTGCTCCAGAACCTCATCGCGCCAGTCTTCAAACGCCGCAAACCCCTTGTTCAACATTCTGGATTGTCCGCGATCCATCCAAACTGTTTGCCGTGAGAGATTTTCAAGAAATCGCCTGTCATGGCTGATCAGCACCAATGCTGAACGCAGATTGCGGAGTTTTTTCTCAAGCCATTCGATGATGTTGAGATCCAGATGGTTGGTCGGCTCGTCAAGGAACAGGATATCCGGGTCACAGGCGAGGGCACGAGCGAGGGCAGCTCTGCGCGCTTCGCCTCCGGACAGTTTTTCAGTCCCCATCTCCGGGGATAATCCCAATTCTTCTATCAGCATTCTGGCCTGATGAGAGTCGTCCTGGGGACCAAGTCCTGCCAGCACATATTCCTCGATGGTGTTGTAACCGGCCAAATCCGGATCTTGTGGCAAATAATGCAAAGTCGTGCCCGGTTGCACAAACCGTTCGCCCTTGTCGGGTTCGATCAATCCGGCAGCAATCTTCATCAGGGTAGATTTGCCTGAGCCGTTTCTGCCAACCAGGCAAATTCGGTCATCAGGATGGATGCTCAGGTCAGCCCCTTCCAACAGCGGTGTGCCGCCAAAAGTAAGGAAAATCTGATCAAGAAAGAGTATCGGTGCTGCCATGGATCAGGCTGTTATCCGTAGTGTGACCAAAAATAATATGCGCTCATTCCCAATCCGATAGCGATCATGGACTTCTTTAGCAACTCACCATTGGCCTTCTTTGCGAAACGAATGGCGAAATAGTCGCCGATCATGGCGCCAGCGGTCAGTACCAGAGCGTGAGCCCTGCAAAAAACAGCATTATTAGCGTATCAAATGGCATGATCTTCTAGAATCTGTGAGAAAAAGTAGATCAGGCAATGTATTAGGCCAGAAGTCGACTAGCGGGCAAGCGCATGGCTTATATTGGCAAAGCCCGGGAGCTTCGTTCGTAAAAAAGACAAAATATAAACAGATTTACCGCGACAAACTGCCATTTTTTGCCAAAGCAACTAGACACCATATCAAGAGAGGAATAGAACGCCGATCAACATGGTTTCTTGACGGGATTCTGTGCCTTTATACGCGTTTGCGGTATATTCGTACCCTCCCGTTGTTAGCAGAAAGGAATATGCTCGTGGCTGGTAACAAAAAGCCTGGTGCTCCAGAGCCTACCCGCAGGGATTTTCTCTATATCGCAACTGGTGCTATGGGCGCTGTCGGTGCAGCTGGTGCTGCGTGGCCATTGGTCAATCAGATGGCACCTGATGCTTCAACGCGTGCGCTTGCATCAATCGAGGTGGATGTATCCGCGATTGAACCGGGGCAGGCTATCACCGTTAAATGGCGTGGTAAGCCGGTCTTTATCCGCAACCGTACCGAGCAGGAAATTGCCGAAGCAAATGCGGTCTCCGAGGCCGAGTTGAAAGACCCGGTTGCCAGAAACGACAATCTTGCTGCAGCCGATCCCGCGACAGACGTGAACCGCTCCGCAGGTGAGGGCAAGGAAAACTGGATCGTCATGATTGGTTCTTGTACCCACCTTGGCTGCGTGCCTGTGGGGCTAGCCGGTGATTTCGGCGGCTGGTTCTGCCCATGCCACGGCTCACACTACGATACTGCTGGTCGTATCCGCAAAGGACCTGCACCAGAAAACCTTCTCATCCCGCCGTTTGAATTCGTTTCAGACGAAACAATCAAAATCGGTTAGGAAAGGATAGAAACATGAGTGGTGGACATTCAGAATACGTACCAGGCAATGGTGTTTCGAAGTGGCTCGATGAGCGCCTTCCTTTGCCCCGCATGGTCTATGACAGCTTTATCGCCTATCCGGTGCCGCGCAACCTGAACAGCTGGTACACATTTGGCGCGATCCTCATGGTTATGCTGATCGTGATGATCCTGACCGGTGTAACGCTTGCCATGAACTATGCAGCGTCTACACAGCTTGCTTTTGACAGTGTTGAGCATATTGAGCGTAACGTGAACTATGGCTGGCTCCTGCGTAGCATTCACGCAAATGGTGCTTCCATGTTCTTTATCGCCGTCTACATTCACATGTTCCGTGGCATGTATTACGGTTCTTACAAGGCTCCACGCGAAGTATTGTGGATCCTGGGCGTGCTGATCTTCTTGTTGATGATGGCTACAGCGTTTATGGGCTACGTGCTTCCTTGGGGTCAGATGAGCTTCTGGGGTGCGACTGTTATCACCGGTTTCTTCTCAGCGATCCCGTTGATTGGACCTGGTATTCAGGAATGGCTCCTGGGTGGTTTTGCGGTTGATAATGCAACCCTGAACCGCTTCTTCTCACTTCACTATTTGCTGCCATTCATGATCTTGGGTGTCGTTATTCTTCATGTCTGGGCGCTTCATGTGACCGGTCAAACCAACCCAACGGGGGTTGAAGTGAAGAACATGAAGAAAGAGACTGTGCCGTTCACACCATTTGCAACCATCAAGGATGCACTTGCTGTGGCATTGTTCTTTATCTTCTTCTCATGGTTTGTGTTCTACCTGCCAGATTTCCTCGGTCACCCGGATAACTACATCAAGGCTGATCCGCTGAAGACACCGGCGCACATTGTTCCTGAATGGTACTTCCTGCCTTTCTACGCGATCTTGCGAGCGATTACGTTTAACATTGGTATTCCGTTTACGGACATTGTTCTGATCGACTCGAAGCTTGGCGGTGTTATCGCGATGTTTGGTTCGATTGCGATCCTTGTTCTGCTGCCTTGGCTTGACACATCAAAGGTTCGTTCAGGCAGCTATCGCCCATTGTTCAAGCAGTTCTTCTGGGTCTTTGCGTTTGTTTGCGTGATGCTTGGATGGCTTGGCGCAAAACCTGCTGAAGGCAGCGGATTATCTGGTTTGCTGTTCAGCGGTGATTTTGCTGGCAACTATGTGGCATACGCACAAATCTTCACTGCCTACTACTTCGCGCATTTCCTGATCATTCTTCCTTGGTTGGGCAAATTTGAGAAGCCATCTAAAGTGCCGCCAAGCATTGCGGATGCGGTGTTGGGTGAGAAGTCAGGTCGCAGCGCTGCTGCACAACCTGCCGAATAAGTCTGGGTCCGGAGAAAAAAGATGAAAATGATGATTGCAAAAATCGCGGGCCTTGCCATTGCAGCTGTTATCGCTGTAACGGGAGCTTCTTATGCAGCTGGCGGTCCGAAAATTAAACCTAAGGAAGTAGACTGGAGCTTTGCTGGTCCGTTCGGAACTTGGGACCTGGGACAGCTACAGCGTGGCTTTAAAGTCTATCAGGAAGTTTGTGCTTCGTGTCACTCGATTGACCTCATTGCATTTCGCAATTTACAGGAGATCGGGTTTAGCGAAGCTCAGGTAAAGGCTATTGCCGCGGAATATGAAGTGACCGATGGTCCAAATGCGGACGGTGAAATGTTTGAGCGGACTGCTGTTCCTTCCGACCTTATTCCGGGTCCATATGCAAATGCTGCGGAAGCAGCGGCTGTAAACAACGGTGCAGCCCCGCCTGATTTCTCCCTGCTTGCTAAAGCACGTGCAGTAGAGCGTGGCTTCCCAACGTTTGTGTTCGACATGTTCACCTTGTATGCGGAGAACGGGCCGGACTACATTTACTCATTATTGACCGGCTACAAGGATGCGCCAGAAGGTAAAGAGCTACCAGAAGGCACGCATTACAACCCGTATTTCATCGCAGGTGAAGCTATTGCGATGGGGCAGCCTTTGTATGGGGATGATGTTGAATATGATGACGGTACAGAAGCAACCATTGAACAGCAATCGAAAGACGTTTCTGCGTTCATGATGTGGGCTGCTGAGCCTTATCTGGTTGAGCGTAAGCAAATGGGCTTCAAAGTTATTGCCTTCCTGCTGATCTTCTCAATCCTTCTTTATCTCACCAAGAAGAGCGTTTTCCGTCAGCTTAAGTCGGCGTAACGAAAAACCAGCGTTTGCGAATTTAAACCCCGCCTTATGCGGGGTTTTTTGTTATTGGAGACCAGTTGTCGAGACAGTTGTTAGACCAGCATTTGGTTCTTGCAATTGTGGTGATTGAATCGCGCCCCAACTCGAAATTGGTTGTTTGCCACTGGTTTTCACCACTGTGTCATAGGTTGCAAGCGTTTGCTTTATCTGGGCCTGGTCTTCGCATTTTCGGAAAATCCCACCAATATACCATGTGCATTTGCTGAATGAGCCCGGTACACTTCCTGTTGCCCAATCGTTTACAATGCCGTTTGGTCCAACCTTGAAATAGGAGAGGCGGAAGCTGGTGGCA
The DNA here is from genome assembly GCA_030065115.1 of Rhizobiaceae bacterium. Classification (GTDB taxonomy): domain Bacteria; phylum Pseudomonadota; class Alphaproteobacteria; order Rhizobiales; family Rhizobiaceae; genus JAALLB01. Next base: position 17,451 of record JASJDO010000041.1, on the reverse strand, counting down.
GATGATTCTGAATCCACAATTCCGAAACTCGCCTCGGTGGTTCTTTCAGCCCCCGGTGCAATATGTCGATACAAGGTGCTGCCGTCCGCCAATTGGCTTTGTCCGATCATTTGTCCGAAGCCCACCTGCGTAGTCGTAAGTTGATCTATGGGCCGGTTTCCAAGTGCCGCAACTTCTGCATAAGGCTTATTTTGGGCCCAACTGGTCGTAAGACGGTTGGCTGAATCTTCAATTTTGTCAGCGGTAGATGAACATCCCGCAAGCAGCAGAAGTGCTACTCCGATTAAGGTGGATTTTCGCAATTCAGTTTCCCATTATTTTCTGTCATGCCCCGGCATTTTGTGGCATCAGGTTGAAGGTAGATCAAGCCTGTTTTTGGAGACCAATCGGGATGGAACACTCACTTCGCGCTCAACTTGAAAATGCGATCCGGGCCATTCCCGATTACCCTCATGAAGGGATCATGTTTCGTGACATTACCACTTTATTGGGGGACGCTTCTGCGTTCCGCAGATCGGTGGATGAGTTGGTACATCCTTACAGCGGTTCGCGGATCAATTTTGTGGCAGGTGCTGAAGCGCGCGGATTCATTCTTGGCGGCGCAATGGCACATCAGCTTTCTTGCGGATTTGTGCCGCTTCGCAAGAAGGGAAAATTACCTCATGATACGGTTTCTGTATCCTATGAGCTTGAATACGGTACTGACCAGATTGAAGTACACAAGGATGCGCTCAACGAAGGTGATCGTGTCATCTTTGTCGACGACCTGATCGCGACAGGAGGCACTGCCGAAGCTTCCATCAAGCTGTTGCGCGAATTGGGTGCCGACATTGTTGCTGCCTGTTTTGTTGTTGACCTGCCTGAACTTGGCGGTCGCCAGAAAATCCGCGATATGGGCGTTCCGGTTCGCACGCTTGTAGAGTTTGACGGCAAGTAACACCCGTCAGGCTATATCGTGAACATAGCAAACCACGTCGTATTTATGACTTCCAATACAATCAATTTGGGGACACCTTTTCAGAAAATGTTCTGGAGGGATTTATGAAGGTTGGTTTTATTGGTCTTGGCAATGTTGGTGGTAAGCTTGCAGGTAGTTTAATCCGGAACGGGAAGGATGTAACCGTTCGCGACCTTGACCGAGAACTTGCACAAACATTTGTTGATCAAGGCGCCAGGTTTGCCGAAAGCCCACGGGAGATGATGGAAACTTGTGATCTGGTGATCACCTGCCTCCCCAGTCCGGCTGCCTGTTCTGCTGTGATGGAGGGCGAAGATGGGATTCTCGAAGCCATGGGCCCCGGTAAAATCTGGGCCGAAATGTCCACGACTGATGAGGGCGAGGTCAAACGCCTGGCTGCACTGGTTGAAGCAAAAGGCGGTGAAGCGATCGAGTGTCCTGTTTCTGGTGGTTGTCACCGGGCTGCAACGGGCAATATTTCAATCTTTGCGGGCTGCAAGCGCGAGACTTTTGAGAAAATGCTGCCGTTCCTGACCGTGCTTGGACGCCGTGTGCTGCATACTGGCGAAATCGGTACTGCTTCGATGCTCAAGGTGATGACCAATTATCTCGCGACCGCAAACCTTATCACAGTTGCTGAAGCGCTCACGACAATGAAAGCGGCCGGAATGGACCTCGCAACAACCTATGAAGCGATTGCAATTTCGTCCGGCACTTCATTTGTCGCTGAAACCGAGGGGCAGGTGATCCTGAATGGAAGCCGCGATATTTCATTCACCATGGATCTGGTGAAAAAGGATATTGGCCTGTTTCAGGCACTTGCAGACAAGCACAATATACCCTTGGAAATCTCACCTCTCATGGTTGAGATTTTTGACGATGGGATTGAGAAATATGGCCCGCGCGAGCTTTCACCCAACATCATCAAACGACTGGAAGACAGAACCGGACTGGAAATTCTGGCCGCCGGCTTTCCGCCTGAAATGCTGGATGATGAACCGGAAGAACCTGGCTACGAGGTTGTGCCACGCGGGAGGACTTAGATAATTAGGGATATTTTGAAGCTATTTAGCAACCTCCCGGAGCAGCTTGAAGACAGTCTTGTTAGCGCGTCACAAACTAGCCGCCACAAAAAGGTCAGCTGCACTTGGGCTGCAGGCGATTGGTGTGTCGTGTTGGATCGATAGTCGAATAAGAGCTTGAAGGTCTGAATCAAGTGCGCCGGGGCCAATAGGATCGGCAAAGAAGATGACTGCATCCAGTTCGCCCGTTGCGATCAAGGCCCCCAATTGCTGGTCTCCGCCATGGGAGCCGCGCTGCAGGCGATGGATAGAGAGGTTGGGCTCGGCATTGCCAATGAGCGTGCCTGTGCCGCCTGTGCAGATGATGCGATGCTTCGTCAAAGTATCGGCATGACGCTGGACCCAAGCGAGGAGATGAGACTTGCGATTGTTGTGTGCGGCCAAGGCGATGCGGCGGGGTGACGAAGAAACCTGTCGCGCCTTGCCCGTCATTGCGAGGATGGATTGAACCTGTGCGATCAAGCCTTCCCCTGATGCTGGGAATGCGCCTTTAAAGGCGGCTGTGCCAACCGTAAAGCCGGCAGCGCCGGATTCTGCTACCGCGCGAATGCGTTCTTCCTGATCGATTGAGCCCGCCATGATGACCGGTTTGTCAGACGCGTCACACACCGACTTCATAAGAGCGAGTACGTCACCCTGGAAACGATATGCCAGCAAATCGAGGCCGTGAACAGATTCAAGATCCGTCAATCTTCTGGCGCTCTCGGTTATCTCTTCAATCGAGCCTGCCAGCACACTCGGATGGCCAACAATTTCGCCGGGGAAGGGGTAATATCGAATTGGATGATGCTTGATCATTTGCGTCACGACGGAGGCCCGTGTGCCGCCGAGCAGGCAATCGACTTCCAGGTCGACCGCTGCCTTGGCTGATCGCAGCTCGCTTTCTTCGTCCAGGCTCACCACTTCAAGATACGCTCGACCACCGGCTGAGCGAATGTCTGACGCCAATCCCTTCAACTCTTCAAACGGCAAGCCAATGTCTTTGAAGCCTATATGGCGAGCCCCGCCAGCCAGAACGTCTTCCAGTCGGGTGCGAGCATCTTCGATCGTCCGGTCATCCTCTGTCAGCATAAAGATGAAATCGAACGCCATTGGTTTGCTTTCCGTTACACGTTGAACTTGAACAGCATTACGTCGCCGTCCTGAACCACATATTCCTTGCCCTCGTCACGGGCCTTGCCTGCCTCTTTGGCAGGCACTTCGCCGCCGAGCGTAACATAATCATCATAGGCAATGGTTTGGGCGCGGATAAAGCCCTTTTCAAAATCAGTGTGAATAACACCGGCAGCCTGTGGTGCTTTGGAACCTTCTTTCACCGTCCAGGCTCTAGTCTCTTTTGGTCCGGCAGTAAAATAGGTTATGAGGTTCAGTAAGCGGTAACCAGCAGCGATAAGCCTGTCGAGGCCGGACTCTTCAAGTCCGTTCATCTCAAGAAACTCGCCTTGTTCCTCTTCAGGAAGTTGAGCAATTTCCTCTTCAATGGCTGCAGAAATCACAACAGACTGCGCGCCTTGTTCGGCGGCGAGCTTTTCGACAGCCGAGCTGAACTCATTGCCGTCTGCCGCATCTTCCTCACCCACATTGCATACGTACAATACAGGCTTCGAGGTGAGCAGGTTAAGCGCTTTCAGGATTTTGAGATCTTCGGCCGCAATGCCTTCCAGCATCACACGGGCAGGTTTGCCATCACGAAGCAAATTTACCGCCTCTTCCATGACGGGAAGAATGGTCATCGCTTCCTTGTCCTTGCCGGTCGCTTTCTTGCGCGTCTGGTCAAGTCGCTTTTCAAGGCTTTCAAGGTCTGCGATCATCAGCTCGGTTTCGATTGTATCCGCATCTTCGACCGGGTTCACGCGACCATCCACATGGGTGATGTCGTCATCCTCGAAACAGCGCAGCACATGCACGATGGCATCCACCTCGCGGATATTGGCAAGGAACTGGTTTCCAAGACCTTCGCCCTTGGACGCGCCTTTTACCAGGCCTGCAATATCGACAAAGGAAATACGGGTCGGGATGATTTCCTTAGACGCAGCGATTTTGGCAATCGCATCAAGACGGTTATCCGGAACGTTCACTTCACCCGTATTGGGCTCAATCGTACAGAACGGATAGTTTGCTGCTTGTGCTGCAGCTGTCTTTGTAAGCGCGTTAAACAGGGTTGATTTGCCGACATTCGGAAGGCCGACAATTCCGCATTTAAATCCCATGGGTGGGTCCTCAAATCAGGAGAAAATCTTCCGCACTGCTTTAGTGGATGGTGGGGCGAAGAGCAAGGGGAGGCGAACGCCAATAATTTATCAATTTGTCGTTCGCAGTAACAAGACAAGTCTGACAAGTTGTGTTCCACACAGGGGTGTTCTGCAAGTTTAGACCATTGTTGTAATAACCTGATCACGCGGTGTACGTGTGATCAGGTTATGTGTTTAACGTCTTTAGCTGTTCAATTTAGCGCCAAGGCACCATAGAGAACGCTTTATCAGAACGGTATGACGATGCCACCACCGATTGTGTAAGAAAATGCGCTTTCACTACCGAGCGTTGTTCCTACCTGTCCACCGCCAGCCGGAATTGGAAGCGTCTCTGTCGTATTATAATTAATCGTGGGAACATCACTGATCCACTGGCCTTTGACGAACGCTGAAACTTCCAAATTACCAAACATCTTAACAAGTTCGATCTCACCCTCTGCAATCGCTGTCACGTCGTTATCGCTAAGGCCAAGTGTTTGAGAGATCGGAGGTGCGAAAAAGTCTCGCTGATCAGAGAAAAAGCGACCATTGTAATCCGTATTTCTGTGATAGACGCCAATTTTACCGTCCAGATTAAGGACTACATCATCGGCAACAGTTTTAGCCACGTCTATGCCTATAAAAAGGCCAATATAGTCTGTGTCCAGATCATGATTGTACTGCGCCTGACCTGCGTTCGCTGAGCCAGGCTCAAACGCCGTTGCCGTCATGTCAAAATCTTCAGAAAGACGCTGATAATCAAACCCGTGAATAAAGTTCATTCCGTCAATTTCGATTGGCGTTTTCGCCACAAGTGCGATTTCGAACAAGTCCACATCTCTGTCAGTATCGAAAACGATACCACCAGCAAAAGTGTTTTTGATCAGGTCAAACGCCGCCGAGCTGCTTTCGAAAAGAGGCATTAAGTTACAAAAGTTAGCACCTGTTGCGCTATCACAAATGGTCGTTCTTTGATCATCATAGTCAGAGTAGCTGCCCACGATACCGAAAGTCACTTCACCACCGCCAATGTCCATCGAAGGAAGATAAATGCCAGCACCGATTTGGTAACCGCCAAGATCATCTTCACCTGTTTCGAGCTCCTCAACGTCCAGAAATGCCGGGCCTTGAAGATCCACACCAAAACGGTATTGCGGTAGGTGTATGCGTGATGCACCCGCTTCAAGTTCTACGACGTAAGTGCTATTGCCCACTTCTATCTCAGAACTTCCATTTAGTTCTGCCGCTGAAAGCTGAGTAGAAATAGTGAAAGTTAAAATCGCAGCTGAAACGCCCGCCTGAGTTGATTTTTTAAACATTCAAGCCCCCTGCAAGACTCTATAATTTTTCAGATCCGCCCCTAGGCTTTCCAAACAGAACAATTGACCTCGAGAGTCAATGATGGGTCAGGATAAAACAATGTTAACGTTAAGTTAACCTTTTAGTGTGGCTTAGATGCAACAATTTTACTTTGAAACTCTGCTTTAATTTGCGCATTTGGGCGCGCATTTAGAAGCAAACTTCTGACTAACCCACCGCCTTGACATAATACCATTTGCCGATTTTCTTCTTGAACAGGCTCTTTTCGGTGTGGTCGTCGATTGAGCCGTTGATCATGGATTTGGCGGTGAAGGTTACGGTGCCGCGAGTGTCTGTTTCCAATCCATCTTCGGTAGCGTGAATGGTCAAGCCAAGCCAAATACTGTTTGCAGCGCGGTCGCGGTATCCTGCTTCATCAAAGTGTTTTTGTTGCGCAGTCCAGGTCGTTTTTTTCAAGTAGGCTATCTCTTGCTTCACAAATGCGCTGTAACGCGAACGCATGAGCTTTTCAGCGGTTGGTGCGTTGGCAGTGCCCAAATGATATTGACTGCAGCATGCTTCGTATTCTTCACCGGAACCGCAAGGGCAGGGCATGTGCTAATCCTCTATGTAAAAAACTTTGTAAGTTCATTCGCTCGTCGATTACCACAAAGTCCCGAACTCCGCATACTCGTCATCCTCGGGCTTGACCCGAGGGTCCATGCCAAAGCAATGCATCTTTCAGTTCGTGCGTGGATCGTCGGATCAAGCCCGAGGATGACGAAGCCAGTGGCTGCATTTCCTGCTTTGCCGTAGTATTTTCGCTACCCCTTATCCCCGAACAGCTTCTTCAACATGTCTGCCATTGGGCCGGTTTTTGGCATTTCCATATTGGTAGATGGTTTGCGTGCCTGATGGATATGGGATTGTTGCTTGGCAGGTTTATTCTCTTTCTTCTTGCTGTCCTGATTTTGCCCGGTTTCAAGCGCCACCTTGTTCATGAAATTGGCGTCTTTGCCGTCGGCGAGAAGAGCGGCATTGTCCGCAATTGATCTTAATAGCAGGTCGAGCCATTCCTGATCGGCTTTGGCGAAGTCGCCCAGAACGTGACCCGTCACCCGCTCTTTTGAACCGGGATGCCCAATGCCAAGTCGCATGCGGCGATAGTCCTTGCCGCAATGGGCATCAATCGATTTGATTCCATTATGCCCGCCATGACCACCGCCGGTTTTTATACGCAGCTTGCCGGGTGCCAAATCCAGTTCGTCATAAATGACAACGAGGTTGGAAATATCCTCTTTGTAAAACCGAAGGATTTCTCCGATTGATTGGCCAGACTCATTCATGAAAGTCATCGGCTTGACGATCAGAACTTTTTCGCCGTCCAGCGTGCCATCAGAAATCTCTGCCTTGTGTTTGGATTTCCATGGCCCAAATGAATGACGGCGAACGATTTCGTCCGCCGCCATAAATCCGATATTGTGGCGATTTCCAGCATATTTGCCGCCAGGGTTTCCCAGTCCTGCAATGATCAGCATGACCAGTTATCCTCCAATCGCTCGAAGACGAAGACTTATTCTTCGCCCTCTTCTTTCTTCTCGCCGATAACTTCAGTTTCCGGTGCTTCCGGTGCGCCTTCATCTTCGCTTTCCTCAGACTTGAGGCCAGCAGGGGCGGCAATGGTTGCAATCGTGAAGTCACGGTCTGTAATGGTTGGCTCAACACCTTCTGGCAGCGACACAGAAGAAATGTTGATTGAATCACCAAGGTCGAACGGATTGAGATCAATCTCAAAGTTGTCCGGAATACTGTCCGCAGGTACGTTCACTTCAACAGCATGGCGCACGATGTTAAGAACGCCACCCTTTTTGAGGCCCGGGCAGGTTTCATCATTGAGGAAGTTAACCGGAATTTCAACTGTAACAACGGTCTTCTTGGAGACGCGAAGAAAATCCACATGCTCAACGAAGTCGCGCACGGGATGGAGTTGATAGTCCTTTGGAAGAACACGGTGTTCTTCATCGCCTACCTTGATGGTTGCGATTGTCGTCATGAAGCCACCACCATGAATTTTCATGGAGAGCTCCTTGTACGGAAGCGCAATAGAAACGGGGTCTTTTTTGTCGCCATAAATGACGGCAGGTACCATTGCGTTGCGGCGAAGTTCACGAGCGGCCCCCTTGCCAACTCGTTCGCGCAACTGGCCCTCAAGAACGTATGTGTCGCTCATAGGTCTAGCCTTTTGCTTGTCTGGGCAATTTCTTGTCCGAAAAGTCGTGCAACTTTTCGGGAAAAAGCCATTGTTTGTGGCATCCCGGCGTTTCCCGGGAATTGTAATTTTCTGTTGTCAGAAAAGAACAAACCCGCAGTGCCTCCAAGGGTGTCTGTGCGGGCACGCGGGTTATAGGGCAAAGGTGGGCATTGTGCAATAGGTGAAGCCGTACACCGTGTCGGCTCAACTACCTTGAATATTGGACTGAGTTTGCAATCGAGTTTTAGCCTGAGAATAAGCGGCTGGCCCGCCTTGTTGCCCCGAAGCTGAGCCAGGCTGCATTCTGTCAAGTTCGGGTTAAGGAGGGTTTGCAGGCAGCAAACCCAAATGAACTGACGATCAGCGGCTGGCTCGCCTCGCCCCTAAGACGATGCCAGCCTACCTTCAATCAGTTGTGGGCTATTGCAGGTCACTTCGGCAACCTGAATACCTGATTGAAGGATATGATTGCTAAAAGATATAGGGCCAATATTGTCATTAGGAAAATTGATATTAGTTATACAAACATGCACCATATTAATTTAAGAACTCTCGATCTTAACCTGCTGGTTGCGCTTGATGTATTGCTTGAAGAGAAGCACATCACCCAAGCTGCAGAGAGACTGAATCTCTCGCAATCTGCGATGAGCCATATATTTTCGAGACTGCGTGAGGCCTTAAATGACGATTTGCTCGTGAGAGGGCAATTTGGGTATGAAAAAACCCAAAGAGCAGATGAGATTGAAGCGCCGTTGAAGGATGCTCTTCAGCAGATTCAACTCATCTATAAAGAAAAAAAGTTTGAACCGAAGGTGTTTGAAGGCAGTTTCAACATATCGACCCTTGGGTACGGAGAGGCGGTTATTGTCCCTCAATTGATGAAATTGTTATCCAGATCCGCCCCAAAGGCTCAAGTCAATATTGTTCACCGGCCAGACAGTACGTTTTCAAAGATACTCTCTGGCGAGGTAGATGTGATGTTCAGTGCGTTGTTTGATTCATTGCACAAGAGTTGCCGCAATCAGTTGTTGTTTGAGGATCAGTATATATGTGTCGTTCACAAGGACCATCCGCTTGCAACTGAGGAGCTCACGCTCAAAAAGTATCTGGAGTATCCGCATTCAATTACCAATTCTGGTGTGGTTGCGAATACGCCCATTGATAACATATTAAAAGCGCAGGGAAAAAAGCGGAAAATTCTCAAGCGGAGTTCGCATCTGTTAGCATCATTTCTTGCATTGAAAGGAACACAACTTTTACAGACTGTCCCCGAGAGAATCTCCAAATATGTATCGCCACAATATGATCTTGTAGAAAAGGAATTACCTTTCGAGGTGGAAAAAATTCGCTTTGGACAGATATGGCATGCGAAAAATCACAATAATGAAGTTCACCGATGGTTTCGTGACAAAATTTTTGAAGCAGTCGGTGACACATGATTCCTCAACTCGTGAGATTTTCTATTTAGGTCTCTTAGATTTGTTTGAAATTTTTTGACTGAATCTTTTTTTGAATAAAACTCGCTTTTCGCACGTTTACGTCTTGTGAGAAAATCTACGGGATTTTCGATCTGCGGTCGGCGCTCGTTCCCAGCTAAAACTTGTGCCGACCGTAATTTCTCTGTAGCCGCCATTTTGGGAATTGGTTTCGGTTTTATTGTAAACGTATTTTCGTCATTTTGAGACTGATGTTGACGTTCACTGTCAGCCTCAGGTTCCTATGGAATAACCTTGCTTTGCCAGATGCCATACGTGTGGCCAAAACAGCCGTTTTGATGCAGTGGAGTGCCATTGCCCCCACGAATTCAGGGAATCTGAAGTTGGTGTTTGATTGCTATCATGTGGGCAGAGCCACAGGGAGCTGAATAAAAATGGATGGAGACGCTGATTCAAGTCTCGCTTGGCCGGTTGGATTCCGGTGACCTTTTTATTCCGCAACGATAGAGCGCAACTCAAGTTCGGCAATTCCGGCAGCAAAGTTCAATCCTTTTTGCGTCTCAATGCTGAAAGGCTGCAGAGCAAGCGATTTTCCTGATCCTCCGACCAACGCATTTGCGCCCAATCCGACTGCGAAAGAAGCACTGGCACTCGCTCCAATGTAGTCACCAGCCAGAAAACCAGGTTTGTATTCTTCTAAAGCTGCTGCAACCACGATCCAGGTGATGAACCCTTCCTCAGTCGTGCCAATGTCAATGCCAATTCGATTTATAGCGCCGAAATAATTGTCTTCGCCCCAGGCCGTGTCATTGGATGTGAAGACGCAACTGATGTCCTTTGACGAGCCGAGAATAAAACCGGTTCCTTCATCAACAAAACACTCAAGCTTGCCCAGTTCGATCAACTCCTGAGCGTGAGCGGGATTGGGTGCGGCGTTGGTTAAACCAAGTGCGAAAACGGAACAAAGAATAGCGGTGATCGTGCGCATGAGAGCCTCCATGAGATAGACATATGGTATCAGAAGACCCAGACAAGAGACAGTCGAATGGGGTGAGGTCAATCGAACAGGCTGGAGACAGATTTTTCCAATGCTGTACGCTTGATGGCTTCACCGATCAGTTCTGATATGGATACCACTCTGATATTACCTGCCGCTTTCACTGCTTCAGTGGGCTGAATGGAATCCGTAATCACCAGTTCTTTCAGCTTTGACGAAGTGATCCGAGCAACAGCGCCGCCGGAAAGAACACCGTGAGTAATATAAGCTGTGACGCTTGTAGCACCCATAGAAAGAAGAGCTTCTGCCGCATTGCACAGCGTGCCGCCTGAATCGATGATGTCATCGATCAAAATACAATCTTTGCCGGTCACATCACCAATGACGTTCATGACTTCGGATTCTCCCGGCTTGTCACGGCGCTTATCGACGATTGCAAGCAATGAATCGAGACGCTTTGCCAAGGCTCTCGCGCGAACCACACCGCCAACATCAGGCGATACGACCATCACATTTTCCACGTTCAAATGTTCTTTTGCATCTCGCGACAACACCGGAACCGCAAACAGGTTGTCGGTCGGTATGTCAAAGAAACCCTGAATTTGCGCAGCATGAAGATCCAGCGTCAAAACACGGTCGGCACCTGCCTTGGTGATGAGATTTGCGACAAGTTTTGCGGAGATTGGGGCGCGGGGACCGGGCTTGCGATCCTGCCGCGCATACCCGAAATAGGGAATTACGGCAGTAATCCGGCGCGCCGAGGCACGGCGCAGCGCATCAATCATGATGAGCAATTCCATCAGGTGATCATTTGCCGGGTAAGATGTCGACTGCATTACGAAGCAGTCTTCGCCACGAACATTCTCCTTGATCTCTACAAAGATTTCCTGATCGGCAAAGCGCTTCACATTGGCTTTTCCAAGCGGAATGTCGAGATATTCGGTGACCTGGTTGGCAAGTTCTTGGTTGGAGTTGCCGGCAAAGAGTTTCATCGCTGTTTACCGGTATTCCGGCCCCTGTCACTGGCCCGGTCAAGGTTAGCCGAGCCTTGTCTGTGACAAGTGTCTTAAGCCAAGGGGCTGTCACCTGCAATGCCTGAAAAGCGAAATAGGTGAACAAGCTGGGGATTTGTTGCAATCAGCCTTTTTTGCTGTCTACCCATGACTTTAGCCGCGATGTGGTTCGATCAGCGACGCGTTCGAGTTCCTTGTCGCTGATAGCAAGCCATGGATCAGTGTTGGAGGAACTGCTGCGTTCCTGACCATTGATCCTGTGGACCCGTTTCCCGCTTTGATCAACAACATCCCAAACATAAACCAATAATGTACTGGAGCCGTCATTGAGCGCAGAGAAATACCCCTTAACCTGATATTTCGCGCCAGTTTGTGTTGGCGGCAGGATGGCTAGGCCATATTCCTGAGCAGAAGCGCGCAAGGACTTGGAAAGGTCAGTTATTGCTGATTGTGGTGCGCCTTCAACCGGCAGGAATGTCATCGCGTTTGAAGTATCGATTGCAGCGACTTGTGTCTGCTCCGCAACCCCTTCAGTTGAGGTTGGGGCCGTTTGTTGCAATTGAGCCTCGGTTGCGTTTTGTGCGGCTGCTTGATTTGCTTCCGCAGTCAAAGCGTTTTCACTTGTAGTGGTCGTCTCTGCCGAGCCAGGTTGTTGGTTCAGCGCTGTGTCGACAGTGCCAGTATTCTGGGTGCAGGCTGCAAGAAGAGTTATCGCCACAACTGCCAGAAACTTGCTCAAACCGAAGAAATTCAATGACACGTTTTCCATGTCTAAATGCCCTTACTTTGATACGCACCCCAGCAGCCTTGTTTCATTAGCAGACAATAAGGTCAACATCGTGGCGAGACAAATCCTCAGGTCCAGTGTCTGTAGTTATGAAACTTTGCCCAAGTGTCATTGCAGTTTCGGTTTTGCTGTCAAAAATAATCATGTGCCCGAAGATCACCATGCCCGGTACAATTCTTGTTTCGTTACCTGAGAAAATCATTGGTCGATTCATCCAGCAGGGCGTGTAAACCGCCCCGAGAGAATATCCGCAGGCATTCAGGCGGTGTTCTGACAAGCCAACATCATCCATGGCTTTTGCATGGGCGTGAAACATGTCAGAGAAGGTGTTCCCGGTTTTCATTGCCATTTTTACGGCAAGCAATGCAGCCTTGGATGCTTCATACAGTTCCTGATGTCGCGCAGTTGGCTGACCTATGATCAAAGTACGCATCATGGCAGCATGGTAACGTGCCCATGCACCCGACCATTCGAGTGTCAACTGGTCGTTTTCCGATAAATGCCGGCGACCGGATTTGTATCGGCACAACAGTGCATCCTTGCCTGAGCCGATGATGAACTCATTGCCCGCATAGTCGCCCCCCTTGGAGAAGATGGCATTGTGCATTGCCGCAAGGATATCGCCTTCGAATGCGCCCGCTTTTGTGGTTGCGATCGCTGCATCCAGAGCTGCATCAGAAAGTTCGCCTGCTTTCCGGACATATTCCAGTTCTGCATCTGATTTGATCATTCTGAGATCCGTAACCAGATCTGATGCATCGACAAGGTCGCAGGATAAGCCAATCCGCGCATTGATGGCCATTGCTGCTTTGCCGGTTAACCCTTGTGTGTCGTATTCAACGCCCAACCGTTTCCCCTGCAAACGCATGTCTTCGACAACCTGCTCCAAATCGCGGGTCGGATCAGCATTCCCTTCGTCCTTCCAGATGATAATGTTTTCTACAATGGACGTGTGTTGTGCTTGCCGAAGGTCTGGTGCGCGGGTCAACAGCGCGACATCGCCCTGTGCCGAAATCACCATGCACTGAAAGAAACAGTATCCGAACGTGTCGTAGCCGGTGAGCCAGAACATGCTTTCCTGCGCAAAGAGCAGCATACCATCTAGGTTTTGCGCATTCATGCTTGCCTTTAATCGGTTCATGCGCGCAGCGAATTCTTCGCGGTTGAAATGAAGCGCCATCAGTGTTCTCCCAAGCTGATCGCAGAAATCTGCCTTCCATAGTCAGCTTCATTGTTGTGGGTTGTACGCCGATAGGAGAAGAACTTTTCTTCATCCGCATAGGTACAATGCTCAGACCAATGCGCCTTTACACCTGCAATGGTAAGGCGTGCAATTATATAGGCCGGCAGATCAAACATGGCGTGTTGAGGTTTTTCAGAAGGCGTCAGATAGTCGTTATTGTCCGGATGAATGTCGATGAGGCGATCCACAAATTCGGGTCCGACCTCATAGTTTTCCTGACTGATTGTCGGACCCAGAACTGCGATAATATTTTCCCGCTCAGCACCGATTGTTTCCATTGCGGAGATGGTATTGTCGAGGACGCCACCCGTCGCACCTTTCCATCCGGCATGTGCAGCGCCTACCACGCGATTTTCGGCATCAGCAAACAACACCGGTCCGCAGTCCGCGGTCAGGATGCCGATTGCAATGTCGGGATTGCGGGTTACCAAAGCGTCCACCTTCGGGCGATATCCTTCCTCCCAAGGTTCGCGCACTTCAATCACATCCGCTGAATGAACCTGGTATGGTGAAATCAGGCAGTCGGGGTTTGCATTAAAATGGCCGGCAACCCGTGAGCGGTTTTCCAAAACATCTGCACGATCATCATCTGAGCCAAGGCCAACATTTAGGCCCGAATATATCCCTTTGGAAACGCCACCCTCACGCGTGAAGAAGCCGTGCCTGACATTGAGTTTTGCAAATTTTTCGTCCTGAATGGGGGCAGGCTTGCTCATGTCGACATCCCTGATTGATTCATGCTCCACTTTACCACAAGTCCTCAATGCGGGAATTCTGTAAACGGCCAAAGTGCGTCGCGTGATGAAAAGGCGAAAACCTTGAAAAGATCGCCCATTTCGTGAGGAAGAGCCAGGCGTTCGGCTTCTTCAGTGATGCGGCGTTGTTCGTCTGTGGATTTTGATGCTCCCAATGCGCCAGCGCGTTCCAACAGGCCGAGTTTAAGCAGAAATTCGCCTTGGGAAATTACTGGCATCGCAGTGCATCCCGTCTGCGTTGCAATTATGCTGAGCGGCTCAAAATCCACGTGAGAGGTGAGATCGGCTTCACCGGGGCAGGCCAGTGGATCAGCAAATTCATGCTTGGCTATTGCCTGAAACGTGTCGCCAAATCCCGATTTGATATGCCCATAGTCGATGAGTAGGGCTGCTCCGGTATTGGTGCTGATGTGGCTCGCCATTCGCTCTACAAAACTTTCCCGGATTGTGGATATCTCGAAAACAGCACCGTCCGGTTCGTGCTCGTGGCCGGAAGGCAGCAGTTTTGTATCCAGTTTGCGGGTGGGTAATGTCACCCAAATTAGGCTATTCTGCTCATCAATGCCAACGCCACGCTCGAACCATTCGTTTTCGTATTTCACATATTGCCGGGGAGGCAGCGCATCCAAAAACTCATTGCCTATAATCAGAGCCGGGTGTTTATCAAGATCGTCCAAGCTCTTAAGCCAGTTGATGTTTTCGTGTTCTGCCAGCTTGTCCCGCTGCGTGTCGATCAAGCGTTCACTGGTTTCAATCAAGACAGGGTGTGCTGCTTCAGAGAAATCTTTGTCCACTTTTGCTGCGCGCAAAATGTCTCGCATGAGCGTGCCATTTCCCGGGCCAATTTCCACCAGATTGAACCGGTTGGGACGCCCAAGTGTGTCCCATGTCCTGATCAACCATATGCCGATGAGTTCTCCAAACATTTGGCTCACTTCAGGCGCTGTTACAAAGTCTCCTTCGCGACCAAAGACGCTTTTAGTCTGATAATATCCGTGGGTCTTGTCCGCGAGGCACCAATGCATGTATTCCGCTAGTGGCAGAGGTCCGTTCATGGAAACATGTCGGCGAATGCGATCTATGAGCGGTGCGGTCATGCGTTTGGAATTCTGGATCTGGACGTTGCCATGGACCAGAACCCGATCGCGAGCAAAGGCAATGAAAGCATCATTCCCATGGTGATCCAGCTGGTTCCAAGCAAATAGCCGAGTTGTGGGTCAGGAATTCGGACAAACTCCACAAGTATCCGGCTCAGGCCATAGCCCGCAACGAAAACGCCCGCGATAAAACCAGGTGTTTTCAACTTGTGGAACTTCCAGATGAGGATTGCCATGATTAAAAGCAACAACGCTCCTTCCAAAAAACCTTCATAGAGCTGGCTTGGATGGCGGGGGAGGCCATCTGTGCCGGGAAAAATAACGCCCCAGGGGGCATCGGTTACCCGGCCATAGAGTTCTGCATTGATAAAATTGCTGACCCGGCCCAACAGGATTCCCAATCCACAACATGCGGCGATAACATCAAACAGGCTGAAAGGAGAAAACCCGTTTCGTTTGGCAAAGACAATCATCGCGATGGTAATGCCAGCCAGCCCGCCATGGAAACTCATGCCACCTTGCCATACCGCAAAGATTGCGAGTGGATTTTCAATATATGTAGGCAGGTCATAGAAAAGGATGTAACCCAAGCGACCTCCAAGGATGATGCCAATCACAGCCCAAACAAGAAAATCATCAAGATGTTCTTCGGTAATCGGTGAACCGTTTTCTCCCCAGAGTATGGGAGCGGTGATCATCTTCTTGGCATACCACCAGCCAAAAAGAATTCCGACTGCATAAGCTATTCCATACCAATGCACCTGAAGCGGTCCGATGGATATCAGGACCGGATCAATTTGCGGATGTGCCAAAGCCGAAAGCGTTTGAAGCATGGGGAAGTCGCAGCTGTTGAAGAACCCTGCTGATGTTGCATGTTTGGGACGGTTTGTCACGAGATTGAAATGTTGAAAACAATCCCCTCAGGCTTTATGTGAAAGAGACAAGCACAAGGACCGAGACCATGAACCAGGGCCCAAATCGCATATTCGATGAATTCGCAAAGCTGATGACTGATGCAGCCGGAGCTGCACAAGGCATGAAGCGTGAAGCAGAAACAGCTTTTCGCTCGCAGGCTGAACGGTTTCTGGTTGATATGGACCTTGTTAAGCGCGACGAGTTCGAGGCTGTTCAGGAAATGGCCTCACGCGCACGTTCTGAAAATGAAGCGCTGAAGTCGTTGGTAGAAACTTTGGAAAAGCGCATTGAGGCGCTTGAAAAACCAGCAAAACCCAGAACCCGCGCAGCAGCAAAAAAATAATCTGGAATTTCCAAAAATTTTTTCTGTCAGTGAATAAGTTTCAAAAAAGCTAGTTCGCAGAATCCCTTACGCAAAAATATGAATCTTTTGATTCAAGGCTTCTCCACAGAATCAGTGGGGTCTTGAATCCTCTTGGGCTGGTATTGGTGAGTCACCGTTATACACTGAAATTACAGGATGATTCGCGGCGGGCCTGACACTCCGCGAGTTAGGGCAGGTGCCCGGTTCGTGGAGTGTCAACTTTCAGCATAAGCGTAGATGGCTCACTTCATCCTTGCGGAAATAGGCTACGAGGAACAGAAACAAATGGCACTTGCCGAACTTGAGTTGGAACGTGAACTTAATCCGGTCGATATGATAGAACATGTCGCCGCTCACAATAAATGGGAGTTCGAGCGTTCAACGGAAGACGAGATTAGCCTTTCTGTCAGCGGCATGTGGACCGACTATAATGTGTCATTGTCCTGGATGCAGGATTTTGAAGCGCTGCACTTGGCTTGTGCATTCGACATGAAAGTTCCGCAAAGCCGGATTTTGGAAACCACCCGTTTATTGTCATTGATCAATGAGCAATTGTTGATGGGACATTTTGATATCTGGGCGAATGAGGGTTCGGTCATGTTTCGCGAAACCTTGATGCTGAATGGTGGTGCAGTTCCAACAGGTGAACAGCTTGAATGCCTTCTTATGAGTGCGCTTGAGGCAAGCGAGAGATATTATCAGGCATTTCAGTTTGTGGTTTGGGCAGGCAACACTGCAGAAAAATCTCTTGATGCTGCCCTTTTCGAAACCAAGGGAAACGCGTAAGGCTGCTTCTCCGTCATAGGAGGCTTGAATGGATTTCACAGTAACACTTGTTGGTGCGGGGAACATGGGTGGCGCCATGCTGCGTGGCTGGCTTACCAATGGAATGAAGCCGGATCAAATTCGGGCCATTGATCCCTCGCCATCCCAATTGATGGTAGACTTTCTTTCGAGCGAGGGAATTGAGTGTAATCCTTCTGCCGATGGTTTGTCTGCGACCGATGTTTTACTGGTTGCTGT
>JASJDO010000185.1 GCA_030065115.1 Rhizobiaceae bacterium | reverse complement strand
CTCTTCAGCAGCTTCGATCACCAGCGGATCATACATTAACTGGTCTACCAGGGATTGCTTACGTGTCAGTTTGAAGGGCTGGATACGTGTATCAAGTCGCGTGTTCAATTCATCAATTGCAGAGTTCAGCCGGCGCCGGAAAAACCAGCGTACACCGGGTGCGAAAATACGGTCCAGAAACGCGATAACCGAGAGGAGAATCAGCAGGCAAAACAGCCAGAAGGGTATGCCTATCTGATCAAACATCTCTACCTCAAAAACTGCGGACGATATCGGATCGATTGTCTTTGCGATGGGGCGACATGACGGTTAAGCCGCTTGTTGATCAGTCCGAATATGAAAATGATTACCAGTGTGAAGAGGATGAAATAGAATGCTGCAATCGGATAGGGGATGAACGGATTGAACGTCTTGTCGTTGAAATACTTGGCATAGTAAAGCGCATCCCCCTGCTGGCGCCAGGCTGGAAATCCGGAGAAGAACGCGAGCGCTGTTGCGTGGAACAGGAAGATTGCTTCATTCGTATAGGCAGGCCATGCAATGCGTAACATGGTAGGCCATATCACCCGCCAGAACCGTGTTTTCCCTGTCATGCCATAGGCTTGTGCCGCTTCTACATCACCTCGGGGAACAGCCCTGTACGCACGATAAAATATTTCCGCAGCATAACCGGATGTGTTCAGAAACAGGACAATAAGCGCGCCGAGCCATGCTTTCGTCAACCAGCGTGTTTCAGCATTGATGACTGCGAAACCAAGGTTGATATCCACCCCCAGTTTTGGGAGCAAAACAAATGCTTCATACGCAAAGAAGAATTGAATGAAGAGCGGTGATCCGCGGAAGAAGAAGATATATCCTCGTGACATGCGGTTAAGCACCGGGTTTTCACTTGCTTTGCCCAAAGCAAGTGTGATCGAAAACATGAAGCCCAGACTGAGTGCGAGAACTGCGAAATAAATGTTCCAGATCATGCCGCTGCCAATAAGCACAAATTGTTCGCACAGTGTGATATCCGTTTTCGGCAGCAGGCGTTCGCCGTATCCGATGGAGCGAAGGCCGTAATCGACAATGGTTTGCGAACAGCTCATGTCGCCACCGCCTTGTCTTCATTCGCGCCCAATGTTGCCTGGCCTTTTGCAAAACGGCGCGAAAGCCGGTTGATGATCTTCTCGCTGCCATAGGTCATAGCGAGGTAGAAGACGAGCAGTGCGAGGAAATACCAGAGACGCCAATCACCGTGCGGATAGGCAAAGAAGCTGGTCTTCGTCTTCCCCAGATATCCGGCCCAATAAACGATGTCTTCGATTCCAAGAAGGAAGAGCAGCGGTGTCGCCTTAATCAGGATCAACCACAGGTTCGATAGCCCCGCCAAAGCGTATCCCCACATTTGAGGAACATGGATCCGCCAAAACGTCTGGCGTTTGGAAAGGCCATAGGCGGATGCAGTTTCAAGCTGGTTCTTTGGCACCGCGCTTAGTGCTCCGTCGATGACATTTGCAGCAAAAGCGCCGAAAACGATCGCGAATGCGAGGACTGCCAGTGAGAAATTATAGGTGGTGTGCACCCAGGCTTCGGCGGTACTCAAGGGCAGTTTTGCTGCGGCACAAACGACAAAGTCATTGCCCTGATAAACTGGCGCTGAACTATCTTCGCACAGAAGTTTATAGCGTACATACTCGAACGCCTGATCGAGTGCGATTGGTACGAATAGAAAAAAGATCAGCTCTGGCACGCCGCGAACCATGTTGGTGTAGATTTTCCCAAACCAGCGCAAAGGGGCAATTGTTGAACGTTTTGCTACTGCTCCACCAAAACCAAAAAGAAGAGCAACTGGCGCTGTAATAAACACCAGAAGAAGAACAGTGATGAAGCTCCAGTAGAAGGAGAAATGGTTTGCTGTCGTGAGATAGCACGAAAACCATGCAAAGCTCTCCAGATCAGCCGGTGTTTGGCAAAACGACATCATACTGCAAGCTTCTCCGGCACTGATTGGAACCGTGATAACGAGTAGGGCACAACATCTTGGTGTTGCTTGCCTGTTTCAACTTGATGGGCAATCACCTTGCCAACAAATGGCGCTAGCGTGATGCCGGAATGCATAACGGCCAGATGAATATTGCCTTGCTCATTCACAACATCGATGACTGGCAGTCCATCGGCAGGTTGGGGGCGAGTGCCCACGGTAGAGTTGATAAATTCGGTTCCCGATAGTTCGGGAGCCAGTTCAGCCAGATAGTCTGAAAGCTGTTTTCCCAACTGCGTCATATCGGCAAGAGGAGCGCTGCCAGCCTGAGTTGTGCCGGCTATGATACGTCCGTCGTCCATTTGCCAACAGTGCAGGTTTGGCGCGCTGACAAGTTCATTCAAAACCTTTAGTTTAGGTTCTGATCTAAACAACGCGCCTTTTTGGTTGTTCATTGGCAACTCATAGCCCAATTGCTCAACAAGCGCTTGAGAGCCAATTCCGGCTGCAATGACAACATCGTCAAATACCATCTTTGTTTTTGCTGTTGTGGACAGTTCCACTTGACTTCCCGAAAGATGAATTCCGTCAATGCGAGTTCCGGTATTAATCGCCGCGCCACGTTCTTTAGCAGCAATTATGAAAAATTCTGCAATTTTTGCGGGATCCGCAACCAAATCCACTTCGCTCACGATTGCTGATGCGTTGGTAAATCTCAAGTGCGGAAACCGGCTTTTCAATTCCTGATTTGTTAGCAGTCCCGTTGAATGACCCAAATCCCGAAACTCGCGTTCAGTTTTGTCGATCAGATCCTGTGGCAAATCCCAATCTATTGCCGTTATGGTGCGAACCGGTAAAGCGGGGTGTTTCTGTTTCAGAATCCGCCAAAGACGCATGCTCTCAAGACGTATTTTGAAATGATGAGCGTTCTCAGCACCATGCGCATTTATCCAGCCAAATGAATTGGGTGTTGCTCTATCACCCACATGATCATCTGAAAATACGTGTACATTAAACCCAGAATTTGCGAGCTCATACGCAATGGTCGAACCCAGGATACCGGCACCGATAACAGCTATATTTTTCTGGCTCATGATCGTGCCGCAAAAAAAAGAGGGGCCTGAACAATTCAGGCCCCTACATATCTTAGTAAAGAACGTCTGGACGATCCGGGAACCATTTCTTTAGCATCTCATTTAGAGACCCGTCAGTTTTCATGGTTGCGATCGCAGCATTCAGTTTTTCTTTCAGCTCTGTGTCGCTCTCACGAACGCCGATGCCGATGCCGCCACCGATCATTACCTTGTCGCCAACGAATGCAAGCTCACCACCGCTTTCTTCAACGAATTTTGCAAGGAATGCATCGTCCGCAAGAACCGCGTCAGCTTCGCCTGAGCGAACTGCTGCAATGGTTTCATCAGGAGTTTTGAATTCCACCAATGTCGCGCCGGATTCTGCAATGTAAGCAGCCTGAATTGTGCCGGTTTGTGCTGCTACCACACCTTTGGTCACATCAGCGCTTGCACCGCTCAACGCCATGTATGATGACGGGTCTGGCGGGAAGTACTGACTTGTAAAGTCGATGACTTCATCACGCTCTGCGGTAATGCTCATGCCGGCAATGATAGTGTCGTAGTTGCCTGAAACGAGGTTAGGAATGATGCTGTCCCAATCGTTTTTCACCCACTCGCACTTTAGTTCTGCAAGTTCACAAAGACGGTCACCGACATTGCGCTCAAAGCCATCAATTTCACCTGCGTCGTTAACAAAATTGTATGGAGGGTAAGCGCCCTCCGTACCCATGCGAACCACGTCAGCGGCAAATGCGGTTGTCGTTGTAAACGCAGCAAATACAGCTGCAGCAACGAATTTTTTCATGTTTCTCTCCCTGGATAAAACCCAAAATCAAGCGCATACTTTCTAGCTGCCGGCAATTGCGCTCAAGAATTGCTGGAGCCTTTCTGATTTGGGATTATCAAATACGTCGGAGGGTGCCCCTTCTTCTTCAATAACTCCCTGATGCAAAAACACTACATGGTTTGCAACGTCGCGTGCAAGTTTCATGTCGTGCGTCACAATCAACATTGTCCGGCCTTCATCGGCCAGCTCTTTTATTACTTTCACCACTTCCGCTTCGAGTTCCGGATCGAGTGCCGAGGTGGGTTCGTCAAACAGCATAGCCCGCGGTTCCATGGCTAGCGCTCTCGCTATTGCTGCGCGCTGTTGCTGCCCACCAGATAATTGAGAAGGATATGCGTATGCCTTGTCTGCGATACCAACCTTGTCGAGGAGGTGCCTGCCTAGCATCTCAACTTCTGCTTTGTCTCGTTTCAAAACAGATACGGGAGCTTCTATGACGTTTTCCAGGATGGTCATGTGAGACCATAAATTGAATTGTTGGAACACCATGGAGAGGTTGGTTCTGATGTTCAGTACCTGGTCTTCATCGGCTGGAACTCTGCCGCCAAGTTTTTCTTTCCAAAGGACTGCTTCATCTTCAAAGATGATGTTGCCTTTTTGTGGCAGTTCCAAAAGATTGGCACACCGCAACAGAGTAGATTTTCCAGAGCCCGAGGAGCCGATGAGAGCGGTAACATCTCCGCGGGAGGCCGTGAGCGAAACGCCTTTGAGCACCTCCAGTTCGCCATAGGATTTGTGAATATCCTCAAGGACCAAAACCGGGCCATCTTCAATCTGGCTCTTGGTGACCATGTGCCGATTATTTTCCCCATTTTCATTGCGGCCAGAATTAGTCGTAGCCGATCTTTTTGTTTAACCATCAAACACTTGCTGTAGCAACGCCTGATTTCATTGAAAGATAGCTATATTTGAAGTCGGAAGACTGCTGCTGGCCTAAAAAAACTGCGAAAGCGGAATGTAGTTTACATCGTCATCGATCTGAACTTCAGTCGTTTGTTCAGGGATCTCTATGAGTCCATCTGCAAACCGTAATCCGGTGATTAGACCCGAGCCGTCTCGCGCAAATTTTTCAAGTTTTGGAACTCCTTGGTCATCATGTCTCACGCGACCTCGAAGGAACTCCCGTCGATCTGGTTTGGATTTGATCTGAAAGCCGGAAGGAACGCGGTATGTTTCTGGCTCTTTCCAATCGCAGCCAGCCAGCCGCAAGAGCGCTGGGCGGACATACAGCAGAAAACATACAAAGGCAGCTACAGGGTTGCCGGGTAGGGTGAAGCAGGGTGTGTCACCAATTTGGCCAAAACTCATGGGTCGGCCGGGTTTTACAGCCAATTGCCACATGTGACAGCTGCCGAGCTTCTCCAATACATTGACAAAATGATCTTCTTCGCCACGCGATGCTCCGCCGGTAGAAAGAATGATATCATGGGTTTCAGCAGCCTTTACAAGCAGGTTTTCTACATATTCAGAATCGTCTTCAGCGACACCCAGATCGGTCAGCGTCACTGGTAACACCTCGATCAATGAGCGCAGCATGAAGTGGTTAGCATCATAAACCTGCCCGGTTTTGAAGTCGCTTCCGGGTCTCAAGATTTCATCGCCACTAGAAAGAAT
>JASJDO010000184.1 GCA_030065115.1 Rhizobiaceae bacterium | reverse complement strand
AGGAGCCGCAATCTTGGGTATATTTTTCGGGATTTAGGGTCGTTTACAAAAATTTTTATTGTTAGTACACTAACAATATTGGAGTCGTCTGCTTCCGTGTTTCGCACCTACGGAAAATCAACTGGCCGACGCACTTTATATAGGGGCAAAAATGCTTACAGGCTGTATTATTCATCGAATGGCTGGACGTGAACTATGAGGCTTTTTCGAAATCCTGAACAGCTCGAAGAAGCATATGATCTCTTGTCATCCGGAAATTGGAAAATTCTATCCGGTGGCACAGATTTTTATCCGTCACTGGGTGCAAAGCAGCCGGAATTTGATGTTCTCGACATTTCCAGAATCTCGTCTTTGAGAGATAT
Source organism: Rhizobiaceae bacterium (assembly GCA_030065115.1). Lineage (GTDB taxonomy): Bacteria > Pseudomonadota > Alphaproteobacteria > Rhizobiales > Rhizobiaceae > JAALLB01. Next base: position 5,143 of record JASJDO010000184.1, on the reverse strand, counting down.
CGTTAAAGACGATGCTGGTAACTGGCATATCGGAGCCCTTGCAACCTGGTCTGATATTATCAACCATGATCTACCCGAAGCATTCAAAAGCCTGCAGCTTTCTGCGCGCGAAGTCGGCTCTATTCAAATTCAAAATCGGGCAACTGTTGTTGGTAATATTTGCAATGCCTCCCCGGCAGCGGATGGCGTGCCTCCGCTCTTGACGTTGGGCGCAGTGGTAAAAATCGGCTCTGCAAAAAACACGAGAGAAGTTCCATTGGAGCAATTCATATTGGGAAACCGTAAAGTAGGCCTGGAACCCGATGAGCTGGTAACAGGGCTGAAAATTCCGGCAAACCTTGCAAATGGAAAATCAACATTTCTGAAACTTGGTGCACGGAAGTATCTGGTCATTTCAATTTCCATGATTGCAGCGCGACTGGTCACAGGCTCAGACAACATCATAACCGACGCAGCGATCAGCATCGGATCATGCTCAGCAGTTGCAGTGCGGCTGAGAGAATTGGAAAAAGCGCTCATTGGCCAAAATTTGGGCGACGACGTTGCACCTTTGTTAACCGACGAGCATTTTAATATGCTGACACCTCTCAATGATGTGCGAGCCACCCACGTTTACAGGATGGAAGCCTGCAGGGAAATTACCAAACGGGCCATTGAATCCATTTCGAGGAATTGATGACACAAGAAATTTCCTTCCACCTGAATGGCAAACAGCATCAAGTTTCGGTCAATCCGGTAAAGCGTCTTTCTGATGTCTTGCGCGAAGACATAAATTGCACTGCAACCAAAGTTGGCTGTAACGCAGGCGATTGCGGATCGTGCACGGTATTGATTGATGGAGAAATTGCCTGCAGCTGCCTAACAAGTGCCGCACAAATAGAGGGCTCTAGCATCGAAACACTTGAGGGTTTTTCCGAAGACAACACCTTGTCCAACCTTCAAAACAGTTTCATCAAGCATGGTGCCGCACAATGCGGGATTTGCACCCCGGGCATGTTGATATCTGCAAGATCATTGCTGGAGAAGAACCCGTCGCCTTCCAAGAGAGAAGTCGAAGATGCACTTGGAGGCGTTCTCTGTCGCTGCACCGGTTATCGCAAGATTGTCCAGGCAGTTATGCATGCAAATGATACGGTCGAAGACGAAATACTGCCTAATGCTGGTCAAAGCGTGGGAGCAGCGATCCGTCATCTGGACGGTGTACCGAAAGTCGATGGGTCTCTTGCCTACAGCGCGGATACGATACCGGAGAATGCACTTTACGTTCGTGTGATCCGAAACCCTCACCACCACGCTGATTTTACAATCCGAAGCAAAGAGGCATTTGTCAGCTCCAATAAAGGTATTGAGGCATTTCTTGATGCCTCAGACGTTCCGGGACGAAATTCCTTTGGTGTGATCCCTCAATTCGAAGATCAGCCCGTTTTCGCAGATGGCACTTCCATTTACAGGGGCGAGGCCGTTGCGGCAGTGGTGGGTGAGTTTGAAATAGTGGATGCCCTCAAAGAAGAAGACTTTCCGATTGAGTGGTATCCAAAAGACCACACTTTCAATCCGCAGGATGCCAAAAGCGGAAAATTAGATGATCTGCACAAAGACAAACCGGAAAATTTCCTGATCCGGGGCTATGTAGAAAAGGGTTCCGTTGATACAGCTTTGGCTAAATCCATGCATATGGTTGAAGTAAAGACTTCAACTCCGTTCATCGAGCATGCCTATATTGAACTCGAGGCAGGTTACTGCATCCCGAAAAATGGCAGACTGGAACTGTTTGGCGCCACACAGGCAGCACAAATGGATAGAGAAAGCCTTGCCGAAATTCTGAACCTGGGACTGGACAAAATCCGGGTCATGCCATCGGCATGTGGAGGTGGCTTTGGCTCCAAACTTGATCTTTCGTTTCAGCCCTATGTCGCACTTGCCGCGTTAAAACTGAACAGACCCGCTTACATCCGCTACAATCGTGGCGACTCCATGCGATCTACGACAAAGCGGCACCCTTCAGACATTACCCTGAAAGTAGGTTGTGATGAGAATGGAATGATCTCGGGCCTAGACTTTGACGGCACCTTCAATACCGGTGCTTATGCAAGCTGGGGCCCAACGGTCGCTAACCGCGTGCCGGTTCACGCATCTGGTCCCTATTTCATGGATAATTATCGGGCGAGAAGTGTTGCGGTTTATACAAATTCGCCGCCCTCGGGCGCATTCCGGGGTTTTGGTGTACCACAATCTGCCGTAGCACAAGAAGTCGCTTTTGATAAACTAGCCGATAAAGCAGGCATTGATCGTCTGGAATTCCGACTTAAAAACGCATTAAAAAACGGAATGCCGACGACAACCGGACAGGTGTTTGAAAAGGGTGTGGGGATCCAGACGTGCCTTGAGACAATCAAGCCGTACTGGGAAGCCGCACGCAAGAATGCAAAAGAACACAACCGCTCTGCGAACGGATCGGGAGTACGAAAAGGCGTAGGCATTGGTACATGCTGGTATGGCTGTGGCAACACCTCTTTGCCCAACCCCTCTACCGTTCGCATGGGCGTACAACCGGACGGAACCGTGGTTCTCCATCAAGGGGCAATGGACATAGGCCAAGGCGCAAATACAGTTATCACACAGATCGCTGCAGACAGCCTCGGCATCCCCGTTCATTCGATCAAGCTCGTTAACGGCGATACAGACCTGTCACCGGATTGTGGCAAGACCTCGGCATCCCGCCAAACATACGTCTCCGGAAAGGCTGCGCAGCTTTCAGGCTATGCCCTTCGCAAGGAAATTCTTAGAAATGCCAATGTGAGTGATGATGCTAACCTGCTGTTTGATGTTGGCAATATCACAGTCCAGCAGGACAGCACCACCACATCCATTGACCTGTCCATGTTGCCAGTCAATGAATTTGGTTATGTCTTCATGGCTGAAGAGACTTATGACCCGCCAACCAAGCCACTGGATGAAAAGGGTCAGGGGATTCCATATGCAGTCTACGGTTATGGTGCCCAGATGATGGAACTAACCGTCGACACCGGCCTGGGCACTGTGAAGCTTGATCGCATTGTTACTGCGCATGATGTCGGCAAAGCAATCAATCCTATGTTGGTAGAAGGTCAAATCGAAGGCGGCGTTGCGCAAGGTATTGGCATGGCTCTCATGGAGGACTACGTGCCCGGCAAGACCGAGAACCTGCATGATTACCTCATACCAACATTCGGTGACATGCCCGAGTTCGAGCATATTATCGTCGAGGTGGAAGATGCCGAAGGGCCATTTGGTGCAAAGGGATTGGGAGAACATGTGCTCATTCCAACGGCACCGGCAATCATAAACGCGATCCGGGATGCAACGGGCGCAGAGGTTTATGACTTACCTGCTACTCCAGACAAGGTTCTGGCCGCTTTGAAAACTATGCAGAAGGGCCAATAAAGTGTCTTCGAAAACGGCAAAACCGGAGAAAATCAGATGCGATGCATGCCCGGTCATGTGCTACATCGCCGATGGAAATTCCGGAGCTTGTGATCGCTATGCGAACCAGGATGGGGAACTGATCAGGCTCGATCCACTCACAATCATTGAAAAAAATGTGGCGGATGGAAATCCGGTAGTTCCGTTTCTAGAAACTGGCGAGGTCTGGGATGGCGACGTGGTTCAGTCGAAGGAACGCTTTATCACAGCGATCGGCGCCGGAACCACATATCCGGACTACAAGCCGGCGCCTTTCATTGTATCGAGCAATGCGGGCGGAGTGGATACGGTCACCGTCGTTACAGAGGGCATCTTTAGTTACTGTGGCGCGAAAGTGAAAATCGATACAGACCGGCATTTGGGTCCGGAACGTAATCTGGTTAGAGCCAATGGCGAACCGGTTGGTCATGTTACAACCGCCGAATACGGATCACAAATGCTGTCTATCGGCGGTGTCCATCATCTTACCGGAGGTGGCAAGAAAGAGGGCCGCGTCACATGTGAAACACTGCTGGCGCTCTGCAATGGTCAGGCAGTCGAACTGAGCATTGATGGAGGCGCTGACTTGGTAGTACAGGCAAACAAGCCCCCTATCGTCAACGGCGCGGCAGAGGAACGCATGCGCGTCGGTTGCGGATCAGCGGCCGTGGGCATGTTCGCATCACAATGGAAAGACTTGGTAGACGAAGTCGTGGTAGTTGATGACCATATCACCGGCGTGATGTCAGAACATCAAGCTGGCAAGGTGATTGGATGGCAAGAGACGGGCATCAGGATAAAAGGCAGACGCTCTACTCCAGGCCGCTATTTTCAGGTTGCAAACCCCGGAAACGGATGGGGAGGGACAGATCTTGTTGATCCGTTAACAATCCTCGGCGACTTTAACCCCAAAAAAGCCAAACCCGGGCTAAGCCTTTTGATGGTTTCTACAACCGGCGAACAATTTGCCTATTTTGAGCTTAATGAAGACCTGGTACCAATTGAGAAAGATGTGCCCGAAGCACTTGCACCTTCAATCGAACGGATCGATGAAAACTGCGAACCAGCATTATGTTCTGTTGTTTTCATGGGCGGCGCAGGCGGCTCGTTGCGGGCGGGTGTTACCGAAAATCCTGTTGGGCTTACTCGTTCGGTTCAAGATAGCCTGACGAACATTACCTGTGGCGGCGCGCCGACCTATCGATGGCCCGGCGGCGGTATCACTGTCATGGTTGACGTCACTCGGATGCCAGAAAACTCATTTGGCTACGTTCCCACTCCAGCGATTGTTGCGCCAATAGAGTTCACCATGAGTATGGAAAACTATATAGCTTTAGGCGGTCATGCAGATCATGTTCTCGACTTGGTGGATGCAATTTCAGCCAATTCAGGAAGGCAGAAAGATCATATTCTGAACGGACAAAGGTTCGTTGACGCGCATGCAAATAATCCGTGGCCCATAAAAGGGAAACACTAGAGATTATGTTTCAAGACAGACCACAAATCTCACTCTCCAAAGAACAGGGCCACCTGTTCATGCGTCACGGTCCGATTGATCTTTTTATAGGCATTGATAACGTTGATGCCTTAGCGAAACACAAAGGATTTGAGAAAGCTGCGACTGCATTTCCAAAAATCCTGCCCACTCTGTGTGATGAGCTCCCTTTGTTGCGCAAACCAATTTCAGAAAATCGCAGCAGGC
>JASJDO010000040.1 GCA_030065115.1 Rhizobiaceae bacterium | reverse complement strand
ACTGGAGAAGCGCCTGAAAGGGCGCTTCTTCCATTTTGGCCAGGAAATTCAAGCTATAAGAGTGATTTGAAGGTCTGGACATCATCTTCAGTAGAATTAAATGCGGTGACCAGCCGGTAAACTTGTTCATCCGCAAGCACCTGCCCTTCCAGCGATTGCGGTGTTGCAAACGGATAAAAATTCGCACCTTGTGCCAACATGTCTTCCGCATCAGACTTTTTGGCAATGAAAAACACCTGATTCGATTCGCTTGGCCATGCCAATCTCACGCGGTTTGAGGATCGTATTGCCGCTTCCAGCTTCTCCCCGATAACATTTGAATGCTGTGCCAGGCGCAACCACAAATCGTCTTTTAAATATGCTTCAAACTGAGCACTGATAAATCGCGTCTTCGAAAACAGATGCCCCATCTTCTTGCGATGAAACTTGAAATTCTCAATCAGTGAATCGTCAAAAACAAGCAGCGCCTCCGCACACCAGCATCCGTTTTTGGTCCCCCCGAAGGACACCATATCCACGCCCTGTTTCCAAGTCATATCAGCGGGGCTGCACCCCAATTTCACAAGCCCGTTCGCAAAGCGAGCACCATCCATGTGGAGTGGTAATCCCGCCGCTTTGGCAACCTCTCCAATTGCCCCAATCTCATCGACAGAATAGACGGTTCCAGCTTCCGTAGATTGGGTGATACTGACAAGAGTTCCCTGACCAAGATGGTTGAAATGGTTGGGATATTGGGCAACTTTCACCGTGAGCTCGTCGACAGAAATTTTGCCGCTTTCGCCAGAAATTGGCACCATTCTGGCTCCACTCGTCAAAAATTCCGGCGCGCCACCCTCATTTGCAAGCAAATGAGCCTCACTATGACAAAATACAACACCACCTGGTTTGGCCACCGCAGTCGCTGCCATTGAATTCGCAGCAGTGCCCGTACCGACAAAAAACACTGCGCATTCGCATTCAAAAATCTCGGCAAATTTACGCTCGACTGACCGGTCGAGATCACTGTCCCCGTAAGCTGTTGCAAAGCCAGTAGAATGTTCGTTCAGAGCTTTTGATATCTCCGGTGCTGCGCCGGACCAATTATCGCTTGCGAAGTTCATAAGTAGAGACCTGGAATGTGTTTGTGTGTGGGGACATTTCAGCTGAATTGAAAAAACATGCAACTGCAAATTTGCAGTATCGGGATATGACCACCACACACTAAACGACCCGGCCCTCTATAGAAGAGCCGGGTCTTTCAGATGCCAGCCTACAATGAAAAAGGAAATTAATTAGACGAGCTTTAGGGGCGATAAACCTCGTCAGATCCCCCACAATCCATCAACCAGCACCGAAACGCGTAATTCACATCGATTAAAATTTACCGAGCAAAACTACGCCCCTATGAGATCGTTATACAATTACGCCAAATCAAAGTCAAAGTCCGAATTGATTAACTCTTGAAATAGTTCGACATATTTGGCATGTTCGCGAAAAAGGGACAGTATTGCTGTCCCTTTTGATTTGCGCAGCAGACACGGAATCTTGTCGCAGCGTGGCGATCAGGATTGATCCTCCGGTGCCAGAGCACTAAAATAGGGCTAATCCAGAATTGAAGGTTTTAACAGGGTAACTGCCTTACTTGGCAAAGGCAGTCAGGTGTTCGACATGACCGTAAAAAAGAACAACGGCGTTATCAGCTCTATGAGTGGCCTGCCACCAAAGCAGGGCTTGTATGATCCTGCCAACGAGAAAGACGCATGTGGCGTTGGTTTTGTTGCTCACATGAAGGGCGTTGCCAGTCATGCGATCATTGAAGATGGTTTGGAAATCCTGAAGAATCTCGAACATCGGGGAGCTGTTGGCGCTGACCCCTTGATGGGCGATGGCGCGGGAATGCTGGTACAGATTCCACACGAATTCTTCTCTGAAATCTGTTCAGATGCGGGCTTCCAACTCCCGGCTGCCGGAGAATATGGCGTTGCCCAACTTTTCCTGCCAAGAGAAGAAGAGCTGCGTGCACAGGTTCTTGAGATTGCCAAATCGGTTCTTGCAAATGAAGGACTGACCCTTTTAGGCGAGCGCAGCCTTGAGGTTACCAATTCGCACCTCTCACAAGACCCGGAGATCGCCGGCACTGAACCCTCGCATCACCAATTGTTTGTTACATGTTCAGATGTGACTGCGGAAAATGATGATTTCGAGCGCAAGTTATATGTGACCCGAAAGGCGATTTCGAACCAGATATTCAACAATACCAATGCCCGCGACAGTGGTTTTTACATTGTTTCGTTTTCTTCGCGGACGATTGTCTACAAAGGCATGTTCCTGGCCGACCAACTTGGCCCCTATTATCACGACCTGCAGGACGAACGCTTCAAATCGGCTCTGGCCCTTGTGCACCAGCGTTTCTCGACCAACACATTCCCATCATGGAAGCTGTCGCATCCCTACCGCATGGTCGCTCACAATGGCGAGATCAACACACTGCGCGGTAACGTAAACTGGATGGCAGCGCGCCAGGCCTCTGTTTCATCACCGTTGTTTGGCGATGACATCAATAAACTTTGGCCAATCTCCTATGAAGGCCAGTCAGATACTGCATGTTTTGACAATGCGCTCGAGTTTCTCTTCATGGGGGGCTATTCGCTCACACACGCAGTGATGATGCTCATTCCAGAGGCTTGGTCAGACAACCCGTTGATGGATGAGGCCCGTCGTTCGTTCTATGAATATCATGCAGCACTTATGGAACCATGGGATGGTCCAGCTGCGGTTGCCTTTACCGATGGCCGCCAGATCGGCGCAACGCTTGACCGTAACGGCCTGCGTCCTGCCCGCTATATTGTGACCAAAGATGATCGCGTGATCATGTCATCTGAGTCAGGCGTATTGCCGGTCGCGGAAGAAGACATTGTCGAGAAATGGCGCTTGCAACCAGGCCGCATGTTGCTAATCGACATGGAAAAAGGAGAGATCATTTCTGATGAGGTGATCAAAAAAGAACTCTCTGATCAAAATCCATATCGCCGATGGCTTGATCGCACGCAGATCGTGCTTGAGGAGATGCCACTGCCGACCCGTCAGGCTCGTGAAAGCGCTGAAGCGCTTCTCGATCGTCAACAGGCCTTTGGCTACACTCAGGAAGACTTGAGACTGATCATGGCGCCGATGGCCACAACCGGTCAGGAAGCAATTGGCTCCATGGGCACTGACACGCCAATCTCTGCGCTCTCTGACAAACCAAAACTGCTTTACACCTACTTCAAGCAATTGTTTGCTCAGGTGACCAATCCACCCATCGATCCGATCCGTGAAGAATCGGTGATGAGCCTTGTTTCATTTATTGGCCCGCGTCCAAACCTGTTTGATCTTCAGGGTCTTTCAGAACAAAAGCGTCTTGAAGTCCGTCAGCCGATTTTGTCAAACCATGATCTCGAAAAAATTCGCGAGATTGGCGATATTGCTGACAACCAGTTCATGACCATCACGCTGGACATCACCTACAACAAGGATCGTGGTGCAGAGGGAATGGGTGCAGCGCTCGACTCGTTGCGTGCACGGGCTGAAGAAGCGGTTCGCAACGGCTATAACATCATCGTTCTGTCAGATCGCCAGATCGGCACAAAACGCGTGGCGATTCCGGCATTGCTCGCTACAGCCGCTGTTCATCATCACCTGATCCGTGAGGGATTGAGGACCTCGGTCGGTCTTGTTGTTGAAAGTGGCGAACCGCGCGAAGTGCATCACTTCTGTGTCCTTGCAGGGTTTGGTGCAGAGGCAATCAACCCGTATCTGGCATTCGAAACCCTTGCAGACATGCATGCCAAGGGTGAGTTTCCTGAAGAAGTGGACACCACCGAGATTGTTGAACGCTACATCAAGGCAATCGATAAGGGTATTTTGAAAGTCATGTCCAAAATGGGCATCTCGACCTATCAATCCTATTGTGGTGCGCAGATTTTTGATGCGGTAGGTCTGTCTTCAGAACTTGTTGAAGAATATTTCTTCGGCACGGCCTCCATGATTGAGGGCGTTGGCCTAAACGAAATTTCCGACGAAACCATGAAGCGCCACGATGCTGCATTTGGTGGTGAGCAAATCCTGTCCAATGCACTGGATATCGGCGGCGAATATGCCTACCGAATGCGTGGCGAAACGCATGCATGGACACCGGACAATGTCGCCAACCTGCAACACGCGGTTCGCGGAAATTCGGCTGAACGTTATGAAAAGTTCGCAGAAGAAACCAACCGCGCATCCCGTGAATTTTCAACCATTCGCGGCCTTTTCAAAATCAAGTCCGCAGAAGAAATCGGGCGCCAACCAATAGACATCAGTAAAGTCGAACCGGCTGCCGACATTGTGAAACGCTTCTCAACTGGAGCGATGTCATTTGGTTCAATCTCGCGCGAAGCACATTCGGCGCTTGCAGTTGCGATGAACCAAATTGGTGGCAAATCAAACACGGGTGAAGGCGGTGAAGAGCCAGACCGTTTCTATCCGATGGAAGACGGCTCTCCGAATCCTGAGCGCTCTGCTATCAAGCAGGTTGCCTCAGGGCGCTTTGGCGTGACTACAGAATACCTGGTGAATTCAGACATGATCCAGATCAAGGTCGCCCAAGGTGCAAAGCCGGGCGAAGGTGGCCAATTGCCAGGCCACAAAGTGGATGCGGTAATTGCCAAGACCAGACACTCAACTCCAGGCGTGGGACTGATTTCACCACCGCCACATCATGACATCTATTCAATCGAGGATTTGGCTCAGCTCATCTACGACTTGAAAAACGTCAACGAGAAAGCCGATATCTCGGTCAAACTGGTAGCAGAAGTTGGCGTCGGCACTGTTGCGGCGGGAGTTGCGAAAGCGCGCGCAGACCACATCACCATTTCCGGTTTTGACGGTGGCACGGGAGCCTCACCACTCACTTCGCTTAAACATGCCGGTAGCCCGTGGGAGATCGGCCTTGCCGAAACCCAGCAAACCTTGGTGCTGAACAAACTGCGCTCACGCATTAAACTACAAGTTGATGGCGGATTGAAAACCGGTCGCGATGTGATCGTGGGTGCATTGTTGGGCGCTGATGAGTTCGGCTTCTCTACCGCGCCGCTGATTGCTGCAGGCTGCATCATGATGCGCAAATGTCATCTGAACACCTGCCCGGTTGGCATTGCAACGCAAGATCCTGTTCTGCGCAAACGCTTCCGGGGTACGCCGGAACATGTCATCAATTATTTCTTCTTCGTTGCAGAAGAAGCACGCAAGATCATGGCAGAACTCGGCTTTGAGAAACTGGATGATCTGATTGGCGAAAGCGATGTGCTTGAAAAATCCGAAATGCTTGACCACTGGAAGGGTAAGGGCCTCGATTTCTCTCGCATCTTCTACAAGCCTGAGGCAGACAAGCAGTCGATCTACCAGACCGAATTCCAGAATCATCCAATTGTAGACATTCTGGATCGCAAACTGATCGAACAGGCAAAACCGGCGCTTGAAGACGCAAAACCCGTTAGGATCGAAACTGCAATCAGCAATGTTGACCGGTCTGCTGGTGCAATGCTGTCAGGCAAACTGGCTGAGAAATACGGTCACGAAGGTCTCGAAGACGATACAATCGCAGTCTCGCTAAAAGGAACTGCCGGACAAAGTTTTGGCGCATTCCTTGCAAAAGGGATTACCTTTGATCTGCAAGGGGATGGTAATGACTATGTGGGCAAGGGTCTCTCCGGCGGCCGCATCGTCATCAGGCCTGCAGAAGAATCCAATCTGGTTGCGGAAAAATCCATCATTGTTGGCAATACGGTTCTGTATGGCGCGATCAGCGGCGAATGCTATTTTCGTGGCGTTGCAGGCGAGCGTTTCGCGGTGAGAAATTCAGGTGCAATCGCGGTCGTTGAAGGGGTTGGCGATCACGGGTGTGAGTATATGACCGGTGGCGTTGTGGTTGTCCTTGGTGGCACTGGACGTAATTTCGCAGCTGGCATGTCGGGTGGTGTGGCTTATGTTCTGGATGGCTCCGGCACATTTGCCCAGCGCTGCAACATGGCAATGGTCAATCTGGAGCCGATGCCCGAGGAAGATGAGCTGCTTGAGAAACTGCATCACCATGGCGGTGACATGATGCACAAGGGGCGCGTGGATATCTCTTCAGACATGAGCAGATATGATCTCGAACGCTTGCGACAGTTGATCACAAACCATTTGCATTACACCGGCTCAACACGGGCCAAGATGGTGTTGGACGATTGGGAAAACTATCGCACGAAATTCGTGAAGGTTATGCCGGTTGAATACAAACGCGCGCTTCAGGAAATGGAAGATCGCCGCATGGGCAAGATAGCGGCGGAATAGGAATAGGCTATGGGTAAGGTAACAGGGTTTCTCGAAATAGATCGTCAGGTTCCGAAATATCGGCCTGCTTCAGATCGTGTTCGACACTTCAACGAGTTCACTATTCCTATGGATGACAGCGAAGTCGCTAAACAGGCAGCCCGCTGCATGGATTGTGGTATTCCATACTGCCATGGCGACACCGGGTGTCCGGTCCATAACCAGATTCCTGACTGGAACGATCTGATCTACAATGATGATTGGGAACAGGCAGTCAAAAACCTACATTCGACGAATAATTTTCCCGAATTCACTGGCCGTATCTGCCCTGCTCCTTGTGAAGAGGCCTGCACGCTCAATCTTGAGGATGAACCTGTCGCGATCAAAACCGTCGAGCAGGCAATTGCAGACAAGGCCTATTCGTTGGGCCTGATCAAGCCTGAGCCAGCTGCGGAAAAGACAGGCAAGAAAATCGCAATTGTGGGCTCAGGTCCTGCAGGCCTTGCCGCCGCTCAGCAACTTGCCCGCGTTGGCCATGACGTCCATGTTTATGAGCGCGAGTCAAAGGTTGGCGGTCTTCTCCGCTACGGCATTCCAGATTTCAAGATGGAGAAACACTATATCGACGTGCGCGCTGAGCAGATGCAGGCAGAGGGGGTAACCTTCCACTGTAATGCCAATATCGGCGTCGATGTTTCATCCAACGACCTGATGAAAGATCATGATGCTGTGCTGATCACGGCGGGATCGGAAATCCCGCGTGACCCGGGCCTGCCCGGTCAGGATCTTGCTGGTGTTTATGACGCGATGCCTTTCCTTGTTCAGCAGAACCGCCGTGTGGGTGGTGAGCCAATCGACAGCACCGGATGGCCATCTGAAGAAATCTGGGCCGCAGGCAAGAACATCGTGGTTGTCGGTGGTGGCGATACCGCTTCAGACTGTATCGGCACATCTTTCCGCCAGGGCGCAGTGAACGTGACACAGCTGGATATCCGTCCTGAGCCTCCAGAGCACGAGGACAAGATGGTCGTCTGGCCGTATTGGGCAACCAAGATGCGCACATCCTCTTCTCAGGCCGAGGGCGCGAAACGCGAATTTATGGTCGCGACGCTCGAATTTGTTGGCAGAAATGGCAAGCTCATCGGGGTTAAATGTGTTCGGGTCGATGACAAAAGACAGCCTGTCGAAGGTACAGAATTCATCATGAAAGCCGATCTGGCCTTCATCGCCATCGGTTTTGGAAGCCCACTGGTTGATACATTTATCAAGGAACTCGACCCGGCATTAAAGAAAAGCCATCGCGGCGATGTTTCGATTGAGGCAAATCAGCAGGACTATCGCACTTCGGTAGAAGGCCTGTATGCAGCTGGAGATTGTCGTCGCGGCCAGTCACTGGTGGTTTGGGCGATCCGTGAAGGAAGGCAAGCCGCTCGCTCAATTGATCTCGATCTGATGGGCGCTACTTCCCTGCCAGCCTAATTTAAACGCTTGTTGCACCCAGGGAAGTTAGTTTGCTTCAGCCTGCCCGGATTGCGTATTATTCGCACCGATGTTTGTAACTTTTGGCAGTTCAGATGCCGTTATGCCTGATGATTGGGTGGTTGTTTTGTCATCTTTAGGTGCATCTGCATTCTCAGGCTCTGGCTTTGCTTTTTCAGGCGCGGGAATTCCCCAATTTGCATCTACCCTGCCTTCCTGGGGGCGATCCACAAGACCTTGCTCGACCAATGAATAGCTCGCGCTTTTGATCCGTTCATCAGGTTTTTCCTTGCTGTAGTCACCTTCTAGTACATTGCCACCATCGGAGGCTGGAGAACCAAGCGGGATGACTACCGTACGTCCGGTACCAACCGGATCATAATCCGGAACCTGCGGCTGGGCGTTTTTCAGATTGATGGTGCCAAGCGACGCGAATTGCGCTCCTTCCCCGTCACCGAGAACTCCCAGACGTTTAAGCGTCTTGTCCACGAAAAAGGCAAGCTTCTGCTTACCCGCACGAAGCATGGTAATACCCTTTGATCCACGAAGACGGACAATCTGGCCATTGATATCCGGACCAGCGCTGACATATTTGCCCTCGGCATTCGTGAAACCATCCCAAACATCGACGAAACTCGCACCCGCAGCCTCTGCTTTGCCGCGATAAATTTCGTTGAAGACAAGATAATCCGCATTCATCCGACCGGACCGGACTGGCGGTAAACCAACCCAGACAAGCGGCACGCTCTTTTCACGACCAATCGACGCCAGTTTTTCAACACGCTTGTTATATTGCGCCAGCCATTCATCGGACAGTTTTTCAACACGCCCTGTTTTGAGACGCATTTGCTGGCGGTCGTTCATGCCAACCAGATTGATCACTGCAATCGGTTTATAGTCATCGATCATGGCACCAACCGAATTGGGCCAGTCAATCACATCATCGCGCACAATGCCTGATGATGCATTTCCCTTGTTTACAATCACGATGTTTGGATTGTCCGCATAAAGACGCTCCAATCCGCTGGCAATGCCACTCGCCATAAAATCCCCCACAACCAGAATCTTGGCCGCGTTTTCAGATTTCACAGCGATGACTTTTGGTTTTGTGGCTGCAGTTGAACGCTTTTTGTTGGTGCCAGAGGCTCTTACCCGTTTTTTGTTTCTGGACCCAACGCCGGGAAGGTCCCTCAGATTTTGGCGATTAACCGTGGTAGTGGCACGGTTGTTTTTCTTCTTCCTGCGTTTGAACAGCACATCGAACAGCGTTTTCCGTTTGCGCTTGATTTGTTGAGCTTGTGCTTCCGAAACGCCCACAAGTGTGTGGACGAAGCGAATTTCCGGTACAGCAACCGCAAATCCAACCAACACGGTGAAAGCAAGGAAAAGCTTTCTCAACATCATTACAACCTCTGCATGCCCATAAGCCTGAGATCATAAGCAACATATGAGGTCGCAATGTGTCAATTGACAAAAGTCACATACACTTAACTGAGAAGGGCTATTTCAGCGAGGATTAACGCTTCCTGAGGCTGGCAAGAACGCGCTTGGACGCGTAACCATCCTGGGCAAGACCAAATTTACGCTGGTAATCCTTGATCGCCCCGCGTGAACCAGAGCCGATCTTTCCGTCGATCTCACCTTCATAAAAGCCAAGGCGCTTCAAACGCTCCTGAAGCTCCTTGCGTTCTTCTTCATCAAGCTTGATGTATCCGCGTGGCCAATCCACAACAAAGGGTCCAAATCCACGCAATTGATCGGCCAAATGCCCCACCGCCAACGCATATTTGTCAGCATTATTGTATGACTTCAAAACAAAGAAATTCTTGAGCATCAAAAAGGCCGGACCTTTTGAACCCGCCAGGATTTTGATATTTGCCTTGTCTGAAGGGCGCGGGAACGCTTTGCCATTAACACGGCGAATGCCCATTCGCTGCCATTCTGCGAGAGTTCGGCTATTTGTGCCGACCCGCTCTTTCTTGAAACCGGCAGGCGTTTTCACTTCATACCCCCAGGTTTTTCCGGTCCGCCAGCCGTTTTTCTTGAGAAGGTTTGCAGCGGAGGCAAGCGCATCCGGAACGGATTCCCAGATGTTCCGACGACCATCACCATCGATATCCTGCGCCCAGGTCAAATAGCTGGTTGGAATGAACTGGGTGTGTCCCATCGCGCCTGCCCATGATCCCCTAAGACCTGAGGCAGAGACATCACCGTTCTGAACGATTTTCATGGCTGCGATCAGCTGGCTGCGTGCAAACTTGCGGCGGCGTTTATCCTGATAGGCAAGTGTGGCCAAGGACCGCGCAACATTTCGCAGCGCACCTTCTCTCACTAATGCCGCACCATAGGACGTTTCCATGGACCAGATAGCCAACAGAATATGGCGATCCACCCCATAACGCTTCTCGATTATGTCCAGCCAGCGTTTGTATTTGACCTTCATTTCAAGGCCTTTTTCAATCGCGGACTCTGTGACCCTGTTATCCATGTAGTCCCAGACTTTGGATTTGAATTCAGGTTGAAAATTTGCAGACTTGATCACAGCCGGATCAGGACTTGTCACGCCCTTGAAAACCGCGTTGTAGGTGTTTCTGGAAATTCCGCTCTTTGCTGCTACCGAATAAAAATCACGAATCCACTTCTGAAATCCTGCATCCGCACGGACCTCGCCCACACTGGCACTGCTCGCAATGAGCAAGGCAAATGCCGCTGCCTTGAATTTACCCGAAAAGTTCCACTGGAATGTCATGTCCGCCCTCGTCCCGATCTGGCATGTTCGAATCACTTTGAAAAAAGCTAACAACGATCCGTTAACAATAATTAAGGGGCCGCAAAAAGGCGGAGAGCTCAAGAAAATTTGATGAGAAAAACTGCGCTAGGCGCTCTTGCGAATGGTCAGAAGCTTCTTCTCCCACTCAAGAGCGGAAGAAACGATCAGATCCAGATCATCATGCTTGGGTTCCCATTCGAGCCGGGTTCTGAGACGGTTTGAGTTGGCAGTAAGCGCAGGAATGTCTCCAGCCCTGCGATCGGTCTTTACAACCCGGAAATCGTTTCCGGAAACACGTTTGACAGCCTTAATGACGTCCAGCACTGAATATCCCCGGCTATAGCCGCAATTCGCTGTAAATTTCTGGCCACCATTTCGAAGGAAATTCAACGCCACATAATGAGCGTTAACGAGATCGTTCACATGAATGAAATCACGAATGCAACTGCCATCCTCGGTATCATAATCGGTCCCGAAAACCTTCATCATGGGACGTTTGCCGGCAGCGGCCTCGCATGCCACCTTGATAAGATGCGTTGCACCAGCAGTTGATTGGCCGGTACGCCCTTCCAAATCACAGCCTGCCACATTGAAGTACCGCAGAATGACATAGTGCAGATCATGCGCTGCTGATGCATCGCGGATCATTAGTTCCGTCATGAGTTTGGATGTACCATAGGGTGACATTGGATTGAGAATGGCATTTTCCGCAATCGGTCCTGTCGTTAACGGCTCGCCATAAACGGCCGCAGTCGAAGAAAAAATGAACCGCTTGACGCCAGTATTGATGGCAGCCTCAATCAGGTTCCTGGAATTGCCGGTATTGTTTCGATAATATTTGAGCGGATCTTCCAGTGATTCAGGAACAACCACAGAACCGGCAAAATGTATGATTGCATCCACATTGTGCTCTGACAACAATGCTTCCATCTTGCTTTGATCGCCAATATCCGCCTTCACAAACGTGACACCACTTGGCACTGACCATTCAAACCCGGTTACAAGATTGTCCACCACAACGACCTTTTCGTTGTGGTCCAGCAGTTCCCACACCATGTGCGAACCTATATATCCCGCACCACCGGTAACCATTACAGTCATCGTTCTTACCCTTTTCCGCCACCAGCGGTATCGAGAGTAGCGCAATAGGATTAGAATCGCACTAAACGATCGAATAAAATTGTCCCCATTTAGTTCAGCAATTGTTAAGCAAGACTGTTACATGTGTATCACGACGTGAACATGGAGCAAACATGACCTCTCTAAAGCCTGTAAAAAAAGCAGTTTTTCCCGTGGCCGGTCTGGGAACTCGCTTTCTGCCCGCGACAAAATCCGTTCCCAAGGAAATGCTCACGGTGCTGGACAAACCGGTCATTCAATACGCCGTTGATGAAGCGCGCAAAGCGGGTATAGAGCATTTTGTCTTCGTAACGGGCCGAAACAAGGGCGTAATCGAGGATCATTTTGATCTCGCATATGAGCTTCAGGACACTTTGCAACGTCGGGACAAAAAAGAAGCGCTCGCCGTTCTGGAACAATATCAACCCGGGGCCGGTCAAACCAGTTTCACACGTCAGCAGGCACCTTTGGGCCTTGGGCACGCGGTGTGGTGCGCGCGCGATATTGTTGGCAATGAGCCTTTCGCCCTGCTGCTTCCAGACATGGTGATGAAAGACAAAAAGGGCTGCCTTTCTGGCATGATGGAGTTGTATGAACAGACTGGTGGGAACGTTATCGCCACAGAAGAAGTCGCCTGGGAAGA
Organism: Rhizobiaceae bacterium; assembly: GCA_030065115.1. Taxonomy (GTDB): domain Bacteria; phylum Pseudomonadota; class Alphaproteobacteria; order Rhizobiales; family Rhizobiaceae; genus JAALLB01. Next base: position 13,943 of record JASJDO010000040.1, on the reverse strand, counting down.
AACACATAAATACGGCGTCATTGAAAAAGGTGCGCCTGTAGGAAACGGTTTTGAAATCACTGGAATGGTTGAAAAGCCAGAGCCAGGCACTGCGCCCTCAAACCTGTTCATCAATGGCAGATACATTCTTCAGCCCGAGATTTTTGATATTCTGGAAGATCAAAAACCGGGTGCCGGTAACGAAATTCAGTTGACCGATGCCATGCTCACCCTGGCAAAGCAGCAATCCTTCTACGGCCATGTGTTTACCGGCCAAACCTTCGATTGTGGTTCAAAGGCAGGCTTCATTGAAGCAAACATCGCCTTCGCACTGGATGACGCCGAGATTGCCGATAAAATCCGGGAAATGCTCAACACTATGTAACAGCTGCTAATAGCACGGAACCGGCTAGCACTAATTCATACGGAGCAACGTGTTACCGCTGCAGTCTGATACCTGCTCTCACACTGAATTCGTCAAAGTCTGAATTTGTCGCATCTGACGAGAACGAAACATACTCGCCATTTGCTATGAGAGCCAAATATCGATTCACCCAGTATTGAGAGCCAATGCCCGCCTCAAATGTGGTATTGCGATCATCATTCGTTTCAAGTTGATAATTCAGATTGCCCGTTAGGCTCCAGCGCTCTGTAATTTGCCGTTCTGCGGAAAGCCCCACATCATAAATAATCGAACCGTTTTCATCAGGATTGATGGAGGCATTGGTTGTTGTACCAAAGGTCAGCGCAATCACGGTATCACGCTCTGGAGACCAGTTCAGGGTTCCATTGAGTGTGAACCCATCCAGATTTTCAAGCGATGGGTCCTCAAAATCCTCGGTAATATAACCAAGTGCCAGTTCACTTTGAGCTTTCTCACCCAAGTCAATTTCCACGCCACCACGCAACTCAAAAATCTCACTATCGCGGCGTATGCCGTTTCTGTCTCGCGGCAATTCGAAGTCACGAATCGCATATCTCCCCTCTGCAAAGGGCGTGATCGCCGGGGACACTTCGTAACCAACCCGCAAGGTTGCGCCATATTCCAGATTGTTGAGATCATCCTGTTCGAACACAACACCACCGCCGAGATCAGCATCATCGAATTCGTCGCGGTCGATTTCACCGCGCAGAGTGAATTGAAGCTTCCGGTCTGTCCGCTGTAATTCGACACTCCCGCCATAATTTTGCGTTGCCGGAGTATCAACGGCACCGGGCGCTAAGGTAGCACTGGTAAATTCTTGCGTCTGAAACGTATAGAAACTGCGTGTTGTGAGGGTGTACCCGTCAACCAGGTCATACCGCATCTCGGTATTGGCGTTAAAGAGCGGTTCATCCACTTCATCGCTATCGAAAGGACGTCTGTAACTCCCAATCAAGCCAATGGAAAGCTGGTGGCGCGACCAATCGGAAATCAAACTAAGATTGGCATCCGTTTGCGAGAAAGCCCCTCCATCGCCATCCACATTTTGAGAAACATTACTGGAATAACCTATTGATTGTTCGAACGAAAAATCTCCCTCAAACGTGCCTAACCGAAACCCCGTTGCGGCAAATGGATCTGGCTCAAAAACTGCAGCTTCTCCACTTTGCACAGGCTCCGCAGCCACATTACCGCGAGGCGATTGATCTGGGCTTTGTGGACTGAAAACCGCTCCAACAGGCGACGCTCGTTCCGCACGCTGTTGTATCCTGGGTGAAAGCGGAATGACGCGCGCAGGTCTGGCCGAGGGAACAGCCGTGTTTTCATCAACCGCTGAAAATCCAGCTTCAGGCCCAAGCAATTGAGTACGCTGTCCCGCTGCAGTGTTCAAGTCAAGATTGTTTGTTGATCTGTCAGCAATGGACCCACGCAACTCCCCATCAAAAACAGAACCTGGTCCGGCGGATTGAGCATAAGCATAGCTGCCGCCGGCAAGCATCGAGCTGCCAACAAATAATGTGGTCAAGTGTCTAACCAGCTTGGACTTTTTCGCTTCAGTCATTTACATTTTTCGAGACGGCGATTTATTGCCAAACCGTAAACTTTTGTGGTTAACGAATGGTTTCCACGAGCCTAGTGCCAGCCAGAAAGCAAATAAAATGAATGCCTCGCAGAACACCGTTTCGGCACTCAGAACCATCAGGACAGAAATCACGGGATTGGAAACACTCGCCGATGCTATTGAAGGTCCTTTGGGAGAAGCCATTGATGCTGCCTGCGCGACCATTCGGGACATAAATGGCCGTGTTATTGTGACCGGCGTTGGAAAAAGCGGCCATGTCGGGGGAAAACTGGCTGCGACACTTGCATCAACAGGTACACCGTCTTTCTTTGTTCACCCGGCAGAGGCGAACCATGGCGACCTGGGAATGATTGCGCGTGACGATGCGGTTATTGCGCTTTCATGGTCCGGCGAAACGACCGAACTCAAGGGCGTTCTGGCTTATACAAGTCGGTTCAGTATTCCGTTGATTGCGATCACCAGGAATTCTGAATCAGCACTGGGGCGAGAAGCAACCATTTGTCTGGAACTACCGAAGGTGGAAGAAGCCTGTCCAAATGGCCTGGCACCCACAACCTCCACGATCATGCAAATGGCCATAGGCGACGCGCTTGCTGTCTCATTGCTCGAAGGGCGCGGCTTTTCCGCTGATGATTTCGGAATTTATCATCCCGGCGGCTCACTCGGTTCAAGCCTGACACGCGTGTCAGAAATCATGCACAAGGGAGAATCCATCCCATTGGTACCCCAAGACACAGCAATGCCGATTGCGATCATGACCTTGTCGGAGAAGCGGTTTGGCTGCGTTGGTGTTACAAATGACAGTGGCGAACTAACAGGAATTCTCACAGACGGTGATCTGGCTCGAAATCTCGACAAGGATTTGCAAAAAATGCGTGTGGATGACCTGATGACGAGAAATCCGAAAACGGTTTCCCAGGAAATGCTGGTGAATTCAGCCCTGGCCACTCTGAACGAATTCAACATCAGCGCCCTGATTGTAACAGACGAGAGTTCTGCGACCCCCGTCGGCATCATTCATTTACACGACCTCTTAAGGATTGGCGCCGCCTGACCTTGCTACGCAGTTTCGACGACCAAGGTGCTACCCTCGGCTGAAATCACCCGGACCTTGGTTCCAGCCTTGGCATCATCACCTTTTACGCGCCAGGTCGTGTCACCAATTTTGACCCGACCCTGTCCATTGGCAATTGCATCCGTGAGAACGCCCATTTGCCCCACCAGTTGGGAACCACGTTCGTTCAACCCTTCGACTTCACTCTTCTCCCAGTCTTTGTCTTTCATCAGCTTGCGCCCAAAATAGGCAGCAATGAGGGAAAAAATCAGGAATACCAGTAGCTGGGCCTGCCAGGGCCAGATGGGATTATCGACGCCAAGGATCAGGGTAATTGTACCGACCCCCATCGCTGCAATACCTGGCCAGAGCAAGAACGTACTGGGCATAAGAATCTCAAGGCCCAACAGGATCAGGCCAACAACGACCCATGTCCAGGGCCCCAGGAAATTGACCATTTCACCAATCATGACTGGTTCCTTTTACCAAACGCCTCACCGGTGTTCACCACACCTGAACTGGAGACGGCAGGTGTCGTGCGCGGACGACTGGGCGGTGTCGGGCGAGGCGACCCTGATGGATCATTACCAAATACATCTTTTGCAATTTCACCAATGCCGCCCAGAGATCCGATCAGGGACGATGCTTCAAGCGGAAGCATGATCACCTTCTGGTTGTTGGCCGACGCAATCTGCCCAAGCGCTTCGGTATACTTTTGTGCCACAAAGTAGTTGATGGCCTGCGTGTTACCACCGGCGATCGCATCCGAAACCATGGTGGTCGCTTTTGCTTCAGCTTCGGCCAAACGCTCACGAGCTTCCGCATCACGAAATGCTGCTTCCCGCTCACCCTCAGCCTTGAGAATTTGTGATTGTTTTTCACCTTCAGCCTTTAGGATCTCTGCTTCACGGAAACCCTGCGCTTCAAGAACGTTCGCTCGTTTTTCACGTTCCGCCTTCATTTGACGGTCCATCGCATCCACCAGATCCTTGGGCGGATTAATGTCTTTAATTTCAATGCGGGTGATCTTAATGCCCCACGGGCCTGCAGCTTCATCCACCACACGCAACAAACGATCATTAATCTCATCCCGTTTTGCGAGCAATTCATCAAGGTCCATAGAACCCATCACCGTACGAATATTGGTCATGGTCAGGTTGAGAAGCGCACGTTCCAGATCGCGTACCTCATAAGCGGCACGAGGCGCATCAAGGATTTGGAAAAATGCCACACCATCCGCGCTGATGGTCGCGTTATCTTTCGTGATCACCTGTTGTGTCGGCACGTCCAGTACCTGTTCCATCATGTTCATCTTCGCACCAATCTGGTCAATAAACGGAACAATCAAGTTAAGCCCGGGCTTGAGGGTTTTGGTAAACCGGCCAAATCTCTCCACTGTATAGTTGTAGCCCTGCGGGATCTGCTTAACACCTGCAAAAATTACCAGCAAAACAACGACTGCCAGTACCAAAAGAGCTACTTCAAAGCCGAAAAACATATGTTACCTCCTGCGCCAAATTGCGCTCTCATTATCAACTATCTGTGAGTTTGATATGGGAATTAGATTGATATTTTGCAAACAAAACCGGAACATCGCTGTTAATGACAAGCAAACACTGATGTGTTTTCAGACCAAATATTTGGAAAAGGCCGAAAATACTCGGAGGTATTGTTTAACCTTGAAATCTACTGATAAATCAATCGCTTCACGGGTTTTTAGCCATCGCCAATCAATAAATTCCTGCGGCTCGTCCGTGTGCTCAGCCGTTATGGTGAATTCATCATCTCTACCGGTAAATCGGAACAATACCCAACGCTGCTTCTGACCGCGATAATCATCAAGCTTGTGTCCGGTTTCGCGATAATTTTCGGGGAACTCATAGGCCCACCAGTCAGTCGTATGATCGATCAGCTCTATGGATGTGGCACCGGTCTCTTCCCAAAGCTCACGCCTTGCCGCCTCGATGATATCTTCAGTCTCTTCAATCCCGCCTTGTGGCATTTGCCATTCGCGCCCGGGAGATACAATTTCCGGGCCAGCGGTAGAGGACTTGCCGAACCAAATCAGCCCCTCAGGATTTATAAGACAGATACCAACATTGGCGCGGTAAGGCTTTCCATCGCGCCAATCGGCCACGGTTAGATCCAGCCCGAAAGTTCACGTCGAACGAGGGTTTCGATCACGTCCATACCTTCTTTGCTGTCGTTGAGACAGGCAATATGACTGAAATTTTCCCCGCCATGTTCGTGGAATATTTCTTCGCCTTCGCCGGCAATCTCTTCAAGCGTTTCCAGACAATCGGAGCTGAAACCCGGATTAAACACGGCAATATTTTTCACGCCTTCATCGCCAAGTTTCTCAATTGTCTTGTCCGTGTAAGGCTGCAACCATTCCTCCGGCCCAAAACGCGATTGGAACGTCGTAACCAGATAATCTTCATCCATGCCAAGCTTCTCTCGAAGCAAGCGAGTAGTCTTGTGGCAATGGCAATGATAGGGGTCACCCTTTTTGAAATAGCTCTGCGGTATACCGTGGTAGGAAGCGACAATTTTTTCCGGCTTCCTCGGCATTTCCTCAATCGCATTTTCAATCGATTTCGCAAGCGCTTCTATGTAAACAGGCTCATCATGATAAGGCGGAACAGTTCTAACAGCTGGCATCCATCGCATGTTCATCAAATGCTCAAATACCTTATCATTGACCGTTGCTGTCGTTGCAGCAGAATATTGCGGATAGAGTGGGAATATCAAAAGGCGATCACACCCCTGTTCTTTCAGATATTCAAGACGGGATGGAATGGATGGGTTGCCATATCGCATCGCCCAATCAACAACCACATTTTCATATCCGTGAAGCGTTTCGCCCAGCTTGTCAGATTGCGAACGAGTGAATGTCCGCAGAGGCGATTCATCCAATTCATGGTTCCAAATAGTCTTATAGGCTGCTCCCGACTTTGCCGGACGCACATTGAGAACGATCCCAAACAGGATGGGATACCAGAGCGCTTTCGGCCATTCAATCACGCGCTTGTCTGTCAAAAATTCGCGTAAATACCGATACATGCTCTTTTTGTCATAACCATCGGGCGTACCGAGATTGACAAGCAAAACACCAACTTTGCCGATCTTGACTTCTGGATGTTCAGGTGGAAGCGGACCGACACCCGATTTAGTTTCATTTTTCATAAGCATGGCAATAACCAGAGCATGGGAGGAATGCAACGTTCAATATGCCAGTGAGATAGGGCACAAAATGCCGAGGACAACGCGACAATTCGCCTGCCTGAGCACTGTTTACACATTAGTGATCAGGGATCGAGCGCTCGATCAGGCGTTAATTGCGGCCACAAACAAAACCAGACCAATCAGGAATATGAATGCAGCCGCTGCAATTTCGATGATGCGGTTGATCCAGCCAATGCTTGCTTGCGCACCGGATATTTTAAGGGCGGCATTTTTCGCAGTTACAGCAAGCATTGCCAATCCTGAAACCGCTATGCCTGTTCCAATCGACATTGCAAAGGTCGACGCGATACCTGCCAGATAGAGACCATTGGCAAAACAGAACACAAGAACAATCAACGCGCCGGTGCAAGGGCGCAACCCTACAGCCAATATCGCAGTCCAAGCTTCTCGAATTCCAAATTTCCCCGTCAGAGTTTCTGGTTCTGGGATATGCGAGTGTCCGCAGTGATCGCAAACCTCCCCATGACCGACATGTTCATGATCGTGGTGATTGTGCCCGTGATCATGGTCATGGTGATGGTGGTCATGACCATGATCGTGTGAATGAGAGTGCGATTTTCGAAACAGTTTTCGCCATAGTAGCCAGAGCCCAACCACCATCACACCCACATAGCTTGCTACTTCGAGCCCATAGGCCATGTCGCCTGTCTTGATGCCACTTCCGCGCAAGGCAATAACAAAAAACGAAATTGCGACTACAGCGGTAAGCCCCTGCAAAACAGAGGCTGCCATGGATATTGCAATGCCCCGGCGCACCGCGACTTCATTGGCAACCATGTAGGACGAAATCACCACCTTGCCATGGCCGGGACCAATTGCATGAAACACACCATAGAGAAAACAAATCCAGATCAGCGCCCAAAAGTGACTGCCCTCATTTCGCATGGACAAGAGGATTTCACGGATCGACTGATGAAAGGCAGCCTGCTGTATCCTCACCCAGTCAAAAAAACCTGCGAACAAGCCTCCGGTGGGAAGCTGCTGCTCATTTCTGCCAATTCCAAGCGAGCTTTGGGCCATGGCTTCGCCGGCCACCCAAACCGCACTGACGATGAAAACGCTAAAAAATATCCAGCCCGATCGGTTCATGTGCAATCAATGGTCGCCCACGAATAATATTCATCACCAAGATCGGCTGTATTTGTCGGATCATCAAAAAAGGCTTCTGTCAGGCTTTGTGAACTGTCTGCATACAGTTCATCAAAATTTGGATGAACCACTTCTGCCTTGCAGCCATTTTTGTTTCCTGACACCGAAATGTTTTGCACATCATAGTCAAAGGCCACATAGAAGCTTGTATCACTGATGGATATACGGACTGGTTCTTTCGATAGATCTTGAGGTTTCGCTGGCTCTACCTCAAGCAGCATGATCATCTGACCATCTTCAAAATAAGCCTTGAGTTCGTCTGGCTCATAAAAATCCACCGGTTTGCCGCCTACGCGTATCGCGGTAAAAAAATCAAATTCAGAGATCGATTTATGGATCGTATCAGTGACAACCTTTAACTCCGCTTCGTTGAGTTTATCGTCACCATCCGTATCAAAATCCAGAATAATGGTTGCACTGAACAATTCATCGAAGCGCCAGACATGGCGCAATTCGGTAAACTTGCCTTCGTCACTACGCACAATCTCAATGTTGGCATCGATGAACACATGCGGATGCGCAGCAGCCGCAACACTCAAACTCATAAGAGCTGTACCAGCCAACAGAACTTTCTTAATCAAGCGCATTAAAGCTCCAAACTTTGACTTGCGAATCGCCAGTGCATTGAGGATACGTCCCAGCGAATTACCTTAACCTTAAAACGCTGTCGAATTTGTGGCAATCTCTGGCTCAATTCAAAAATTCTAATCCGCCCCTGCCCGCTTCTGAGCCTTGAACCATTCCGACAGAAAATCCACAAAAACACGGACCTTTCCCGGCACATGGCGACGATGCGGATAGACCGCATAAATACCACCGCCGGAGGGCATACGATCTTCCATCAAGCTGACGAGTTCGCCGTTCCGAAGCTCTTTTTCAACTGAAAACTCCGGCGCCATGGTGATGCCCAAACCTGCAAGAGCCGCCCGACGCGCCACCTCAGGGCTGTTCACCTCAATCACGCCTCTGACCGGCACGCTGTATTCTTCGCCATTCTCATCCAGAAAGCACCAGTTTGCACGGCGCACATTGTTGGTATCAACAATGCACGCAACATCTCCCAAATCATGTGGGGATTTTGGTTCGCCATATTGCTCGATAAATGCCGGCGCAGCGCAAAGAACCATCCGGAAATCCGAGAGCTTTTTTGCAATGAGTGAAGAATCGGTCAAACGCGACACCCGGATCGCGACATCAAATCCGTCCTCGACCATGTCGACCATCGCATCATCAAGATCAATATCAAGCGTAATCTCCGGATAAGCAGCAGCAAACTCCACAATGGGCAGTCCAATTTCAAGATCAGTCAAGGAGCGCGGAGCGGAAACTTTCAAACGGCCTTTATGACCGGCACCAGCTTCTCTTACAGTATCCTGAAGGTCGCTGACCTTTTGCAGGATTTCTACAGCGGACTTATGGAAAACTTCGCCAGCTTCAGTCAGTGAAAACTGTCGTGTTGTACGGTTCAGCAGAAGGCTTCCAAGTTCGTCTTCAAGTTCACGAACATATTTCGACATCAAGGCTTTGGAGCGACCCACTTTTCTGGCAGCAGCAGAAAACCCCTGCTGTTCCACAACGTCCACGAAGGCCTGCATGCGTGTTAAGGTATCCAAGCAATCAACTCCCTGTCACAACCCCATCAATATAAGAGCTGTTTGCCAAAAATCACCCGTCAAAATGCGCCAGATCAAAGGCTATCATATCAGCGATCAATTCTTTCAGACCGCTGGCTGCCTGGTCAAGCAAAGCCTCACCCTTTTCGGCAGTAGCAACGCTCGCATCGCCCGTCACGCCCTGCCTGTTCAGATCACGCATTTTCCAGCCAAACGCATGAGGGCCATAGGCTCTCAAGTGTTTTGCATCTTCCACCAATGACGCTTGAAAACTCCCAAACTTTTCAGCTTTCGACATATCTACGGTTTCCGGTGCCAGTGCCAACATAACCGAGGTTTCAATGTCGCCCCCATGAATGCCAAAAGCCTTTTCCTCATGGGTGAAGATGTCTCCCGGAACCAGAAAACGCGTCCAGGCTGTCGCAACACAAAGCACATCGCATCGCACTCGAAGTTCCGTTGCAACAATAGTCATCAACGGTGAATTTCCACCATGCGCATTGAGCAAAAGCAGTTTGCGAATGCCAAGCCCGGAAAGCTTTTCTCCAATCGCCATCCATTTCTCGATTGCTTCATCAAACGCCAGTGACTTGGTTCCAGCCACATCAATGTGTTCAATCGAATAACCTATCCGTTCAGTTGGCAAAAATGTCACTGGCAGATCGTTAGCCAATGAACCGGCCAGACGACAGGCTACCCCGTCTGCAATGATTGAGTCAGTTTCAAACGGAAGATGCGGCCCGTGCTGTTCATGCGCACCCAAGGGCAATACTGCAATCCAGTTTGAAGTATCCGCTGAAGCGATCACCGCTTCATCCATGGATGTAAAGTCTCGATCCGGGATCAAAGCGATCTCCTGATCTCTTCAAGTCGGCGAATTTGCTTGCCATTGGCGTCAAAATTTTCCGGATCAAGCCAAAGCCGCATGGCTTCACCCGCCTTCGGCCACTCATAGTCGAGCAGTGAATACCACGCAGTATCCCGGTTCTCGCCCTTCACCACCATCAACTGGCGATGTACCCCCTCTGCGGTCATACCGTAGCGAAGTGCCGCGTCCTTTGAGGGTTCATTGCGGTTGTTGCACTTCCATTCAAAACGCCGATACCCCAATTCATCAAAAACATGCGATGCAAACAAGTAATAGGCTTCCGTAGTCGCTGGTGTTTTCTGGATCAAAGGCCCCCAGTGGATATGTCCGATCTCGGCTACTCCATTTGCAGGGTCCATCCGCATCATGGTCTGGCGGCCAGCCACCTTGCCGGTTTTGAGATCAATCACAGCAAAATACATTGGGTCTTCGCTTACCTGGACGCGTTCAAGCCAGGATTGGAATTCTTCGCGGGTCTGCGGCGTGGTTTCTGTTAGCCAACGGAACCGCTCATCCGCATCCCCTGCTGTTGCAGCCTCAAAGAGCCCGTCACCATGCTTGTCCACATCAAGCGGTTCAAGGCGTACAAACCGCCCTTCAAAGACCTTGCGATGGGGCCGCTCGCAACCTTTCCAGTCAGACAGGTCCTGCATGCCTTTTCAAACTCCTCAAATCATGCTCTCTACGGTGAATCATAGTGTATTCGGGAAACATGACAATGCTGAAAACAGTCTCAAATTTTGATCGTATCGGCGAGGAAAACGCCTTTGCTGTGCTGGCACGCGCGACACAGCTGGCCGCCGGCGGCATGGATGTGATCAATCTGGGGATTGGACAGCCTGATTTCGCTACACCCGATCATATTGTGGAAGCTGCCATCAAGGCACTGAAAGACGGGCATCACGGCTACACGCCAGCAACCGGAACGCTTGAATGCCGGGAAGCTGTTGCCCGCCGCACGCTCACCATGACTGGTGAGGAAATTTCCCCTGAAAACATCATGATCATGCCTGGCGGCAAGGTGACCATGTACGCTACCATTTTGATGTTCGGCGAACCGGGCGCGGAAATTCTCTACCCTGATCCGGGCTTTCCGATTTACCGATCCATGATCGAATATACAGGCGCGAAACCGGTTCCAGTACCCATTCGCGAGGAAAACGGCTTCGCGTTTTCCGCCGAAGAGACGCTCGCGCTCATCAATGAAAATACCAGACTGTTGATCATCAATTCCCCGGCCAATCCTTGCGGAGGCGTGACACCCAAATCGGAAATCGACAAGCTCGTTGCAGGTCTCGAACAATGGCCCAATGTCGCGATCATGTCTGACGAAATCTACGATGTCATGACCTATGACGGCGAAACACATCAATCATTGCTCAATTATCCGGAAATCCGGGATCGCCTGATTGTCCTCAACGGCTGGTCGAAAACCTGGGCGATGACGGGCTGGCGCATGGGCTGGTCGATTTGGCCGGATGGACTTTATGACAAGGTAAGAAAGCTCGCGGTCAATGCATGGTCCTGCGTCAACGCGCCAAGCCAGATCGCAGGCATTGCCGCCATTGACGGCCCGCAGGATGCCGTCGAGACAATGATGAAAGCTTTTGATAATCGCCGCAAACTGGTGGTTGAAAAAATGAACGCAATCGAAGGCGTCACCTGCGCCACACCAAAGGGCGCGTTTTACGCTTTCCCGAATATCTCTGTGACCGGCTGGAAAGCAAAAGAACTCGCCTCTGCGCTGCTGGAAGAAACCGGTGTCGCCACCATCGGCGGCCCGGATTTCGGCATTCTGGGTGAGGGCTATATCCGACTGTCTTACGCAAATTCGGAAGAAAACATCGAACGCGCCATTGACCGGATAAAGGGGTTCTTGGAGGGGTAACTGAGCAGCGATTGTGTGGCAAACGTTACTTTTGCAAAGAAGCCATTGGGTTGTCTGTGTTTGGGGGAAGGCGACGTTAAGTGCGGTGTAGAACTGCGAGTTGAAAAACAAAACAAGCTGACATTCATCTCCTAGTTTGGCTGAGGTACATCGATGGGTAGCGGAAAAAAATCTGGCCTGTTCCAATTCATTACGGTATCGGCCAATCGAACCTCGCATTTAAGGTGATCAGTCAGTTCTGCTAATCCCAAAGTGGCTGTCTTATAGAGCTCCCATAGTTGTAACCAAGTGGTTTGTCCTGTGTTTCCGTATCTGTATGAAACTGCTTCGGATGCACTAAGGAGCTTACTGATAAATTTGATATTTTCTGCTATCGCTAGCTTATTGATAAGTAGATCGAGGTCGTGCGAACGCGGATATTCAAGCCCGTTTTGGATGAGTAACAATTTCAACATTTTCTCAACTGCCATATGGCACTCCCAATATGCTCCACCTAGATTTTCTCTCAATTGTATCAGACGTGCAGCGGCGCTTGAGTGAGAAACAATAGCACTACGAAATTCATTTGCATCATCCGTTGGGTGACTGGTGGTTAAAAGTTCAGCCTTTACTTTCCTTCTTGCGGAGCAAATTGCCCTTGCGTCGCGCTCAAATTTAGTTTGATCATCGGTGGAGAATGCTTCCCAATTGGGTGGAGATTTCACCCAACCAAAAATGTTCTCGTCATCATGAACATGCGAAGCAAACTGGACTTTTGCCATCCAAGGCGTTTTCTCTATGACGCGAAGTACAGGTATTTGGATTTCCATAAACTCACCAGCAAATGGCACAACACAGTTTAACGCCCATTCACCACCATAAAGTCGATCGGCACCATATCGGTTCGTATACCAATCACTAATCTCAACATAAAATTCCCGAAATGATTCACTCAAAAGAAACTTCGTCAAAAGTTCTTCACTGGGTTCAATAGCCTCCTCACCACTTCCAAAACCTACGATTGCCTCTCGGACAAAAATGTTACAGGAGATCAATACCCGATTTGCGGCAGGTATTTGCTTAGCTGCCAAAAGTTTATCGATTAACTCCATCCATTCGCCGATAAATCTTCGCGCCTCATCGTCGATCAATGTTTGCTCCGAAATTTTTTGTCGGGCTCAAAAGGACTTTGGTCTTGTTCATTTATTTTAATATACCGATTCCAATAATTAAATTCTCGTTGAACTAACAAAAGCACTGTTTCAAGTCTTCCGGTGTTTTCACAACAATTCCAAGTTCTTGATGCAGCCGTTCCGAAAAATTTAGTATGTCTGTGTCTTCAGTAACAAAAATATCTCTTTCATTTTTGTAGTGATGAAATAATTGTCTGCAATCCCTTCTATGTGCAGAGCCTATAATCGCCTCGATAGACTTGAAGAGTTTCTCATGCTCTGACGTCATCCAATAGGAGTGTGGTCTTTCCACGGACCCGTCGCCGAAACCGCCTATCCCGTCTTGACATTTGCAATCGGGATTGCTGCACGAAAATCCAAACGGAAGTGAGTTATATTTTGAAATCTTGGAACCACTTGGTGGCAACTCCATATCGTTTATGTACAATTCAATGTGTCCGGCACGCTCCAACTTCCTTAAAATTTTTTCATTGGCGCATACATCTTTGGTTATCTTCGGAACGTTTTGGATATTCATATTGGTTGTCCGCTTTTGGGAATCAGTATTATTCGGCTAATCATAACATGAACGGCAGGATTAGGCCGAAAGCCGCAACTTCATAAAAAAACTTTTCCCCGCCCCGAATTCCTGGTGCACACTTTGGGAACTTGTGAAATGCGCAACCACTCAACGCATGCCAACGTGGGGTGCCTCACAAGCAGCGGAGCGGCGGTGGCCATGGCTTTTGTTGGCGAACAATCGGAAGATTGCTTCGCTAGCCTCAATCAGAAATCCCGAAAGGGAACTGGTTGGAGCAGTGGGCGGCTTACGGTTCCCCTCCAATGCGGCAGCATGAGGCCTTGTGTCTTGATGGTCGTTGAGGATTGAGGGCTAAGAGGTATCGGCTGGCAGTGTGTTCAAAGAAGTCTGACCGGTAACATCAAATCTCCGCGTGAGGGCTGAAGGCCCGGCACACATATACGGGTTA
>JASJDO010000039.1 GCA_030065115.1 Rhizobiaceae bacterium | reverse complement strand
GGCTACAAATCTAATCATATTACCAGCCAATATTCTGGCATTGAGCAGGGACAAATAACCCAAAAGGCTGCGATACAAGAACCAAGTCGAAAGTTGAGGACGATATGGATCAATTTGTGAATCCTGAAAAAGAAGCATTCAAGCAGTTTCGTGAGATGGATCGGGCTGGCCCGGTGCACATGCTCAATCTGGTTAAACTCAAAGATTCGGCGATTTATGAAGATGGCACCATGGTTTCGGGCAAAGAGGCGTATGCTGCTTACGGGCGGGAGTCGGCACCAATTTTGAAAAAGGTTGGCGGGCGTATATTCTGGAGCGGCGCTTTTGAGCTTGTGTTGATTGGACCCGGTGAAGAGGCGTGGGATATCGCCTTCATTGCAGAATATCCATCGCCTCAGGCGTTTGTTGATATGGTGAAAGACGCTAAATATCAGGAGGCCGTGAAGCACCGGAATGCTGCGGTGGAGACATCCCGCCTTGTTCGCTTTAAGCCGCAAAAGGCCGGATCTTCTTTCGGATAGGAAGTCGCCTAAAGTATTTTCAACCAATCATCTGTTGGCAGCCGTTTTGTCCGCAGGGCATTAACGGGATGTGTTTCATCGCGATAACCGATCGCCATTCCACAAAACAGCATCCACTCGTCCGGTGTGTTGCAAAAGTCTGAAATTGTCCTTGGATAGAATGACCAGCATTCTTGCGCGCAGGTGTCGATGCCATGCTCCTGAAATAGCAGCATTACGGTTTGCAAATACATGCCAAGATCCGACCATTGCGGAGGCCCCATATCCCTGTCGACAAAACAAAATGCAGCGGCAGGAGCACCAAAAAACTGAAAGTTGTTTCCGAACCACTCAAGCCTTTTTGGTTTTTCGTCGCGGGATATTCCAAGTAACCCATACATATCCTCGCCAACTTCAAAACGGGCAGTGCGATACGGCTCCTTCAGTTTTTGGGGATAAACAGCATATTCTGGCGCTTCCCCATCGGGATGGGCTTCGCCTCCGAGCCTTTTAGCCATGAGTGTTTTCAAGTCTGCCAAAGCGGATTCGCCGAGAATAACGATCTTCCAAGGCTGAACATTTCCTCCCGAAGGAGCACGTGCCGCGGACTTGAAAACAGATTCAACGATTTCTGGTGGCACCGATTGATTTGTAAACGCCCGGACAGAAATCCGGTTTGCGATTGCTTCTGATACTTTCATGCATGGTTTATAGCTTCAGTCTTCAATAGGTTGAAGCATATTTTCCAACTGTTCCCGCAAGTGCTCATGTTGTGTTGGCAATTTGAGCCCGGTGCCGAGTTGGTCTGTTGGCTCGTCTCGATCGAAGCCTGGTTCATTTGTCGCTACCTCAAACAAAATCCCGCCAGGGGTGCGGAAGTAAATCGCCCAGAAATAGTCGCGGTCAATCACTGGTGTAACAGCGTAGCCTGTATCAATCAGGGCGTCACGTACACGCAATTGCGCTTCCCTGTTCTCGACTGAAAATGCAAGGTGATGAACAGACCCTGCACCCTGGCCTGATTGGTTGGCCGACGGGAGGATCTCAAGGTCAAGAGTGTCCGCACCGTTACCATTTTCAACGGCTAAGCGGACAAACCCGTCCTTTTCATCTACCTTTTCGTAGTTCATGAATGTCATAAGTTCTTGCATTGCGTCACCATCGTCCAAGCGCATTGAGGCAGAATGAAATCCACGAATGGCAAAGTCTTCAGGCACGTCAGCGGAAATCCAGGGCTTGCGATTGTCTGACTTTGTCTCCACCAGGGCAAACTCATCTGCGTCTGGCCCCGAGAATGAAATTCGCTTTTCTCCGAAACGCTCGCTGGCCGTGATGTCCTTTATACCAAGTTTGCTAAGCCTGTTGCTCCAGAAGTCGAGCGAACCTTCGGGGACAGCAAACACGGTTTGCCCCACTTCACCGGTTCCTTTTTTTCCTCGTGGCATTCCAGGAAAGGGAAAATACGTCATGACAGAACCAGGGGACCCGTGTTCATCACCATAATAGAGGTGATACACATCCGGGCGGTCAAAATTGACTGTTTTCTTGACGCGTCGCAATCCCAAAGCTTGGGTAAAGAATGCGTTGTTGGCGTTTGCATCATCTGCCATGGAGGTGACGTGATGCAGGCCTTGGATTTCTTTCAGCATGATGGTTCCTCGCAAATCATATTTTGCAAAACCTATCGTTCATCACCAAAAATGGAAGGTTCGATATCTTTTACAGATCGTTCACATGTAGCGGCCTTACTTGCTTGAAAAGGGTGCGGGAAGGGCGTAGGCATTCGATGCTGAATTTGGAGAAGAGGCATGCCGGGAATCATTGCGCTATGCGCTTCTTATGTATTCAGCCAGTTTTTCCGCGCGTTTCTGGCAGTTCTGAATGATGTGTTGAACACGGATTTGGGCATGAGTGCAGTAGATCTGGCCTACGCATCCGGTGCCTGGTTTCTTGCTTTCGCAATTTTTCAGTTTCCGGTCGGCATTCTTCTTGATACTCGGGGTCCGAGGCGGACCACGGGATACATTTTCACGATTTTCTGTGGTGGTGGCGCTTTGCTATTTGCCGTTGCCCAAAGCCCATTGATGATCATCATCGCCATGGCCTCCATTGGGGTAGGGTGTTCACCAGCGCTAATGGGACCCATGTATATCTTTGTCCGTGAGTATGACGCGGCAAAGTTTGCAACGCTGGTTTCGGTCTTTATTGGTATCGGGACACTCGGGAATATTGGAAGTTCGGCACCACTTGCAGCGGCGGTTGAAGCATTTGGTTGGCGAAACTGCTCAATTTTCCTTGGTTTGGTTGCAACGATTGTAGGTATCGCCATATTGGCCCTCGTTCGCGAACCATTGGAAGTTGAAGCGGAAGAAGGTGATCAATCCGGAGGCTTTTTGGACCTACTCAGGATTCGCGAGCTCTGGTTTATCTATCCAATGATTTTCGCTGGTTATGCTGCATCAGCTGGTTTGAGAGGTTCTTGGGTTGGTCCAATCCATTCTGAAGTCTATGGATACAATAATCTGGAAACCGGTAACGCCGTTTTGGTCATGGCGATTGCCCTCGTGTTGGGCACGTTTGCGTTTGGCCCGCTGGATCGGTTGTTCAACTCGCGAAAATGGGTTGTATTCGCTGGCAGTGCCGTTGTAGCCGTGATTTGCACCTGGCTCTCCTGTGGCCTGCCGAACGACCCGGTCATTTTCACTGGTGCGATTGCGGCAATTGGATTCTTTGGCGCAGCTTATGCAGTCCAAATGGCACACGGAAAGTCTTTCGTTCCAAAAAGGATGGTTGGTAGAGGAGTTACATTGCTGAATTTCTGCGCGATCGGAGGAGCCGGACTCTTGCAATGGATTTCCGGACCTATTGTCAGCGCCTTCACCGTTTCAAACAATTTTGAACCCCAGTATCAGGCATTGTTCGGGTTTTACGCAGCATTCACCGTTCTTGCGCTGCTGGTTTATGCGTTCTCAAAGGACGCCAAGCCAAATACGTAACCGATAACGGTTTATCGCACTAAGGCAATGTCTTTTTCAGCCATTCGATGATCCGATTTGTGACGTTATCCGTATTGCCCGGAGACATGATGTCTCCTGCAATCACGTGTTTGGACGCATCTTCGGTCGTTTCAATTTCATAAATTTCCGCCGGGCCTCCCCATTCACCTGCGACTTTACGAATTTCGTCAGGGACGATCACAGTATCGTCTGGTGAAAATATGAAGAAGGCAGGTTGTGTGATGCTGGATTTGTCGACGTCTTTGAGCATTTTCAACATGGCAGTCATCGGGAAAATCGCCTTGCTTGGATAAGAAGTTGTCCACCATTTCCCGTGAAGCTCGTTGCTTGGCTCCCATTCCCGATGTTCGCCTCCCAGGATGGGAAGTATTGTCTCGGCCCAGGGGATGTTCGCGAGGGAAGTGCTGATGCCTTGAAGTTCATAATTGGCAGACAGGAAAACCGCTGCAACTACGTCCGATGATAGCGCTGTTTGACCCAATCCCCATGTGGAGATGTTTGCGCCGTTTGAAGTTGCAACAAGTATGACTTTTTCACCAACGCGCCTGCCAATTTCCACCGCCTCAGCGTAATCGTTGGCATGGTCTTGAACTGTGGCATCCGCAAGTCCGGCCCCATCCCGGCCATGTCCGGTTATTCTGGTGTAGTACAGGTTTGCGCCTATGGCCTCAGCCACGCGGTCGGGAACTGGCCGGATTTCATGCTTGGTTGCAGAAAAACCGTGCACATATACGATTGAATAGTTGGTTTTTTCCTTTGTTGCCGGGTTGCGCCAGACAATTTCCTTTTCTGCACCAGGTGTCAGATTGGGAATGTTTGTTTCTGAATTTGAGAGATAGGTTTCAACATCCCCGCCAATGGAAGATGGATCAAATGTAACACCATCTACTGTTTCCGGCCTTGGCCCGAGATAAAACATGATTGCCCCCAAAAGAAGGACGCCAATCAGAACCTTGAAAAAGCGTCGCACGATTTTCTCCTTACCTGTCAAATTCCAGACGAGAACTTAGCAATCGACTGGTTCAAAGGCTACCGATATCTACATTCGCGCTGTTGACGACTGTTCGCATAGCGAAACTCGAATGAACCCGGGCGACCCCAGGCAGATTTGACAACCAGTTTTTGTGAATGTTTTCGAAAGCTTCCATGTCACGAGCGGTTACCCGGAGGATGTAGTCATATTCCCCAGACATCAGAAAACATGCGGCGATGTGTGGGCAGTTTTTGACGGCTTTTTCAAATTTGTCCAAGTCGGAACCGGACTGTCCGCCAAGAGAGATATGCACGATTGCCGTAATGGATTGCCCAAGTGCCTTGTTTGAGACCGTCGCATGATAGCCTTCAATGACGCCCGACTTCTCAAGTTGTTCTATCCGCCTCGCGCATGCAGAAGAAGAAAGCCCGACCTGTTTGGCCAATTCGACGTGAGAAATTCGTGCGTTATCCTGAAGATGATTCAGAATGTTGGAATCGATACGATCGAGTTTCATTTTCGCGAAAATCCATCAAGAAATCAGAATAAATTGCATGATTTCATCAATACAAGTGAGTTTCAAGCCAAGAACGCTCGATATCACTCTGGAAGATTGAATATGTTGCTTAGAATGATTGTTTATTTTGGAGGGGTTTCGATGCGCATTGGTGTTCCAGCGGAAATCAAGGACAGCGAATTTCGGGTTGGGCTAACACCCGGTTCTGTCAGGGAATATGTTGCACGCGGACATGATGTATTTGTGCAAGCAGGGGCAGGCAATGGCATAGCAGCAGAAGATGCAGCTTATGAGAATGCCGGCGCTAAAATTCTGCTGACCGCCAGTGAGATTTTTACGATTGCGGATATGATCGTAAAAGTGAAAGAGCCTCAACCATCGGAGTGGACGCAGCTGCGGGAAGGTCAAATTCTCTACACCTATCTTCATCTTGCACCGGATCCTGATCAGACCAGAGGATTAATGGAATCCGGGTGTACTGCAATTGCTTATGAAACCGTTACAGATAATGATGGTGGGCTTCCGTTGCTCGCGCCCATGAGTGAAGTTGCCGGTCGTCTGTCGATACAATGTGCGGCCACCGCCTTGCAAAAACCCAATGGTGGGCGCGGAGTCTTGATGGGCGGCGTGCCAGGCGTGTTACCTGCCAAGGTTGTGGTGATTGGTGGCGGCGTTGTGGGTACACATGCCGCAAAGATGGCGCTAGGGCTTGGTGCGGATGTTACCATACTGGATCGTTCCTTACCCCGAATGCGCGAGCTTGAGGATGTGTTCGGAAGCGCGGTGAAGACAAGATACTCAACAGTTGAAAGCGTCGAGGAAGAGTGTCTGGCTGCTGATGTGGTAATCGGCGCGGTATTGGTTCCCGGTGCAGCAGCGCCCAAGCTTGTGCGCCGTGATATGCTCGCTGGAATGAAAAACGGTGCTGTGATCGTGGATGTCGCCATCGATCAGGGTGGGTGTTTCGAAACGTCACGACCGACAACGTATTCTAATCCGACCTTTGTGGTTGATGACGTGGTGCACTACTGTGTCGCCAATATGCCGGGCGCAGTACCGCTCACGTCTTCGCATGCTCTTAACAACGCGACGCTGCCATTTGGTCTCTCCATTGCTGACCATGGCCTAGAAGCGATCGCCAATAATCTGCATCTGCGAAACGGGCTGAATGTTCACAAAGGGCGGATTACAAATGCCGCGGTTGCCGAGGCTTTGAATTTGGATTTGAGCGAACCGACTGAAGCGCTGAACGTTGCATAAGGAACCTTTTCAAAGGTTCAGGACCAGGTCGAGATTTCAGTCTCTGCAATCCCAACTGGTGAGAATCCAAGCTTTTGATACAAGGGCAAGGCTGCGGGATGATCAAGCGTATTGGTCTCGATTTTGACTTTGCCGGGTTTGTGCAGCCACGCGGCATTAATTGCCGCGGCCGCGAACCATTTTCCCAGTCCTATCCCCTGATAGTTTCTGACCAAGCCCAGATACTTTATCTCAACACTGGCTGGTGCATCAGAAAGGTCGAGTTCAAAAAAACCCGCTGGACATCCTTCTACATACAAGACTGATATCTCTGTTATTTCGCTATTGATGATTTCAGCCAGTTCATCTTGGGAAGCATTGCGGCGTTCTTCCCAGTGATGCGGTTTTCCGACATGCTCATAGAGATAAGCGTAAAACGCTGAAGGAATGTTCTCAGCCCGGATCAATGCAATGGGGGGCTTTGTTGGCACCGGTGGCAACTGACCCAAAGCCCTCGTCATTTCAAGGTAGGTAACCCTGGTTTGGAGCAGGTCCTTTTTCCTCCGGGTTTTAGCCTTGGCCATGCGTTTCTATAGCTGGACCGTCAGGTTTGCCCCATTGCGCCCAGGATCCGTCGTAAAGTTTGTAATTTTCCCGGCCTGACTCGGTCAAAGCAAGCGCGAGAATTGCCGCTGTGACACCCGATCCGCAGGTCGTGATTACCGGAGTGTCTGCATCGATGTGAAGTTTTCTGAAATGCCGCTCAAGCGTATTGATGTCAACAAGTTTGCCGTCTCTGACGAACTGGCTTGCGGGCGCAGATTTCGACCCGGGAATATGTCCGCTTCTCAAGCCTGGTCGCGGCTCAGCTGCTTTCCCGTTAAATCTTTCACGGGGCCGGGCATCAATGACTTCAAATGCTTTCTTGGCCAGATTGGCTTCAATCGAAGCAAGGTTTGCTACTTTTGCAGCTTTGTAGTTCGCGGTGAAAACAGTCGCAGCACGTCCTTTTGGAGTGCCTTGTTCGGTTGGTAGTCCATTTGCTTTCCAGCCATCAAAGCCACTTTCAAGAATTTTCACATTCTTTGCGCCCATAACTTTCAGCGTCCACCAGACCCGGGGTGCCGAAAACATTCCCGGTCCATCATAAACTATGTTGAGATTTTCTGATGATATTCCGATTTCGCCTGCAACATGGGCGAAGACTTCCGGATGGGGCAGCATATGCGGCAAATCAGTATCAGGATCAGCGATCTGATCGATATCAAAAAATACGGCTCCGGGAATTCGGCAGGCAGCATATTCCGCAATTGCGTTGCGGCTTTGAGAGGGAAGATACCACGATCCGTCGATAAAGGTTACGGCAGGATTGTCTACCAAATCCAACGCATCTCTTTGTGAAATGATATTTTCCATCAGAATAGCCGCCCATCATTCTGCCATAACCAAAACTTTTCGCATGTTACCATAATGATATGGCACTTAAGGAACTGTATTCAAGATTGATCGGGTTTTAACGACTGTTGTTTTCCATTGAACATGATCAATTGCCCAATGGTGAAAGCGATCTGTAGAATAAAGGTGTTAGCCCGCTGGCGGAACGAGCCTGATTGTTGAATGGCGGCTTCAGGCTGCCACGAAAGTATTTTGACACCAGTTTGGAAAAGGTTGCAGCGGGTTCAAGCCCTTGCCGTTGACAAAGAAAGCGGAACCATTTGGCGCCAACCGCTACGTGTCCTTTTTCATCTTCATAAATGATTTCGAAAATGTCGGCGGTTTCGTTGTCGCCAAAAGCCCTCAATTTGGTAACAAGCGGTGGCGTGACATCCAAACCTCTGGCTTCCAGCACCAATGGCACTATTGCCAGTCTTGCTGTTAGATCATGTCCGGTTTCTCCAGCGGCTTCCCACAAACCATCATGGGCTGGTAGATCGCCATAATCATGATCTTCGATCTGAAGCCTTTTCCTGAGCAATGAAAAGTGTTTGGCCTCTTCATCGGCGACTTTCATCCAGCCATCAAAAAAGGAACGCGGCATTGGTTCTCGGGCAAAACGCACGATAATATCCAGCGCAAGATCGATGGCGTTGAGCTCAATATGGGCAATGGCATGAATAAGTGCCAAACGTCCGCGTTTCGACTTCAGGGGTCGTTTGGGAACCTGGGCCGGGGGAAGCAGGTCTGGCTTCTGAGGTCTTCCAGGCCGTACCGGCGGTTTCTCGATGCTACCAGTTGAAAATGATAGCGTGCGCTGGCGCCACAGCGTTGCTGTAAGCTGCGTCAGCTCAACTTTTTCATCAAGATCGCTAGCCAGAAGAGCTGAATGCGCGCCCGAAATCAGGCTTTCAGGTCTTTTTATCACAGATAAACCATTGCTATACTGAGCTAGCCGACCAGCTTTTGGGTAGCTTCCAACACAGCGTCTACATGCCCGGGAACTTTGACCTTGTACCATGCCTCAGCAATTTTCCCTTCGGCATCAATGAGAAGGGTAGTCCGTTCTACGCCCATATATTTTTTCCCGTACATGCTCTTTTCCACCCAGACGCCATAGGCTTCCAACGTTGTTTTGTCTTCGTCAGATACAAGAATGGTTGTCAGATTGTGTTTGTCACGAAACTTGTCATGTTTCTTGACTGGGTCTGGGGACATTCCAACGACCTTAACGCCTAACGCATCAAATTCTGAAATTAGCTCTGAGAAACCGATGGCTTCCTTTGTGCAGCCAGGCGTGTCGTCTTTTGGGTAAAAGAACAAAATCACCGGGCTACCTTTTTGATCCGCAAGAGAAAACGATCCTCCACCGTCCCGTGGCAATTCGAAATTGGGGGCGAGGTCACCAATTGAAACTTTTGTCATCTGCCATCCTTTCGGCACTAATGATTTGTAGAATCATGATAGTTTTAGAAAAACCAGTCCAGAACTTGGCAATATATGCCGTGACAGGTTCGGGACAAGGCGTTTGCTGAACGGATGCTGGCTTTTTTGCAAGGGGCTTTTGAAGCTGAAAAAAGTATTGAGAAACAACAAGCTGAGAGACAAACACGATCTCGGTGAGGCGAGTCAGCGGATGGTCAGTTCGAAGAGAGGCTCGGTTTTTAAGCGTACTGTCAGGTTTTTCTCTGCGGTTGCGGTATGTCTGTTTATCCTGATTTTGGCTGGTGTTGCGATTGTCTATTTTGCATTACACGGGCGTTCAGACCGTGGTTCTACGCTCTTGACGCAGATCGAAACGCAGATCGAGCAGGCCCTCGGGCCAAGGTTTGATGTGGTTATCAAGGCAGGCGACACCGATTTGTCGAGCATCGGCAGAGTGTCATTTGTTGCACACGGATTGGCGGTTAACGATGTTCAGTCCAATCAAACGATCGGGGTTATTGAAAACCTCACGCTTGATGCTGATTGGTTCAGTTTTTTAATCGGTGGAGGCGGATTTGATGAAGTCAAAATCTCGGAATTTTCATTCGATACCTCGAAAGTTCTGAAGCAAAATTCGGTTGGTCTGCCGCCAGACCTCAAACAATCTGCGAATAATCTGGGGAAGTTTTTATCCCAAATCAGTTCTTCATTTCAGCGGAACGGATTTAATTCAATCCAATTGGTGGATGGTGAAATATCCGGACCATTGTTGGGGCGAAAGAACGATGAGCCGGTAAAGATTTCAAACCTTGAGATTCAAAAGTCGGGCAATGACAAGATTTCGTTGGAAGCAAAGGCTTCGTCCGCCTTTTCGAGTATCTCAGCGCAGTCTTCATATTCTACTAGTGATGGCTTTGGTTCTTCTTACAACTTTGAAATTGCTGGGGTCAGCTTACGTGAGTGGAGTGTTGACCCGGCAGGCGACGCCGGATTTGTCGCTCTGAATGGCATTGTCGGTGTGTCAGGTTCGCTGGTGTTTGATGGAGAGGGAAACGCGCAAGATCCGACCTTGAAACTGGTAACAGGCGAGGGATTGTTGCGGTTGGGAAAGAATGAGAGAGTTGAAATTTCTTCCCTCGACCTCAATCTGAAAGTCTTTTTGGATAAGAACCAGATTGAATTGGAACGCTCGTTTGTAAGTGCTGGTGGATTTGAAGGCACGTTGATCGGCGGTCTGAAACCGACAGACATGTCTTTGGGGTATAATGGTTCAGTTCTGTATGACATTATCATCGAACGCGGAGAATATACTGGCGAAGGCTCAGATGATGCCCCGGTCCCGGGGGGATTTCAGGCTTCTGGTGTTTTTGATCCGAAAAATAAGTTTATCGATGTTTCAAAGGTGATTTTCACAACTGCAGAAGGCGGGGTTACTGGCAGCGCGAAAATTGGTCTCGACGGTGAAACACCTTCACTGCAAGGGCGCTTGATAACGGATGGGATACAAGTTCGCGCATTGAAGCAGTTCTGGCCATTTTTCGTTGCCTCAGCAGCTCGAAAATGGGTGCTTGGCCACATTCATGATGGCTGGGTCGAAAAGGGTGAAGTGTTTGCTGACATCCCGCCTGGCATCTTGTTCAAATTGCGAGAAGGCAGGAAACTCTCGCCGGAACACTACAAATCTACACTCGAGGTGCGTGATTTCTCATTCAGGCCATTTGGCGATATGCCGCGAATTGAAAAGGCTAAGGGGGAGGTCGTTCTTGAAGGAATGAAAATCGAAGCGCATTTGACGTCGGGAATCGCGCAGGATGGCAACGATAAATCAGTGGATATCAGCAAGGCCAGCTTTGTGATGGCCGATTTTGCCGACACGGACAGAACCGGTGAGGCAAGTCTTGAACTTGATGGGGATATACAGGCGATAGCACGGATTTCTGATCGAAAGCCATTGCGGGTTCTGGAACGAATGAAAGTATCGCCTGAACAGTTTTCCGGTAAAGGTCACGCAAACGTGGCGGCAGTTTTTCCGGTAGGACGCAAGATTTCGTATGATGAGGTGGATTGGAACGTACTGCTTGAACTTGAAAATGGCGCGAGCACGAAGTCACTTGAAGGCCGAAGAATTGGCAATGCCAATCTGCTGATCGATGCGAATTCATCCGGAGCAAAAGTATCTGGTACTGCGAATATTGATGGTGTGAAGTCAGCGGTGGAAATTGTTCAGCCCATTGGAAAATCTGGCGCAGTAAAACCGAGCCGGAAAATCTCGGCAACGCTCTCCGAAAAGGACCGCAAAGAGCTTGGCTTTGATTTGAACCCCGTTATCAAAGGCCCAATTTCGGTGGTTATTGAGCGGGCGAATGGCAGGGAAAGTCACTCTATTGACTTCAAGAATTCAGAAATCTCGCTGCCATGGGTTGGCTGGAGCAAAGGTAAGGGGATTGATGCAAAAGGGCGTTTTGACCTTGAACAATCGAAGGGCAATTATGTTCTCAAGAACTTTAGCCTTGCTGGCGCGGGTTTCGAAGCTACTGGCAATCTTGTTCTTAGCAAAAAAGGACTTTTGTCAGCCAACCTTTCCAAAGTTGCGCTGAATGCGGGTGATGATATTCGGCTAAAGGTGGTTAGAGAGAAAGATACGTATAACATCAATGCAAGTGGCCTCTCGTTTGATGGTCGCAGTATTCTGAACACCTTGATCCATTCTGGCAGTTTTTCGAAAGTTCAGGGCGGACGATCTGTCAATCTTGTTGCAAATTTCGAAACCATTCGCGGCTTCAATCGAAGGATAATGCGCAATGCCATTTTGCTTTATGAAAGCCGCAATGGTCAGCTGACCCGGCTCGATATGACCGCTGCCGGAAGTGATGGCCGCAAATATAGTGTTCAAGCTCAGCTTAATGGCAATGACACGCTTTTTACCATGGCGACGAATGATGCGGGGAATGCATTAGCCTTCACAGATATCTATACCAAAATGGAAGGAGGTGTGCTTGATGCGAACCTCATTCAGTCACAGAATGGTCCATTCTACGGACCAGTCACGGTTAAAGGATTTGATGTTGTCAACGAACCACGTTTGGCGCGTCTGGCGACTGGTGTGAAGAGTCAGGTTCCGACGGAGCGTGGCGAAAATGTTCGTATACTTCCCGATGCAGGTGACAAAAAAGTCAAGTTTCAAATTGCTTCAGCCCAGATTGAACGTGGCAGCGGATATTTGAGCATGAGGGACGCAGTCATACGCAGTGGCACAATGGGGTTCACTGCAAATGGTGACGTTTATGATCAGAAAGATCGCATGAATTTGTCAGGCACCTTCATGCCGGCGAATGGTGTAAATTTGGCGGTTTCAGCCATTCCCATTCTCGGCAGCTTGTTGTCGAATGGCAGGGACAATGCGCTGATTGGAATCACCTACAAGCTGAGTGGTCAACGCAAGAACCCGAAACTGGAAGTCAATCCGTTATCGATCGTTGCGCCTGGGGTATTCAACCGGGTATTCGAATTCAAGTAGTGCGAGATATTCTCGACTATTCCGGTTTAATCAGGAAATGTTTTTTCTTGCCCATGGAAAGTTTGATAGCGCCATCCGCATTAAGAGCATCTGAATTGACAGCCAGTCGCTCATCAGAGATTTGCTGATCATTGATTTTGATTGCGCCACCTTTAACATGACGGCGTGCTTCGCCGTTGGATGCGGCAAGGCCCGACTTCACGATCAGCGTAAGCAATCCAATTCCGTCTTCGAGTTCGGAAGCGGAAACATTGACAGTTGGCAAAGTGTCAGCGGCCTGACCTTCTTCAAATGTCCTTCGTGCTGTCTCGGCGGCTGCTTCTGCAGCCTCGCGTCCGTGAACCATTGCGGTTGCCTCGGTTGCGAGAACTTTTTTGGCTTCGTTCTTTTCCACACCTTCCAATGCTTCGTACCGAGCAATCTCGTCGAGCGGCAAGGTGGTGAAGAGTTTCATGAAGCGTCCGACGTCCGCGTCTTCGGTGTTTCGCCAGTATTGCCAGTAATCATAGATGGGCAGGAATTCTTCCGATAACCAAACTGCGCCTGCAGCAGTCTTACCCATCTTCGCACCAGAGGAGGTGGTTAGCAGTGGCGTCGTCAATGCAAACAGGTCCGGTGTACCCATGCGACGACCGAGGTCAACACCAGAAACAATATTACCCCATTGATCTGATCCGCCCATTTGCAAACGACAGTCATAACGCCGCGACAGTTCAGTAAAGTCGTAGGCTTGCAGGCACATGTAGTTAAACTCGAGGAAAGACAGGTGTTGTTCGCGTTCAAGGCGCAGTTTCACCGAATCCCGTGCAAGCATTTGATTTACAGACAAATGACGTCCGACGTTTCTGAGGAACTCAACGTAGTTCAGTTCCAGCAACCAATCGGCATTATCGGCCATAATGGCCTTGTTGCCATCTTCGCCGAATTCGAGGAAACTGGAAAAAGATTTCTTTATTTCTTTCTTGTTGTTTTCGATATCGTCAACAGTCAACATTTTCCGGCTTTCATCTTTTCCGGAAGGGTCGCCAACCATAGTCGTGCCGCCGCCCATTAGTGCAATTGGGCGATGTCCTGTTTGTTGGAACCAGTAAAGCATCATAATCTGAACAAGGTGGCCGGCATGCAAAGAAGCCGCAGTAGCATCGTAGCCGATGTAGCTCGTTACAGTTTCTTTTGTCAGTAGTTCATCAAGTCCTGTCTCATCAGAAATCTGATGAATAAATCCTCTGGATTGGAGCGTATGCAGGAACTCGGATTTGAACGCGGTCATGGTTTGTCGGCACTTTTTCTGGCAGGTTGGTGAAGAATCTGGTGTCACTTAGCAGAACGCAGTTAAAATATCCACTTGGGGAATGCATTTTGTCAGCTTTGAAAACAGCAATCGGTCTGATGAGTGGTACCAGCATGGATGGGATTGACGTTGCACTACTCAAAACAGACGGTGGTTCGGTTGTTCAGCGCGGGGCTTCTGCGTTTTATCCTTACCGCCCTGCAATGCGTGAACTGCTTGCGACTGCATTGGAGGAAGCAAAGGAAATAACTAGCCGAAATGAGCGGTCAGGTGTTTTAAAAGATGCAGAAAAACAGGTGACGCTACTTCATGCAGATGCAGTGAATGAATTCCTTTCCGGTCAAAATTTGTCTTCTGATGATATCGATTTACTGGGGTTTCACGGTCAGACTGTTTTGCATCGTCCCGACGAAGCGCTGACAGTCCAAATCGGTCACGGGCAATTGCTTGCAGACAAAACGAGGATAGCAACCGTCTTCGATATGCGCGCCAATGACATGCAACATTCAGGGCAGGGAGCACCGCTTATCCCTGTCTATCATCAGGCATTGGCAGATAATATCGCCGGAGAACAGAGCTCAGAATCGCCTGTGTGTTTTGTCAATATCGGCGGGATTTCCAACATCACGTATGTTGGTGATGAACTTTTGGCCTTTGATTGTGGACCCGGCAATGCCCTGATTGATCAATGGGTGCAGCGCCATGTCGGAATCTCCCATGATGCCGGCGGCGCAATTGCCGCTGAAGGCAAAATCGATTTAGCGTTTGTACAAAGCTACCTCGTGGATGAGTTTTTTGACAAACCCGTTCCAAAGTCCCTTGATCGCAATGATTTCTCAGTGCCGGAAGATAGCGCGCTCGGGGTTGAAACAGTTGCTCGAAGTCTTGCACGGGTGACTGCCGAAGGTATTATTCAATCGGTAAAGCATCTACCCAGGTCGCCAAAGCTTTGGATCATTTGCGGAGGTGGAAGGCATAATCCGTATATCATGAAGGACCTTGTTGAATTGGCCGAGGATATGCAGTCAAAAGTTGTATCTGCAGAGGTTGCAGGATTTGACGGTGATGCGATGGAGGCCGAAGGCTGGGCCTATTTGGCTGTGCGGTCAAATTTGGGATTGCAGCTCACTTATCCCGGAACGACAGGTTGTTCAAAGGCAGTAACTGGCGGCGTCATAGCTAAGCCGAAGTAGATTACAATTACTTGGTCTCACTCACAGATCGATCTAATTCGTTGTTGCCAATTCAATCTGTTTTTCCAAAATCTCGACCATTGGCTCAGCAGTTGAATTGCTTCCTTGCTTTAAAGTGTCGATAATCGCCTTTGCTTCGGAAATCTCTTCGCGCTGTATATGTGCTTGCGCAACAAGGAAATTCAATTGTATCTGATGCGGAGCATCTGTCCTCGTTTTCCTTAGGATTGCAATGGCATCATCAGGCTTTTTCAGTTGAAGCAGGCTATGCGCCATCAGCAGAACAGTTGAAACTTTTTTTCGGTCCAGCTTATGGAGTTTTTTCAGATACGTTAATGCAATTTTGTGATCGCCAACCTGGCTTGCGTATAGATAAGCAAGCGCACCCAGAACGGTTTCGTTATTTCCTGTAAGGTTCAGGGCAATGTTCAGCATTTTGGCCGAACTGCCAAAATCTCCAACTCGCGCATAGAGTAATCCGACACCGAAGTGTAAAGCGGCATTTTCTGGTTGCTGTAAAAGTGCCTTCGCATTGCTTTCCAGTTCAGAAGCCACAGCGGTTCCCGGCACGCTTTCAACGCGCCGTTGGATTTCCTTTAGCTGATTGTTTAGGGCAGACACGTTAATTTAGCGGTTAGCGAAGCAACATAGTTTCTTCGATGCCGCCTGGAATGATCCCCAAACGTTTGTCGAGATAAGTGCCGCACTCCTCAATCAACTCTTCCTGATGTTCGGTGAAGAAGTGGTTTGCATCTTCCATTGTGTTCTGTGTGATCAAAATGCCCTTCTGCGCCTTCAATTTGTCCACCAGTCCCTGAACATGCTCAGGTGGCGCTACTCGGTCGTCAGAGCCATGAATGATCAAGCCTGAAGCCGGGCAGGGGGCCAGGAATGAGAAGTCGTAGATGTTTGGTTGTGGCGCAATTGACATAAAGCCTTCGATTTCCGGGCGGCGCATCAACAATTGCATGCCAATCCACGCACCAAATGAAAAACCGGCTACCCAGCATCCACGGGCATCAGGATGCATTGATTGTACCCAATCCAGCGCTGCAGCGGCATCTGATAGTTCGCCCTGGCCGTGGTCAAACTCGCCCTGACTGCGTCCAACTCCGCGGAAATTGAAACGAAGTACGGTAAATCCGCGCTCAAGGTACATATAGAACAGATCATAGATGATCTTGTTGTTCATGGTGCCGCCAAATTTTGGATGCGGATGTGGATGCAGGATGAGCGCAATAGGGGCTGTTTTGTCCTTGGATGGCTGATAACGGCCTTCCAGCCTGCCGACAGGACCATTGAAAATGACTTCTGGCATGAATTCTCCGAGCTGCAATTGCGGCGGAAAAACGTGAAAGAATTCCGCCTCGGCACTTGACGATGTGAGGTCTGATTTCTACAACAGTTTAGAATTATTCAAAACTGGATTCACAACCAAACCTGCCTGAAGCGCCTTCTTAAACAATCCGGCGCTGCAATTTCAAGTAAATTGCGCATCTGGTGGCAATTGCAGTGATTATCCTTAAGAAACGATCGTGAAACGCATTCAGGATGTCTCGAGTGGAGCGCATATATTTCGATTACAACGCCAGCGCGCCAATGTTGGATTGTGCGCGTGAGGCAATGATTGATGCGCTTTCGGACCCGGGAAATGCATCTTCGGTTCATTTTGAAGGTAGAAATGCCCGTAAGACGCTGGAAAATGCGCGTCTGCAAGTAGCAGCTCTGGTTGATGCAACGCCCGCTAATGTGATTTTTACCTCTGGTGCAACAGAAGCTGCGAATCACGCACTTTCGCCAGTAATCCGCGGCGGCGGACAGGAAATTGCAATTTCCACATTATATGTATGCGGAACCGAGCATCCATGTGTATTGGGCGGCGGAAGATTTCATCCAGACGCCATTGAACGGCTCCCGGTTGATGAAAACGGAATTGTGGATGTCGGTTTCCTGGATGCCGCATTGTCCGGGCATGATTTTGAAAAAGGTTCCGCAATTGTCGCTGTCCAGTTGGCAAACAGCGAAACCGGTGTTGTGCAACCAGTTCAGGAAATTTCGGAAGTCGTTCACCGGCACGATTGCTTTTTCCTGGTTGATGCGGTGCAGGCGCTTGGCAAGATTGCGGTCAACCTGTCCGAGACCGGTGCCGATTTTCTGATCCTTTCAAGCCATAAGATTGGCGGCCCGCAGGGTGTTGGCGCACTAGTTCTGGCCAATGGAGCATTATCTCCGTTGCCGCTTTCGAAGGGTGGCGGGCAGGAGAGTTTTCATCGAGGCGGAACGGAGAATGTCGCGGCAGTTGCCGGATTTGGTGCCGCCTGCGAGTGGCATCTGGATAATATGACTATGAATATCCAGAAATATACTTTGCGGGACTCGATTGAGGACGGATTGAGCACTATATCACTGGTGGCAGGCAACGAAATTTCACAGCCGGTATTCTTTGGCAGATCAGTTACAAGGTTGGGAAATACATCCTGTTTTTCAGTCAGCGGCGTGAAAGCCGAGACCGCACTTGTCGCGTTGGACCTTGAGGGGATTTCGGTGTCGTCTGGTTCTGCGTGTTCATCAGGCAAAGTGAAACAAAGCCATGTGCTTGAAGCGATGGGAGCCGGAGCAGAAGAAATGGCTGGCGCATTGCGCGTCAGTATTGGCTGGAATTCTACGCAGGAAGAGGCGGACCGCTTTCTGGATGCGTGGAGAACAATAATTGGCCGAATGGCCGCGTAATACTAAGAAAGTTGGAGAGCAGATATGCCCGCCGTACAGGAAACCATTGATGCAGTCGCCGAAATTGACGTTGACAAATACAAGTATGGTTTTGCCACCGAGATTGAGTCCGAGAAAGCCCCGAAAGGGCTGAACGAGGATATTATCCGTTTCATCTCGGCCAAGAAAGAAGAGCCGGAATGGATGCTGAACTGGCGTCTGGAGGCGTTTGAGCGTTGGAAGCAGATGGACGAACCTTCCTGGGCGCGTGTGGATTATCCGAAAATTGATTTTCAGGATATCTACTATTACGCGGCTCCCAAGAATTTTGAAGATGGCCCAAAGAGTCTCGATGAAGTTGATCCCGAGTTGCTCCGCACCTACGAGAAACTTGGTATCCCGCTAAAAGAGCAGGAAATCCTCGCTGGCGTTCGTCGCCCTGGCGAGCCAAGCCCGCTCGACGATGAAGCGTCCGACAATGTTTATTCTTCAGGCCGTGTGGCAGTGGATGCTGTGTTCGACTCTGTTTCTGTTGTCACCACATTCAAGGATGAGTTGGCGAAGGCTGGCGTGATCTTCTGTTCGATCTCAGAAGCCATTCGTGAGCATCCGGAACTGGTGCAGAAATATCTCGCCTCTGTTGTGCCGGTGACTGACAACTACTACGCGACCCTGAACAGTGCTGTCTTTACTGACGGTTCGTTTGTTTATGTACCGGAAGGCGTTCGCTGCCCGATGGAGCTTTCGACCTATTTCCGCATCAATGAGATCAATACCGGTCAGTTTGAGCGGACGCTCATTATTGCAGAAAAGGGCTCGTACGTCTCTTATCTTGAGGGTTGCACAGCGCCGCAACGCGATGAGAACCAGCTTCATGCGGCGGTTGTTGAACTCGTCGCAATGGAAGATGCCGAAATCAAATACTCGACGGTTCAGAACTGGTATCCGGGCGATGAAACCGGCAAGGGCGGGATCTATAACTTCGTGACAAAGCGTGGCGATTGTCGGGGTGACAATTCCAAGATTTCCTGGACACAGGTTGAAACCGGTTCTGCTATTACCTGGAAATATCCGTCCTGCATTTTGCGTGGCGACAATTCGCAAGGTGAGTTTTACTCGATTGCTGTTTCCAATGGCGCTCAGCAAGTGGATAGCGGCACCAAGATGATCCACTTGGGCAAGAACACAAAAAGCCGGATTATTTCCAAGGGTATCTCAGCAGGGCGCTCATCCAATACCTATCGTGGTCAGGTTTCTGCGCACAAGAAAGCGGCGGATGCGCGAAACTTCACGCAGTGTGATTCACTGCTGATTGGCGATCAATGCGGCGCGCACACTGTGCCGTATATTGAAGCCAAGAACTCAACGGCCCAGTTTGAGCATGAGGCAACGACGTCGAAGATTTCTGATGATCAGCTCTTCTATTGCTTGCAACGCGGCATTCCGGAAGAGGAAGCGATTGCATTGATCGTGAACGGCTTTGTGAAAGAGGTCATTCAAGCGTTGCCGATGGAATTTGCAGTTGAAGCACAAAAACTCATCAGCATCTCGTTAGAGGGGAGTGTGGGATAATTTCATGACCCGTGAGCAACTCCTGTCATCGGTTTGGGTGCGCATGATTATCTTTGGATGGATGATCGTGTTCCCGCTTGTCTTTGTTGTGCTGCCGATGATTGAGATGTTTTTTGGCCGTGCAGAAGAAAGCTGGACGCCGGTTTGTGGCCTGATTGCGTGGATGCTGGGTCCTTGGGTAGTCTCGATCTTGATGAAGTATGTTGGGGTTAAGTGATGAGTGATACAGTCACACTTTTTCGGCCGGTTGGGCCAGACGAACTCAAGCTCATTGAGAAAGCGGATTTTGAGGCATTTCCTCCCAGATTGCCGGAACAGCCAATCTTTTATCCGGTTACCAATCGAGAGTACGCGGCGCAAATCGCTCGTGACTGGAATACGAAATATAGCTCTAAAGAAGGGTTTGTAACCCAATTTGAAGTCCAAGCAGCTTATTGCGCCAAGTTTGACCGCAAAGTGGTCGGCGGCAAACAACACGAGGAATTGTGGGTTCCTGCCGAGGAACTTGAAGAGTTTAACGAAAAAATCGTCGGAAAAATCGAAGTGATTGATCACTTCAAAGCAGCAGAGTAGAAAAATGCTAGAAATCAAAAACCTCCATGTCCGCATTGCGGAAGAAGAAACTGAAATCATCAAAGGTCTGGACTTGTCCGTTGCGGCGGGTGAAGTCGCAGCCATTATGGGGCCGAATGGTTCCGGTAAATCCACCTTGTCCTACGTTCTTGCGGGTAAGGAAGACTATGAAGTCACCGAAGGCGATATCCTCTTCAACGGCGAAAGCATTCTGGAAATGGAGCCTGACGAGCGTGCGGCATCAGGCGTATTCCTTGCCTTCCAGTATCCAATGGAAATTCCCGGTGTTCCAACCATGAACTTCCTCAAGGCGGCGATGAATGCGCAGCGCAAGGCACGGGATGAAGAAGAGTATACCACGCCCGAATTCATTAAAACGGTAAAGGCGGCTGCTGGCGAGTTGAACATTGACTTCAACATGCTCAAGCGTGCGCTGAATGTTGGCTTCTCGGGCGGAGAGAAGAAGCGCGCAGAAATCCTGCAAATGCAATTGTTGGAACCAAAGCTTTGCGTATTGGACGAAACAGATTCAGGCCTCGATATCGATGCGCTGAAAATTGTTTCTGACGGCGTCAATCGTCTGCGTGACCCGGAACGTGCATTCCTCGTAATCACGCACTACCAACGCCTGCTCGAACACATCGTGCCTGACAGTGTGCACGTCTTGTATCAGGGACGTATCATCGAATCTGGTGACAAATCGCTTGCTCTGCATCTGGAAGAAAACGGCTATGCAGACGTGATTGCTCGCGCTGCTTGAACCGGGAATTGTTGAGATGAACATTCAAAAAACAGCCGCAGAAGAGACCCTGGGTTTCATGCTGCCAACGCGCCGGGTGGAGAGTTTTCACTATACTGATTTGCGCGCGAACCTGAAATCACTGGGCGAACAAGCTGCTCGCCCTGAAGACGACGCAACGCGCACCATGGGCGATTCATTTCCGCGTCTTGCGAGTGATGCGTGCGTGCTTCATTTTTATGATGGTCATGGCTTTGAGCGAAATGAGACTTTGCCGGAAGGGGTGATGGTTTCGCGTGATCTCCCTGATGCATTGTCAGCCGATGGTGGTGCGGATGATACAATTCCGCAAATCAACAGCAAAATCACAACCGCTGGCGTCAGCATAGCAGTCGCCAAGGGCAAGGAAGTCACACAGACCATTGGTCTCGCCCATGCGCATACGGGGGCTGCTGAGAGCATTGCTTCGACCCGTTTTTCCATCACCGCTGCCGAAGGTTCAACCAGTCGTTTCATCGAACGCCAAATGGGTCGGTCTGATGCCAATCACATGACGTCTTCGGCGGTTTCACTCAATGTTCAGCAGGGCGCGAAGGTTGAGTATTTCATTGTTCAGCAAGCCGGTGTTGGGGCAACGCATTTGGCACGCCTCAATGTAACGCTGGCGCAAGATGCTGATTTGTCTATCTTTGTTCTGAACGCTGGCGGAAAACTGGTCCGGCAAGAGGTGAAAATCGCGGTCAATGGCGAGAATGCGAACCTCGCCATCCGTGGTGTGAACCTTGTTGGTGACAATGCGCATATTGATGTGACGACTGTGCTGGAGCACAATGTGCCGCACACCAATGCGGAAGAGCTTTTCCGCAACGTCGTTGCGGGTGATGGGCATGGTGTGTTCCAGGGCCAGATCAAGGTTGCCCAGCCTGCGCAAAAGACAGACGCACAAATGGCATGTAATACGCTGTTGTTAACTGATGAAGGCGATTTTTCAGCCAAACCGGAACTTGAGATTTTTGCTGATGACGTAATTTGCGCTCATGGCGCTACGGTTACCGATATCGATGACGAGCATATGTTCTACATGCAGGCACGCGGCATCGATCAGAAAACAGCTCGTGGGCTGCTCATCAAGGCGTTTGTGGATGAGGTAGTTGAAGAGCTTGAAGCAGGTGAAGAGCTTGAAGAGGCCTTTACCGGCATTATTGATGATTGGCTGGACGCAAATATTTGATGACATATCCAATCGATCAAATCCGTTCTGACTTCCCCATTCTTTCGCGGGAAGTGCATGGCAAACCGCTAGTCTATCTGGACAATGGTGCGTCAGCTCAGAAGCCGAAAGCGGTGATTGACGCTGTGAGCCATGTGTACAGCCATGAGTATTCAAACGTGCATCGTGGTTTGCATCATTTGTCCAACGCGACCACGGAAGCCTATGAGGCTGCGCGGGAGAAGGTGAGGGCGTTCCTCAACGCGCCGAGTGTGGATGAGGTCATCTTTACAAAAGGCACGACCGAGGCAATCAATCTTGTTGCTTATGGCTGGGCAATGAAACACCTCCAAGAGGGTGACGAAATTGTCCTCACCATTATGGAGCATCATTCCAACATCGTGCCGTGGCATTTCCTGCGCGAACGCTTAGGTGTGAAGCTCAAATGGGTTTATGTGGAGGAAGACGGTTCGTTCAACATGGACACGTTCAAGGATGCGTTGAGCGACAAGACGAAGCTGGTCGCCATCACGCATATGTCCAACGTGCTCGGCACAGTCGTTCCGCTGAAAGACGTTTGTGCGATTGCGCATGAGCGCGATATTCCGGTATTGGCAGACGGATCCCAAGGCGCTGTGCACTTGCCGGTTGATGTGCAGGATCTGGATGTCGATTTTTACTGTATTACCGGCCACAAGCTTTACGGTCCTTCCGGTATTGGTGCTCTCTACGGCAAGATGGAGTTTCTGAAATCCATGCAGCCCTATCAGGGTGGTGGTGAGATGATCCTGGATGTGATGGAAGATGAAGTTACATACGCTGATCCGCCGCATCGCTTTGAAGCCGGTACGCCCCCCATTGCTCAGGCGATTGGGTTGGGCCATGCGCTTGATTATATGGAATCCATTGGCCGCGACGCGATCTTGGCGCATGAGAATGATTTGCGTGATTATGCCCATGAACAGCTGACCAAGATCAATTCACTCAGAATATTCGGTAATGCGCCGGACAAGGGCGCAATCTTCTCCTTTGAACTGGAAGGCATTCACGCCCATGATGTTTCCATGGTGATTGACCGTTCAGGCGTCGCAGTGCGGGCAGGGACCCATTGCGCGCAGCCCCTCTTGCAAAAATATGGCGTCACCTCCACATGTAGGGCAAGTTTTGCTATGTATAATACAAAGCAGGAAGTGGATGTGCTGGTCGAAGCGCTTGAAAAAGCGCGCAGCTTTTTTGGATAGGCAGTTACACGAAAATGACTCTCTTGGTGTTTTTTGCTATACTTTTTACCATATTTGCCGTGTTCCACTTGCTTGTACTCGGCAGTTTTCAACTTGGTAACCGGTGGGTTCCGACGAGTTTGTTATTTTCTACTTTTGCAATAATCATCGCAGGTTCTATCATTCTGTATTATCTGGAGTATGAATTTGCTTCTGAAATTGGATTTTCGGTATTGATTTTGATGTGGCTTGGACTGATTCCACGAACAATCAGAGGATTAAGAAATGGCTGATCATATGGATGCACCAGTGGAAGAAGCCCCAAATGCTGTCGCAATGGGCACGGAAACGGCATCTTCCATTCCGCCGGAAGAGCTTGAGCGGATGACGCGTGACATCATAGCTGCACTGAAAACCGTTTATGATCCTGAAATTCCGACCGATATTTATGAGCTGGGCCTCATCTACAAGGTAGATATTGAAGATAATCGGATGATCAAGGTGGTGATGACTGTCACTGCGCCGGGCTGCCCAGTGGCGGGTGAAATGCCGGGCTGGGTGCAGGATGCCATAGGCGGTGTGCAAGGTGTGATGGATGTGGACGTGGAAATGACCTATGATCCACCATGGACGCCGGAGCGCATGTCTGAAGAGGCGCAAGTGGCGCTAGGTTGGTATTGAGAAAATTCTGTCTTATGGTTTAGTTCAGGTGTTTGTGGTAAATTGTGTGGGAGTTAAAAAGTGAGCAAAAGCACTATGGACGAGGTCAACAGGCAAAAAATTGACGCGGAGATTTCAAAACTGATTGCGGAAACTGCCAAAATCAACTCAGAAAACCGCTATTATCCGCTAATTGTTGGCTCAACCGCCACACTTGCAATTGTTGCAATCGTTAAGTTGTTTTTCTGAGTTTTCAGGAATTTGAAATGGCCTTTGAAGTAATCACACTCACAGACGCAGCACGGTCCCGTATTGGCGAAATCATGGGCAATCACCCGGATGCGGCCGGTATTCGCATCGGCGTGAAAAATGGCGGCTGTGCAGGTATGGAATATACCGTTGATCTGGCCGAAGAAGTGATCAAGGGCGAAGACAAGGTTGATACGCCCGAGGGCACCGTTTTCATCGATCCGAAAGCCGTTCTGTTTTTGCTCGGTACGGAGCTGGACTTTGAAGTGACAAAACTGCGCACCGGTTTCGTGTTCAACAATCCCAATCAAAGTTCGGCTTGTGGTTGCGGAGAGAGTGTAGAACTCACACCTGCGGAAATGACGCCGGAAATGATCCAGGCGCGTGAGCTGGCGAATAGCTGATTATTCAGCCCAATGAATCGAAAATTTTATAGCTGTAGCCTTGGCGCAAACAGAGTTGTTTATTCCCGTTTGCGGGTAAAGCTACCTCCCGCAGCGATCATTTTATTGTCAGCTTTTTCATTAGAACTTTTTCACACATTAACAGCAAGCTAGAATCACAAAATGCATGAATTACAATCAGAATTGCAAACCAATGCTCTGCTGCCAGAAAAAATGAATTTGGCTATAGCTGAACTTTACGACGCTTTTCAGCACCGAAAGTTCTCAGATGGTGGTCCAATAGCTTGTACGGTTTGCTGTGCTTCTCCTGAAGCAATTGAGCGCATTAGAAGATCTGCCCCACAGGAAATATCTTACGTTGATCTTTGCGAATACCACAATGCAGCAAAGGCAGAGGGAGCAGGTCAAGATTTAGCGGTCCTCCTGCCTCGTACTCTAGAGTTTGTTGCGACCGGGAAAGATCTGCGATCAGCCGGCCTATTCGCATTATTCTCTACATATTTTCCCTGTATGTGGAAAGAGTTGGACGACCATGAGCGCAATTCGGTCAGACAGTATCTTCATGAATTAATGCTTTGGAGGTTATCCGAAAGACCGCAAGTCAATTGGGAGTATGACCCGATTGATATACTGGAAATGACAGCATCTGGCGGGCTTGACGTTGACCCAGTTATCGATGTGCTAGCTGGCCCCTACGACACCGAACCCGCCGTCAGCTTGATTATAGACTTGGTATTGGATTACTCTGATTTATGGCAAGAAGGCAATGGACTATACCAAGTAAGTGAGCGACTAGCGCAACATATTGCTAGACGGCTCCGAAACATTGTTACTTCCTCTAATGTTATTGCTCTGTTGGAGTATTTAGCTCTGGAAGATGGCGATACAGCCCGTGCCGAACGCGCTTCTCTTGCCCATCAGATCGCTGAAAACGAAGCAAAAAAGCACACTTCAGGTTAGATGAACAATTTGAAAATCCAGACCAGAGAAACAAAGCTGACGCTCATTCATTGAACAGCATTTTTCAAAAAAGGGCTTACTCCAGCCACTGGCAACATTCACTACCCCTCATCCACCTGATGAACCTCGATCACATTGCAATCGGGGTCATAAAAGAAAATTTGGTGCCAGCCTTTCACCGCGACATTTCCAAAGTCAGAGTAGGGGACTTGCTTTTCCTCCAGTGACTTCTTGAATGCTTCGATATCGTCCGTTCTGAAGGCGATATGGCCGCGATCTAACGGATTGACTGCATGACCGGTTTTGAAACCCACTTCCAGATCTTTCCTGGCCAGATGGAACTGGATGTCACCATCGGTCCTGAAGGCCACGTCGCCGTCATATCCCTTTTTCTTTTCGAGGACCGGTAACCCTTGCGTCTCTTCATCAAGCCCCATCACATCGCGATAAAATGCATCCATCCTTGAAACGTTTTCAGTGGCGAAATTGACGTGATGCAGGCGAAGTTTCATCGGCTTTTCCCTCTTTTCGTGCCACGATGCACGCTTTGAACTGATGTCGCAAATAATTCTTGTCAAAGAAACGGTTTGGGTAAACCATCAAAACATGACTGTTTGGGAGGATTGTCATGGATTTGAAAGCGCTAAAGGCCTCATATGATGAGCAGGGATAT